>NZ_FYDZ01000029.1:0-14150 GCF_900187515.1 Pseudomonas sp. Irchel s3f10
CATTATTACAATCGGATCAGGCTGCACAGTCACAACGGATATCGGACTCCGGTAGCAATGGAAGCCTTGGCAGCATGAGAAATGACCTAAACCCTATAACCGTGTCCAGTATCGTTTGACCAGATCAAACGTCGGACCGCCCCCAAGGGGGCGAGGGGGAAAGGGAGCCGATCTCTGTGCTTTTCAAGGCCTGAGTTCGGCTCGGTATTTCAGGTCGGCGTACTTCGCATCAACAACCCGGTCAGTCCCCTCTCCCTCCGGGAGAGGGCTAGGGTGAGGGGCTTTTAGTTGCTGATCGCCAAAATACTCGCCTGATACGACCCGACAAACACGTCAAAATCCCCCACCTCGTTCTGCTCCAGCTCAGCCTGTGCAGCCAGCGACGTACGCGCCAACTCCTCAAACTTCACCTGCTCATCCGCCGCCAACGGCTCGCTGCGGAAGAACTCCGCATGCGCCTGGCTCTGACGCAACGAGAACTGCGCAAAGCTTTCCTTGTGCTCAGCCATCGCCGCCAACACCTGCGCGGATGGCGTCAGGGACGGATCGCTGACCTTGGCCAGTTGCGCATCCAGCGCCTTGCTGTGCGCATCGCTGCCATGGCTCTGATCCAGCAACGCCGCCAATGGAGCAATTTGTTCCAGCAGTTCGGCCGCCCAGGTCTTCATCTCCACCGACTCACCGTCACGCTGCAATTGCAGACCCGGACGACGACCTTCCTTGACCACGCTGAGGAAGTTCGACGTCGCGTTGCCGCACGAGGTATTGGTCAGCAAGGGACTGTCGTTAAGTGCGCAATACAGCAGGAACGCGTCGAGGAAGCGCGACTCGGTGAGGTCGATGCCCATCGGCAAAAACGGGTTGATATCCAGGCAACGCACTTCGACGTACTGAATGCCACGGGCGACCAACGCCTGAATCGGCCGCTCGCCGGTGTAGGTCACGCGTTTTGGGCGGATGTTGGAGTAGTACTCGTTTTCGATCTGCAGGATGTTGGTGTTCAGCTGCACCCACTCGCCATCCTTGTGCGTGCCGACTTCAACGTACGGTGCGTAAGGCGTGGCCACGGCTTTGCGCAGGCTGTCGGTGTAGCTCGTCAGATCGTTGTAGCACGGCGTCAGGCCGGCCTGGGCGTTGCTCTGGTAACCGAGGTCGCTCATGCGCAGGCTGGTGGCGTACGGCAGATACAGGGTGTCCGGATCAAGCTGTTCCAACTGATGCGAACGACCCCGCAGGAAACCGGCATCCAGCGCTGGCGATGCCCCGAACAGGTACATCAGCAGCCAGCTGTAGCGACGGAAGTTACGGATCAGTGCGATGTAGGAAAACGACTGAAAATCGCGGTCAGTGCCGACAAACCCTTCGGTTTCGCGCAGCAGCGGCCAGAGCTTTTCCGGCAGGGAGAAGTTGTAGTGAATCCCGGCGATGCACTGCATGGTCTTGCCGTACCGCAGGGCCAGACCCTTGCGATAGACATACTTGAGCTGACCGATGTTGGAGGTGCCGTAATAGGCGATCGGGATGTCTTCCTCGGCCGGCAACGGGCACGGCATCGATGGACTCCACAGGTACTCGTTGCCGAGTTTGCTGTAGGCAAAGCGGTGAATCCTGTCCAGGCTCGCCAGCGTATCCGCCGGATCAGGCAGGGCGGGCGTGATGAATTCCAGCAGCGACTCGGAGTAGTCGGTGGTGATCTGTTCGTTGGTCAGCGCGGAACCCAAGGCTTCGGGGTGCGGCGTTTGCGCCAGGCGACCTTCGCTGGTCACGCGCAGGCATTCACGTTCGATACCGTGCAGGCACTGCTCGAGCAGAGAGAGGTTAGCGCGCTCGCCGAGCAGAGCCAGGCGGCGGTTGAGAAGTTCGCTCAATTTGGATTCCTTCACGCGTCAGTCGCCCCAATATGGGGGTGGGCAGGACGGTCTACAAGGGTGAAGTTGAAACTGGCGTTTTCGCCTGGTTTTGTAGCGGCAGGCCATTTGCCGGTCAGTCAGGAACTGCACAATCCCTGTGGGAGCGAGCCTGCTCGCGAAGGCGGTGTGTCAGCCAACATCTTCATTGCTGATACACCCTCTTCGCGAGCAGGCTCGCTCCCACAGGATTCGTTGCGCCGAAATTAACTCAAATTGATGGCGTCTAGCTACAGGACAGCGAACGTGCCTTGTGCTTTTGCGACCAGTTTGTCGCCCTGCATCACGTCGGCTTCGACCACTAAAGTGCGGCGGCCCGGGTGGATGACCCGTGCCGTGCACATGACCTCGCCGTCGGAAACGGCGCGGATGTAGTTAATCTTGCACTCGATGGTCGCGCTCTGTTGATCGAAGCCGTGGGTGCTGGAACAGGCCAGCCCCATGGCGATATCGACCAGACTGAACAGCGCGCCACCGTGCAATTTGCCGCCGCGATTGCGCAGTTCCGGTTCCAGCACCAGGGCGACTTGCGCCACCCCGGTTTCCAGGCTGTGCAGGCGGCAGCCCAACAGCTTGAAAAACGCGCTCTCGACGAGCCCGGCCGGAATTTTCATCAGCGTTTCTTCAACTGCTTGGCGTTGGCGAACAGCGAGGCCATCGCGTTGTTCACTGGCGCTGCGGTCGCGGTTTCCTTGCGTGGCGCGTTGTTCGAAGGCTGGCGCTGGGCCGAGCCCGGACGCGAACCACGGGCACCGTCGATTTTCTCGCCCGGGGTGTCGCCCATGCGCATCGACAGGCCAACGCGTTTGCGCGGGATGTCGACTTCCATGACTTTCACCTTGACCACGTCACCGGCCTTCACCGCTTCGCGCGGATCCTTGATGAATTTCTCCGACAATGCCGAGATGTGCACCAGACCATCCTGATGCACACCGATGTCGACGAAGGCACCGAACGCGGTCACGTTGGTGACCACGCCTTCGAGGATCATCCCCAGTTGCAGGTCTTTCAGATCTTCGACGCCTTCCTGGAACTCGGCAGTCTTGAACTCCGGACGCGGGTCGCGGCCCGGTTTTTCCAGTTCCTGGATGATGTCGGTCACGGTTGGCAGACCGAAGGTCTCGTCGGTGAATTTCTTCGGATCCAGACGCTTGAGGAAGCTTGCATCACCGATCAGCGAGCGGATATCACGGTCGGTTTCAGCGGCAATGCGTTGCACCAGCGGATAGGCTTCCGGGTGCACCGCCGAGGAATCCAGCGGATTGTCGCCGTTCATCACGCGCAAGAAACCGGCGGCCTGTTCGAAGGTTTTTTCGCCCAGACGTGCGACTTTCTTCAGCGCTGCACGGGTTTTGAATGCGCCGTGCTCGTCGCGGTGCGCAACGATGTTTTGCGCCAGCGTCGCGTTGAGGCCGGAGATACGGGCCAGCAGCGCCACCGAAGCGGTGTTCACATCAACGCCGACTGCGTTCACGCAGTCCTCGACTACAGCATCCAAGCCGCGCGCCAGTTTCAGCTGCGAAACGTCGTGCTGGTACTGGCCGACACCGATGGACTTCGGATCGATTTTCACCAGTTCAGCCAGTGGATCTTGCAGGCGACGGGCGATGGACACCGCGCCACGGATCGACACGTCGAGATCCGGGAATTCCTTGGCCGCCAGTTCCGATGCCGAGTACACCGATGCACCGGCCTCGGAAACCATGACCTTGGTCATTTTCATCGCTGGGTATTTTTTGATCAGTTCGATCGCCAGTTTGTCGGTTTCGCGGCTGGCGGTGCCGTTGCCGATGGCGATCAGGTCAACCGAGTGCTTGGCGCACAGGGCGGCCAGAATGGCGATGGTCTGATCCCACTTGTTGTGCGGCACGTGCGGGTAAACCGTGGCGTGATCGAGCAGTTTGCCAGTCGAGTCGACCACGGCAACCTTGCAACCGGTACGCAGGCCCGGGTCGAGGCCCAGGGTTGCGCGCGGGCCAGCCGGCGCGGCCAGCAGCAGGTCGTGCAGGTTGTGGGCGAACACGTTGATCGCTTCGGTTTCGGCGCCGTCACGCAGCTCGCCGAGCAGGTCGGTCTCCAGGTGCGTGTAGAGCTTGACCTTCCACGTCCAGCGCACTACTTCGCCGAGCCATTTGTCGGCCGGGCGGTTCTGGTTCTGGATGTTGAATTGCTGGCCGATCATGCCTTCGCACGGGTGCATGGTGCCCGGCAGCTCGTCGCCGACTTTCAGCGCGGAGCTGAGGATGCCTTCGTTGCGGCCACGGAAAATCGCCAGCGCGCGGTGCGACGGCATGCTTTTCAGCGGTTCGTCGTGTTCGAAGTAATCGCGGAACTTGGCGCCTTCCTCTTCCTTGCCAGCGATGACGCGGGCACTGAGGGTCGCTTCCTGTTTCAGGTAGTTACGCAGTTTTTCCAGCAGGCTGGCGTCTTCGGCGAAGCGCTCCATGAGGATGTACTTGGCGCCTTCCAGCGCGGCTTTCACATCGGCCACGCCTTTTTCGGCGTCGACGAAGCGTGCGGCTTCGGTTTCCGGGGTCAGGTTCGGGTCGTTGAACAGGCCGTCGGCCAGGTCGCCGAGGCCGGCTTCCAGGGCGATCTGGCCCTTGGTGCGGCGCTTCTGCTTGTACGGCAGGTACAAGTCTTCGAGGCGGGTCTTGGTGTCGGCGAGTTTGATGTCGCGCTCGAGGGCAGGGGTGAGTTTGCCTTGCTCTTCGATGCTGGCGAGGATGCTGATGCGCCGTTCGTCGAGTTCTCGCAGGTAGCGCAGACGCTCTTCCAGATGACGCAACTGGGTGTCATCGAGGCTGCCGGTAACTTCTTTCCGGTAACGGGCGATGAAGGGAACGGTAGAGCCTTCATCGAGTAGCGCGACGGCCGCTTCGACCTGTTGTGGGCGTACGCCGAGTTCCTCGGCAATGCGGCTGTTGATGCTGTCCATAAAACCACCTGACATATTGTGAAATCAGGCTCTCAGGCACGGAAATAAAGGCCCGGAGTCTGGTTGAGCGGCTAGAAAATTGCCGCTGCCTGGGTCAAAAGGCAGGCCATTGACCCGTGAAATCGAACAATTACTGCGCTAGGCAGGAAAAAAAGCCTGCCACCTGCGGTAACGATTCAGACGTTGCCTGGCACAAAACGCCGCGCATTATAACCAGCGTTCTGTCATTCGGGGGCGTCGCAGTCTGTAGGCATAAACCCCGGTTTTCTGGCAGTGAAGGAAAAATCTGCTAACAATGCACACGGTGCGTATAACGGCAGCTACGCCATAATGCGCGCCGAGCTAAAAGGAGCATCCAATGAGCAGCACTGCACAAACTGCTGAAGGCGAAAAAATTCTCATCGTTGACGACGATCCGGGGCTGAGCAGCCTGCTGGAACGTTTTTTCGTCAGCAAGGGCTACCGCGCCCGTACCGTACCGAACACCGAGCAGATGGATCGTCTGCTGTCGCGTGAAGTTTTCAATCTGGTCGTCCTCGACCTGATGCTGCCCGGCGAAGACGGTCTGACCGCGTGCCGGCGTCTGCGGGCCGCGAACAACCAGATCCCGATTATCATGCTCACCGCCAAGGGCGATGAGATGAGCCGTATCAAGGGTCTGGAACTGGGCGCCGACGATTATCTGGCCAAGCCGTTCAACCCGGACGAGCTGATGGCGCGGGTCAAAGCTGTACTGCGTCGTCAGGCCGCACCGGTACCCGGCGCGCCGGGCAGCGAAGACGAAAATGTCACCTTCGGTGATTACGTGTTGTCGCTGGCCACCCGCGAACTGAAACGCGGCGACGAAGTGCACATGCTCACCACCGGTGAGTTTGCGGTACTCAAGGCCCTGGTGATGAACGCGCGTCAGCCGCTGACCCGCGACAAACTGATGAACCTGGCCCGTGGCCGCGAGTGGGATGCCCTCGAGCGTTCCATCGACGTGCAGATTTCCCGTCTGCGCCGCATGATCGAGCCTGATGCATCGAAGCCGCGCTATATCCAGACTGTCTGGGGTGTGGGCTACGTGTTCGTACCGGATGGCGCCGCCACCAAGTGATCGGCGATTTGTAGGAGCGGGTCTGCAGGTTTTGGTCGAACGGCCATGCCCGCAGACTCGCAATCCGCAATATGCGAGCATTGCTCGCTCCTGCAAGTGTGTAGCGGTTATAGATGAAAACCCCCGTCTGGTTCCCCCAAAGCTTTTTCTCCCGCACCCTTTGGCTGGTGCTCATCGTCGTGCTGTTTTCCAAGGCGCTGACCCTGGTTTATCTGTTGATGAACGAGGACGTGCTGGTGGATCGCCAATACAGCCACGGCGTCGCCCTGACGCTGCGTGCCTATTGGGCTGCCGACGAAGAAAACCGCGCGAAGATCGCGGATGCCGCCACCCTGATCCGGGTCGTGGGCGCCGGTGTGCCGGAAGGTGAGCAGCATTGGCCGTACAGCGAAATCTATCAGCGACAAATGCAGGCGGAGCTGGGCGCCGACACTGAAGTGCGTTTGCGCATGCACTCGCCGCCGGCGTTGTGGGTGCGCGCACCGAGCCTCGGTGACGGCTGGCTGAAGGTGCCGCTGTATCCGCATCCTTTGCGCGGCCAGAAAATCTGGAACGTGCTCGGCTGGTTCCTCGCCATCGGCTTGCTGTCGACGGCGTCGGCGTGGATTTTCGTCAGCCAGCTCAACCAACCCTTGAAGCGTCTGGTCTATGCCGCGCGGCAACTCGGTCAGGGTCGCAGCGTACGTCTGCCGATCAGCGATACGCCGAGCGAGATGACCGAGGTGTATCGCGCTTTTAACCAGATGGCCGAAGACGTCGAGCAGGCCGGACGCGAGCGTGAGTTGATGCTGGCCGGCGTGTCCCATGACTTGCGCACACCGTTGACGCGGTTGCGCCTGTCGCTGGAATTGATGGGCGACCGCAATGACCTGACCGACGACATGGTCCGGGACATCGAAGACATGGATGCGATTCTCGACCAGTTCCTCGCGTTTATTCGCGATGGTCGCGACGAATCGGTGGAAGAGGTGGATCTGACTGATCTGGTGCGCGAGGTCGCGGCGCCCTACAACCAGAACGAAGAGAAGGTGCGTTTGCGTCTGGAGCCGATTCAGCCGTTTCCGCTGCGTCGGGTATCGATGAAACGCTTGCTGAACAACCTGATCGGCAACGCCTTGAACCATGCTGGCGGTCACGTTGAAGTCGCGGCTTATGTGTCCGGTGACGTCAGTGCGCCGTATGTGGTGCTGAGCGTGATGGACCGAGGGGCGGGGATCGATCCTTCGGAGCTGGAGGCGATCTTCAACCCGTTTACCCGTGGCGATCGTGCCCGGGGCGGGAAGGGTACTGGCTTGGGTTTGGCGATTGTGAAGCGGATTGCTTCGATGCATGGCGGCAATGTTGAATTGCGCAATCGGTCCGGGGGTGGACTGGAGGCGCGGGTGCGGCTGCCGTTGGGATTGATGCTGCCGCGGGATGCTGTGTAGATCAAAAGCCCCTCACCCCAGCCCTCTCCCGGAGGGAGAGGGGGCCGACCGAGGTGTTTTGCGTCATACATCGACCTGAAAGACTGAGTCGATTATGGATCCGGTACAGCAAGATCAGGTCGGCGTAGTTCTCCAATATCCCCCAATCAGTCCCCTCTCCCCCTGGGAGAGGGTTAGGGTGAGGGGCTCTTGCTCTTCGCTTTAGCCCTTGCCTTTTGTCCGAGTCATATTCGGCCCGCCATTCTTCTCAAGATGCTCAATGATGATCCCCGCCACATTCTTCCCCGTGGTGGTCTCGATCCCTTCCAGCCCCGGTGACGAATTCACTTCCATCACCAGCGGCCCGTGATTGGAGCGCAGGATATCCACGCCCGCCACCGCCAGGCCCATGACCTTGGCCGCGCGCAACGCGGTCATGCGCTCTTCCGGGGTGATCTTGATCAGGCTGGCGCTGCCGCCGCGATGCAGGTTGGAGCGGAACTCACCCGGTTTGGCCTGACGCTTCATTGCCGCGATGACTTTGTCACCGACCACGAAGCAACGAATATCCGCACCGCCCGCTTCCTTGATGTATTCCTGAACCATGATGTTCTGCTTCAGGCCCATGAACGCCTCGATCACCGACTCTGCGGCCGTGGCGGTTTCGCACAGCACCACGCCGATACCTTGCGTGCCTTCCAGCACTTTGATCACCAGCGGCGCGCCGTTGACCATGTCGATCAGGTCAGGAATGTCATCCGGTGAGTGAGCAAACCCGGTCACCGGCAAACCGATGCCACGACGCGACAGCAATTGCAGCGAGCGCAACTTGTCCCGCGAACGGGCGATGGCCACCGATTCGTTGAGCGGGAATACCCCCATCATTTCGAACTGGCGCAACACCGCGCAACCATAAAACGTCACCGACGCACCGATCCGTGGAATCACCGCGTCAAAGCCTTCCAGCGGTTTGCCGCGATAGTGGATCTGCGGCTTGTGGCTGGCGATGTTCATGTAGGCGCGCAAGGTGTCGATCACTACCATTTCATGCCCGCGCTCGGTTCCGGCTTCGACCAGACGGCGGGTGGAATACAGACGCGGGTTCCGCGACAGCACAGCGATCTTCATGCAACACCTGTGGAGGAGGTAGATACCGGGAACACCGGCTTGTCTTGTACATACTTGATGCCCGGATTGACGACCAGTTGGCCATCGATCAGGGCTTTGGAACCGAGCAACAGGCGATAGCGCATGGATTTGCGGCAGGCGAGGGTGAACTCGATCGGCCAGACCCGATCACCCAAAGCCAGAGTGGTGCTGATCACATAGCGCTCCTGGGCATGGCCGTTGGAGCTTTTGATGGTTTTGCGCGTCACCAGTGGCGCTTCGCAGCGGCGGTGACGCAACTGCACCACCGTGCCCAGGTGCGCGGTGAAACGCACCCATTTCTCGCCGTCGCGTTCGAACGGTTCGATGTCGGTGGCATGCAGGCTGGAGGTGCTGGCGCCGGTGTCGATTTTCGCTCGCAGGCCTGCGACTCCCAGATCAGGGAGCGCCACCCACTCGCGCAGACCGACAACGGTCAAATGATCAAATGTCTTCAATAGAAAAAACCAACGATTAACGTGTCCAGGCCTCAGGTGAAACCTGGGCCAACGCTTTGAATGCAGGTTTGGCGAACCAGTAGCCCTGCATCAGAAATATTCCACAGTCCGCCAGGAAATCCCGTTCACCGGCGCTCTCGATGCCTTCGGCAATGACTGTAACGTCCAACTCCGCACAGATTGTGACAATCCCCCGGACGATTGCCTGACGAACACGGTCTTGATCGACATCGCGGATCAGCGCCATGTCGAGTTTGATCAGGTCCGGTTGGAAATCAGCCAGCAGATTGAGCCCCGAATAACCGGCACCGAAATCGTCGATGGCAGTCTTGAAGCCGAATTCGCGGTATTCACGCAGAATATTGGTCAAATGGCGATAGTTATCTACGTGCTCGCTTTCCAGGGTTTCGAAAATCAGCCGGTCGATAGGGAAACGGTGTTTTTTTGCCGCCTCCAGGGTACTGCGAATGCATAACTCTGGACGATAGACCGCGTTGGGCATGAAGTTGATCGACAAGTGTGTCTGCATATTAAGATCGGCCGCACCTTCGATGGCGCGGGTCCGGCAGAGCTGGTCGAAACGGTAGCGGTTATCTTCTGTAACCTGATCCAACACAGTGAGTGCGCCTTCACCCTTCACACCGCGAACCAGCGCTTCATGGGCGAAAACCGACTGGTCGCGCAGATCGACGATGGGTTGGTAGGCGAAGGAAAAATCGAAGCCCAGCGGTTCGCTTTGCTGACACCCTTGGCAACCGGCCTTGGGTGAGGTTAATGAAGACGGAAATTTAGTCACTCGATCACTCCATGCCGATGTACCGGCCAAGATCACAGTCTATCTGGAGGGCCGAGTTCTTGCGCCCGACAGAAACGGTAGTACAGTTCCGACTACTGGCCGAACGAGGAATTCAAATGGCACAAAAAAGCGAAGAGGACGACAAGGTCCGTCTCGACAAGTGGCTGTGGGCTGCGCGTTTTTATAAGACCCGCGCCTTGGCCAAAGCGGCGATCGAGAGCGGCAAGGTGCATTGTCGCGGAGAACGCTGCAAGCCTGGCAAAGAGCCACGCATTGGCGATGAGCTCGAGATTCGTACCGGGTTTGAAGTGCGTACGGTGAAGGTTGAAGCGTTGTCGATTGTGCGACGTGGCGCGCCGGAGGCGCAGACGCTGTATGCAGAGACCGAGGCGAGTATTGCCAAGCGTGAAGCAGCCGCGGCGATGCGCAAGGCGGGTGCGTTGAGCGTGAGCACTGACGGCAAGCCGAGCAAGAAACAGCGGCGGGATCTGTTCAAATTTCGGGGTAGCAGTAACGACGAATAATCACGTTGTTGGTGCTGGCCTCTTCGCGAGCAAGCTCGCTCCCACAGGAGATTGCATTCCAATGTGGGAGCGAGCCTGCTCGCGAATCGCGGGCGCAGCCCTCGCCGAAGACAGCTCGGTATCAGGCGCTACGCACCACACTCATCCGCGACACCAGCGGCAACTTGCCTACCAGCGAAAAGATCGGCGCCGTCACCTTCAGCCAGAAGTTCGAGGCGTGATACGCAAACGGCGTGTAGTAACCCCAACCCAACGCCCACACCGCCAGCAGCAGACCGCCGATGTAATCGTCCTGACCCCAATGCGCACCGGCCACCAGGCGCGGCAGCATGAACAGCAGCGCCAGACCCCAGATCGTCAGAAACTGGCCGACCGTACGACTGAACACGCCCATAAATAGCGCCCAGATCAACAGCACTGAAGCATGATCACCCGGAAAACTCTGGCCGGAGCGATCCTTCAGCTCCCAGGTTCTCTCCAGGTGCGGGAAGTAATCGCTGATATGCACCGCGCCTTCGAGCACCATCGACGGGCTGCTGTGTTGCCAGTCCATATGGTCGGCGAACTTGGAAAACAGCGCGCGGATCACCACCATCAACAACAGGATCGAGAAAAAACCGAAGAATGCGCGACGCACGTCAATGGCCTTGAACACCCAGTCACCCTTGATCAGCAGCGTCAGCAGGATCAGTCCGACAACGATGTCGAATGGGCGCAGACTTGCAATTGCCCAGATGTGGAGCCATATCGGGTTGCTGGCCAGCGGTGCATTGAGCGAGCGGAACAGCCACTCGTCGAAAATCACACACAGCGAGTTGCCCGTAGGCCATAACCAGAAAGCCAGTAGCGCCAACGGCACTACGTTGCACAGAACCAGCCGGCCGAGGTTCCACCTAGATTGGAACAAACCCGGATTGTTCATAAAATGCCTCCCATGGCAGAGCAGTCGGCACCAAAAAGAGTGCCAAGAAGCGCAAATTTTCACGTCTTGTAACCATTTTGTCACCACATTCAGATACCCAAAATTATGACCGACCTAGCGGATACCGATTTCACCCAACGTTTCATCTTCGATGACAGCGACACGCGCGGCGAACTGGTTGCGCTTGAACGCAGCTACGCCGAGGTTCTCGCCAAGCACCCGTACCCGGAGCCAGTGGCGCAACTGCTGGGCGAATTGATGGCGGCCGCCTCGTTGCTGGTGGGCACGCTGAAGTTCGATGGCTTGCTGATTCTACAGGCGCGTTCCGAAGGCCCGATCCCGCTGCTGATGATCGAATGTTCCAGCGAGCGCGATATCCGTGGCCTGGCGCGTTACAACGCCGAGCAGATCGCGCCGGACGCGACCCTTGCCGACCTGATGCCGGGCGGTGACCTGACCCTGACCGTCGACCCGACTGTCGGTCAGCGCTACCAGGGCATTGTCGATCTCGACGGCGAAACCCTGTCGGAATGCTTCACCAACTATTTCGTCATGTCGCAACAGGTCGGCACGCGCTTCAAGCTGTTCGCCGATGGCCGTCGTGCCCGCGGGATGCTGCTGCAACAACTGCCGGCCGATCGCCTGAAAGACGAAGAAGAGCGCGCCGCCAGCTGGCAGCACCTCACCGCACTGGCTAGCACACTGACCGCCGATGAGTTATTGAGCCTGGACAACGAAACCGTGCTGCATCGCCTCTACCATGAAGAGCAAGTGCGCCTGTTCGATGTGCAGAACCTGCGTTTCCGTTGCACCTGCTCGCGCGAGCGTTCGGGCAACGCGCTGGTCAGTCTGGGTCTTGAGGATGCGCAGGCACTGGTGGCCGAACAAGGTGGAAAAGTCGAGATCGATTGCCAGTTCTGCAACGAGCGTTATGAGTTCGACGCCGCCGATATTGCTCAATTGTTCGCTGGCGCAGGCGTCGACACGCCGTCAGATACCCGGCACTAAAACGGTTCAGCGCAGGTAAATTCACTGCGTAACGACGGAATTTCGCCGTTACGACGGGAGGACCCTACTCTTTTTGGGCTTTTCTGGCATAATCCGGCCCACTTTTTTCGCGGTAGTAGTGCACGACTTTCTACTACAAAACGTTTGGAGCACACTCGGCCACTGGCCGACGGGGAACCTCATGACGCAAGCCAATAACGCCGTGTACACCGATCTGAGTGTTGATGATCTGGTAAAAGAAGCCCTGAACCGCGGTGAGGGCGAGCTTGCCGATACCGGCGCTCTGGTTGTTCGCACTGGTCACCGCACCGGTCGTTCGCCTGTTGACCGTTTCATCGTTGAAGAGCCTTCCACCCAGGCCGCTATTGCCTGGGGCCCGATCAACCGCAAGTTCCCGGCCGACAAGTTCGACGCGCTGTGGGCTCGCGTAGAAGCATTCAACAACGCGCAAGAGCACTTTGTGTCCCACGTGCATGTAGGCGCGGCGGAAGATCACTACCTGGCCGTGAAAATGACCACCCAGACTGCCTGGCAGAATCTGTTCGGTCGTTGCCTGTTCATCAACCCGGCCCAGTACAACCCGGCCGGTCGTGAAGAGTGGCAAGTGCTCAACGTGGCCAACTTCGAGTGCGTGCCTGAGCGTGACGGCACCAACTCCGACGGTTGCGTGATCCTCAACTTCGCACAGAAGAAAGTGTTGATCGCCGGCATGCGTTACGCCGGTGAGATGAAGAAAGCCATGTTCTCCGTGCAGAACTTCCTGCTGCCGGCCGCTGACGTGCTGCCAATGCACTGCGCTGCCAACATCGGCGAAGAAGGCGACGTGACCCTGTTCTTCGGTCTGTCGGGCACCGGTAAAACCACCCTGTCGGCCGACGAAAGCCGTTACCTGATCGGTGACGACGAACACGGCTGGGGCGAAGGTGTGGTGTTCAACATCGAAGGCGGTTGCTATGCCAAGTGCATCGACCTCTCCGAGAAGAACGAGCCGGTTATCTGGAAAGCCATCAAGCACGGCGCTGTGCTGGAAAACGTCGTTATCGACGACGCCAAGCACGCCGACTACGCCGATGTCAGCCTGACCCAGAACAGCCGTGCCGCGTACCCGCTGGAGCACGTTGCCAAGCGTTCCGAGCACAACCTCGGTGGCGAGCCAAACGCGGTGATCTTCCTGACCTGCGACCTGACCGGCGTACTGCCGCCAGTGTCGATCCTCAACGAAGAACAAGCGGCCTACCACTTCCTGTCCGGCTACACCGCTTTGGTGGGCTCGACTGAAATGGGTTCCGGCAGCGGCATCAAGTCGACCTTCTCCACCTGCTTCGGCGCACCGTTCTTCCCGCGCCCGGCTGGCGAATACGCCGAGCTGCTGATCAAGCGCATCCGCGGCTTCGGCTCCAAGGTCTACCTGGTCAACACCGGCTGGACCGGCGGCGGCTACGGCGTCGGCAAACGCTTCAACATCCCGACCACCCGCGCGGTGATCGCAGCGATCCAGAGCGGCGCGCTGATCGGTGCTGACACCGAACACCTCGACACCATCAACCTCGACGTGCCACTGGCCGTACCGGGCGTTGAAACCAACCTGCTCAACCCGCGCAACACCTGGGCTGACAAGGCTGCGTACGACGAGGCTGCGAAAGCACTGGCCGGTCTGTTCATCGAGAACTTCAAGAAGTTCGAAGTGAGCGACGCGATCAAGGCTGCAGGGCCGAAGTTGTAAGATTGGTTTGTTGTGAATGAAAAAGCCGCCCTTCGGGGCTAATGCCGATCAGTTAAGCCTTCTCGCTTGACCTTTGGCCGCAAGAAATCAAAATCTGATGCCTGTACTGGCATCGGATTTTTTTATGCGTCTCGCTCGGGCACTGGAACTGACCCACAACATCGCCTCTACCCCCAACGCCATCGAGGGATTGGATGCTTTGCTCGATCCTTCTTTGGTCGAA
>NZ_FYDZ01000021.1:0-82055 GCF_900187515.1 Pseudomonas sp. Irchel s3f10
ACCACGCAGGCGTTGGTGATGCTGGCTCGCAAACTTGCTCGGGTGGTATTCGCCTTGCTGAAAGGGCAAAGCGAATATCAGGCAAAAGTCAGTTGAGGGCTTCCCCTCAACCATAGAATCTCCCACAGGGAGTAGTGTCATTCGCAGAATAGTGTCAGCAGTGATGCCCCTATTAACTGTTGATCACACAATCTGCGGCGAACCGAGCTCCAATGTGGGAGCGAGCCTGCTCGCGAATGCGTCAGGCGGCGCGAAATCACCCTCAGCCACCAAGCGCAAATTCAACCGCAACCCCGCCCCGCCATTCTCCGCCCAAATACTCCCACCCTGACGCTGCACGGCATTGCGCGCGATGCTCAGCCCCAAGCCAAATCCACCGTCTCCGGGCCGCGAGCCGTCGAGTCGGGTGAACGGCGAAAAGATCCGTTCCAGATCCCCTTCCGCTACGCCGCCGCCCTGATCTTCCAGCCACAGATGCCAGAAATCGCCATCGCGCCGTCCATCCAGTCGTACGATCCCACCCGCCGGCGAATGCCGAATCGCGTTACGCAGAATGTTCTCCAGCGCCTGCGCCAGCGTGTTCAGATTGCCCCGCACCCAGCACGACGCTTCGACCGCGCACTGCAACTGCAAACTCGGCCAGCCGCTTTCGTAGCAGGCGTTATCCGTGAGCATTTCCCACAGGGCCTGGATCTGAATCGCCTCGTCAGGCAGTGACGTACGATCGGTATCGAGCCAGGCCAGTTGCAGGGTTTCCTCGACCAGACGCTGCATACCGTCGACTTCACGACCGATGCGCTCGCGCAGTTGCACCAGACCCTGTTCGCTTTCACTGGCGACACGCAAGCGGCTCAACGGCGTGCGCAATTCGTGGGACAGATCACGCAGCAGTTGCTGTTGCAGGGCGACTGTAGATTGCAGGCGCTCGGACATCGAGTCGAACGCCCGGGCCAGTTCACCGAGCTCATCCGGGCGCTGGGTGATGCCGCTCGACAACCGCACATTCAACTGGTCGGCGCGCCAGGCGTTGGCCTGTTCGCGCAAGTTGTTCAGCGGCACTACCAGAAGACGATAGAGACCGACGCACAGCAGCAAAGTGAACAACCCGGGAATCACGCCGTTAGTGATAACACGCCAGAACAGCCGATATTTACCCGGCAGAAATCGCTCGGGCAATTCGATCACCAGGCTGCCGGCGGACGGCTCTTTGGGAAACGGCACACGCAGCCACGGCCGGTTCTTTTTGTGAATCGGCCAGTCGAGGCCGCGCAAGAAGGTCAGGTGCTGGATTTCCTGATCATTGAGCGGAACACTGCTCAGCGACTGCAAGTTGCCGCCGATCACGCCGACCCAACTGGCTTCGCGCAACTCCATGCTCTGCAACCAGTCATCGACACCGCTGCGTCCGCCGTGCTGCCACGCCTGTTCCGCTTGCGCGGCATAACGGCTGAGGGTGCCGCGCGCTTCGTCGGAGAGGAACTGGTTGCGTTCCTCCATGTAACGGCCCCATGACCAGCTCAACCAGATCATCAGCAAACAAAATGCGACCAGCAGAAACGCCAGTTTCCAGAACAGTGAATGCCGCCCCGGCAGTTCAGAGCGTTTCATCGGCGGCGCTCAAAACGTAACCCTTGCCCCACACGGTGCGCACTTCACGCTCGGTGTAACCGATGGCTTTGAGTTTGCGGCGGATCTGGCTGATGTGCATGTCGAGGCTGCGGTCGTGCGCCGCGTAGCCGCGTTGCAAAACGTGCTGATAAAGGAAGGCTTTGCTCAGCACTTCCTCGTCATTGCGATTGAGGGTTTCCAGCAAACGGAATTCGCTGCGGGTCAGCCCGGCGGCTTGCTCGCGGAAAAACACATCGCATTGTTCGTCGTCAAAACGCAGCGTGCCGGCCGCCACTGGCGCCGCCAGCGATGCCGGGCGCCGATCCAGCGCAACCCGGCGCAGGATCGCTTCGATGCGCACATGCAACTCGGCCATGCTGAAGGGTTTGGGCAAATAGTCATCGGCGCCCAGACGGAAACCGCTGATGCGATCCGCCTCGGCGCCGAGGGCTGACATCAACAGCACCGGCGTCGAATGGCTCTGGCGTAATTGCGTCAATACCTGCAAACCGTCCAGGCCCGGCAAGAGAATATCCATCAGCACCACGTCGAACGGCTGGCGCTTGGCGATGCTCAGACCTTCCTGGCCGTTCTGGCACCAGGTCACCTGAAAGCCGCTGCGGCCCAGATGTTCGTGAACATAGGCGCCGAGAACCGGATCGTCTTCGATGGAAAGAATGCGTGGCTGGCCAGCGGAAACAGGAGTCATGAGTATCTGCAAGTAATTCTCAGTTGAGAGCGATTATTCAAGATTGTCGGACAGCGGGCAACTCAAGGTTGACCCACCTGACCAACGAGCACCCGCGCCCTGCCCCATCGCGACAGCATTTTTCCGGAGATTGCCTGCGAGCAAATCGCTACACTGCGCCCATGTCGCGTGCCGGATGCACGCATGAGTCAACAGATCAGCGGGATGCAGGAGATAGGCGTGCTCAAGAAACTGGGAATCAAAGGTCGCGTGTTGTTGCTGACCTTGTTGCCGACCAGCCTGATGGCGCTGGTGCTGGGTGGTTATTTCACCTGGACGCAGCAGTCCGACTTGCAGAGCCAATTGATGCAGCGCGGCGAGATGATCGCCGAGCAACTGGCGCCGCTGGTGGCCCCTGCCATGGGCCACGGCAACAGCGATCTGCTGGAGCGCATCGCCACTCAGTCCCTTGAACAACCGGACGTGCGCGCGGTGACCTTCCTCGCCCCGGACCGCTCACCGCTGGCCCACGCCGGCCCGACCATGCTCAATCAGGCGCCGAGCGGCGACAGCGCGCATTTGCAACGGCGCAGCGGCAATGACGCGACGCGTTACCTGATGCCGGTCTTCGGCAAGCATCGCAACCTCGCTGGCGAACTGATCCCGCAAGAATCCGACCGTTTGCTCGGTTGGGTCGAACTGGAGCTGTCGCACAACGGCATGTTGCTGCGCGGTTATCGCAGTCTGTTTGCCAGTCTGCTGCTGATTGCCGCCGGTCTGGCGGGCGCGGCGCTGCTGGCATTGCGCATGGGCCGCACCATCAACCGTCCGCTGAGCCAAATCAAACAAGCCGTCGCGCAGCTCAAGGACGGTCATCTGGAAACGCGCTTGCCGCCGCTCGGCAGTCAGGAGCTGGATGAACTGGCGTCGGGCATCAACCGCATGGCCGGTACCCTGCAAAACGCTCGCGAAGAACTGCAGCACAGTGTCGATCAGGCCACCGAAGACGTCCGGCAGAACCTGGAAACCATCGAAATCCAGAACATCGAACTGGATCTGGCGCGCAAAGAGGCGCTGGAGGCCAGCCGGATCAAATCCGAATTCCTCGCCAATATGAGCCACGAGATCCGCACGCCGCTCAACGGCATTCTCGGCTTCACCCATCTATTGCAAAAAAGCGAACTGACCCCGCGCCAGCTCGACTATCTGGGCACCATCGAAAAATCCGCCGACAGCCTGCTGGGGATCATCAACGAGATCCTCGACTTCTCGAAAATCGAGGCCGGCAAACTGGTGCTCGACCACATTCCGTTCAATCTGCGCGATCTGTTGCAGGACACCCTGACCATCCTCGCCCCCGCCGCGCACGCCAAGCAGCTGGAACTGGTCAGTCTGGTCTATCGCGACACGCCGCTGTCGCTGGTCGGTGACCCGCTGCGTCTGAAGCAGATTCTCACCAATCTGGTCAGCAACGCGATCAAGTTCACCCGCGAAGGCACCATCGTCGCCAGAGCGATGCTGGAAGAAGAACACGAAGACAGTGTGCAGCTGCGTATCAGCATTCAGGACACTGGCATTGGCTTGTCCACTCAGGACGTGCGTGCCCTGTTCCAGGCATTCAGTCAGGCGGACAACTCGCTGTCGCGCCAGCCGGGTGGCACCGGTCTGGGGCTGGTGATTTCCAAACGCCTGATCGAACAGATGGGCGGTGAAATCGGCGTCGACAGCACACCGGGCGAAGGCTCGGAGTTCTGGATCAGCCTGAGCCTGCCCAAGACCCGTGACGATGCCGAAGACTTGCCCTCGGCGCCGCTGCTCGGACGCCGGGTGGCAGTTCTGGAAAACCATGAACTGGCGCGTCAGGCCTTGCAGCATCAATTGGAAGACTGCGGCCTCATTGTCACGCCGTTCAATACCCTGGAAAGCCTGACCAATGGCGTCACTGGCGCGCATCAGACCGATCAGGCGATTGATCTGGCGGTGATCGGCATCACCAGCAACGACATGCTGCCCGAGCGCTTGAATCAGCATATCTGGGACCTCGAACACCTCGGCTGCAAAGTGCTGGTGCTGTGCCCGACCACCGAACAGACGCTGTTTCATCTGTCGGTGCCCAACCCGCACAGTCAACTGCAAGCCAAACCGGCCTGTACGCGCAAATTGCGTCGGGCGTTATCCGATCTGGCCAATCCCCGCCAACCACGCAACGAGCCGGGCGAACCGTTGTCGAGCCGCGCGCCGAAAGTGCTGTGCGTCGACGACAACCCGGCCAACCTGCTGCTGGTGCAGACCCTGCTCGAAGACATGGGTGCCAAGGTGCTCGCAGTGGAAAGTGGCTACGCGGCGGTCAAAGCGGTGCAGAACGAATCCTTCGATCTGGTGTTGATGGACGTACAGATGCCGGGCATGGACGGTCGCCAGAGCACCGAAACCATTCGCCAATGGGAAAGCGAGCGACACTGCACGCCGCTGCCGATTGTCGCGCTCACCGCCCACGCCATGGCCAACGAAAAACGCGCGCTGCTGCAAAGCGGCATGGACGACTATCTGACCAAACCGATCAGCGAGCGGCAACTGGCGCAGGTGGTGCTGAAATGGACCGGTCTGGCCTTGCGCAATCAAGGGCCGGAGCGGACCAGCGAAAATTCCGCTGGCAACAATGAACTGCCGGTGCTCGATCATGAGGAAGGTTTGCGCCTGGCCGCCGGCAAGGCTGATCTCGCTGCGGACATGCTGGCCATGCTGCTCGCCTCACTGGAAGCCGACCGCGAAGCCATTCGTACGGCGTGCGAAAACCGCGACCAGAACGCCTTGATCGAGCGCGTCCATCGCCTCCACGGTGCCACCCGTTATTGCGGCGTACCGCAATTGCGCGCGGCCTGTCAGCGTAGCGAAACCCTGCTCAAGCAGGGCGACCCGAAGGCCGTGGCAGCGCTGGAAGAACTGGAGCGGGCGATCAACCGGCTCGCGGCGCAAGCGAAGATCAGCGCCTGATCCACGGCAATACCGGCCAACACCGGCAGCGCTAAAGTGGGGTCAGGTGATTCAATCCGTGTCGATGTTCCAGGAGGATTTCATGCGCACGCTCGTTTTCAGTAGCCAGACTTATGACCGCGACAGCTTCCTCGCCGCCGATTGCCCGGCGGGTATCGAGTTGCACTTTCAACCGGCCCGGCTCAACCTCGATACGGCGGCGCTGGCCAACGAACATGAAGTGGTCTGCGCGTTTATCAATGACGACCTCAGCGCTGCGGTACTGGAGCGCCTGGCTGCGGGCGGCACGCGCCTGATTGCCCTGCGCTCGGCGGGTTACAACCATGTCGACCTGGCTGCGGCGAAACGCCTGGGACTGGCCGTGGTGCGAGTACCGGCCTACTCGCCACATGCGGTGGCCGAACACGCCGTGGCGCTGATCCTCGCGCTCAACCGTCGTCTGCACCGCGCCTATAACCGCACCCGTGAAGGCGATTTCAGCCTGCATGGCCTGACCGGTTTCGATCTGGTCGGCAAAACCGTGGGCATTGTCGGCACCGGGCAGATCGGCGCGACCTTCGCGAAAATCATGCACGGTTTCGGCTGTGAGCTGCTCGCCTACGACCCCGTTCCCAACCCGGATGTTCTGGCATTGGGTGCGCGCTACCTGAGCCTGCCGGAACTGCTCGCGCAGTCACGGATCATCAGCCTGCACTGCCCGCTCAACGAGCAAAGCAAACACCTGATCAACCGCGATTCACTGGCACACATGCAGGCGGGCGCCATGCTGATCAATACCGGTCGCGGCGGCCTGGTCGACACGCCCGCATTGATTGACGCCTTGAAGGACGGCCAGCTCGGTTATCTGGGCCTGGATGTCTATGAAGAAGAGGCGCAACTGTTTTTCGAGGATCGCTCCGACCTGCCCTTGCAGGACGATGTGCTGGCGCGGTTGCTGACTTTTCCGAACGTGATCATCACCGCGCATCAGGCCTTTTTGACGCGTGAAGCATTGGGCGCAATTGCCGCGACGACCTTGCACAACATCGCGACCTGGGCGGCGGGAACGCCACAGAACCAGGTCGAGGGCTGAGATTTCTTTCAGCTTATTTCGGTGAAAGCGAGGACGCCAGAATCAGCAACGCCAGCCAGCCGAAGCCAAAAAAGCGCTGTTTCATCGAGTGACCGTAGCGCAGCAGGAACCAGACGAAAACCATCGGCAGCAGGAAGATCATGATCTTCAGCCAGCCTTCCACCGGACGACTGCCGTCGGCATTGGCCTGCTCGGCAACAGGTTGCTCGGTTGGCTGCTGGCGCCGACGCCGCGCGGCGGCCGGCATGACTTTCGGCAAGGGTTGCGGTTCAGGCGCTGGAGCACTGACTTCGGGCACTGCCTTGTTACGCGGCAGACTGCCGAACGAGATTGTTGCAGCCTGTATGGGCGCGG
Organism: Pseudomonas sp. Irchel s3f10; assembly: GCF_900187515.1. Taxonomy (NCBI): domain Bacteria; kingdom Pseudomonadati; phylum Pseudomonadota; class Gammaproteobacteria; order Pseudomonadales; family Pseudomonadaceae; genus Pseudomonas; species Pseudomonas sp. Irchel s3f10. The sequence goes on from NZ_FYDZ01000021.1 coordinate 6,717, forward strand.
CTGCGGTCTGCGCGTGTACTGCTTGCTCCGCCATTGGAGCCCCGCAATGAATGCACGCGTTGGCTTCGGAGCTGATGCTCTTCTTGCATTCATAACATTCGATCAGCGCCATGTTCCGTTCCTTCAGAGTCGAGGCCGGCAGTTTGCCATGAGCGTCGCCTCAATTGAACCTGATCGAAGGTCACACGCGCGCATCATTCTGCAATCAAGCCCGTGCTAGCATGTCGCGCATATTTGGAGGACCCATGGTCGAACACGATTTCCGCTACACCCTGATGAACCCGCAACACACCCTCACCGAATGCCGCGCCCTCGTTCCGGGCCGCTATCAGGTCACCGGCAACGGTGGCTCGATCCGCATCGGTGACGCCCTGCTGGTCACCCTCAAAGGCAGCAAGGACTTGTCCATGCGCCTGACCGTTGAAACCGTCCGCCACCTGATCAACCCGCCGGGCCAATGGACCGCGATGACCACGGGCCCAGTGTTCGGTGAACTGGCGATCCACACCTGGCAGGTCAACTGCGACAGCTGTGCCAAAGAGCTGAGCTTCGAATTCGCTGTAGACGCCAAACTCGGCAAAACCGCTGAGAAACCGGCTGCCACCGCACGCATCGCCGAGCTCGGCTGGAAAGCGGTCGGCGATAAACACCTGTGCCCGAAATGCCAGGAGCCTGCGTGATGAAACGCCTTGCCCTGACCGCGCTGGTGGGTGCCGGCCTGGTGGGTTGCGCCGCCGAACCCGTGCAACTGCAACAGAACCGCAGCTACATTCTGGAGTGGATCGGCGAGCGGCCGTTGATGGATTACAGCCATTTGACCGTGACCCTCGGCGACGATGGTCGCGCCTACGGCAACGGTGGCTGCAACCATTGGTTCGCGCCGTACACGCTGGAAGGTGACAAGCTGACCTTCGGCAAGATCGGCAAGACCCGCAAACTCTGTGCCCCGGCGCTGATGGAGCAGGAACAACGCTTCCTGCAGGCGCTGGAGCATGTCCAGCGCTGGGACATCTCGCCGATCGAGCAGATGCGCTTCTGGCCGGCAGAAGGCAAGCCGTTGCGTTGGTGGCTGGAAGAAGGCTAAAAAGCCCTCACCCTAACCCAGAGGGAGAGGGGACTGATTGGGGGATATTGGAGAGCTACGCCGACCTGAACGGCCTATGCCGAATCCATAATCGACTGGATCTTTTAGGTCGGTGAGTCTGCCAAAGCCCTCACCCTAACCCTCTCCCAGAGGGAGAGGGGACTGATTGGGGGATATTGGGGAGCTACGCCGACCTGATCCTGCTTTAGTGAATCCACAATCGACTGGTTTTTTCAGGTCGATGTAACTCGCCAGACACCTCGGTCGGCCCCCTCTCCCCCCGGGAGAGGGCTGGGGTGAGGGGCTTTTGACGCTACTTGGTCGCCTGCAACGCCTCCAGCTTCGCCATCACCCCCGCCGCCGTCTGCTCGCCCATCAATTGCTCACGCACCTTGCCCTTGTTGTCGATGATGTACGTCACCGGCAGCGCTTCACTGCGCGGCAACTCGAACAACTCCGCCGGATCCTGCGCCAGCACGGTGAACTTGATGCCCAGCTTCTCGCTGGCGTCTTTCAGCTCCACACCCTGCACGTTGTCGAAGTTGACCCCGAACACGCCTACGTTCTTGCTCTTCAATTCATCAGCCAGATGATTGAGTTCCGGAATTTCGGTCCGGCACGGGCCACACCATTCGGCCCAGTAGTTGAGCACTACCCACTGTTTGTCCAAGCGCTCGGACGCTACTTTCTGACCATTCTGGTCGATACCGTAATCATTGCCGCAGCCCCCCAGCATCAACGCCCCGATTATCGTCAATGCCGCTGCCAATCGCCGTGTCATGTCGTGTTCCTTGTGAAAATTTGAAGGCGCCTGCGACCCATTGCCTCCGAAGGTTCTGGATTGCGCGCTGCACAGTTAGAATAGCCGCCACTTTACGCCAGAAGCGACCCGCCATGACCGATCTGACGCTTTATCACAATCCGCGCTGCTCGAAATCCCGCGGCGCGCTGGAGCTGCTTGAAGCCCGCGGCCTGACCCCGAACGTCGTGCGTTACCTAGAAACCCCGCTGAACGCGGCGCAAATCAAGGCCCTGCTCGGCAAGCTCGGGATCAGCGCACGCCAGTTGCTGCGCACCGGGGAAGATGAATACAAAATGCTTCAACTGGCTGATGAACGCCTCAGCGAAGCGCAATTGATCGACGCCATCGCTCAGCACCCGAAACTGATGGAGCGACCGATTCTCGAAGTCGGCAACAAAGCCGTCATCGGTCGTCCGCCGGAAAATATCCTGGAGTTGTTGCCGTGAGCGCGCCGTACATTCTGGTGCTGTATTACAGCCGCAACGGCTCGACCAACGAGATGGCCCGGCAGATTGCCCGTGGTGTCGAGCAGGCCGGTCTCGAAGCGCGTTTGCGCACCGTGCCGGCAATCTCTACCGAGTGCGAAGCCGTGGCCCCGGCCATACCGGACGAAGGCGCGTTGTATGCCACGCTCGATGATCTGAAGAACTGCGCTGGCCTGGCCCTCGGCAGCCCGACGCGCTTCGGCAACATGGCCGCACCGCTGAAGTACTTCCTCGACGGCACCAGCAACCTGTGGCTGACCGGCGCCCTCGTCGGTAAACCGGCCGGCGTGTTCACCTCCACCGCCAGCCTGCACGGCGGTCAGGAAACCACCCTGCTGTCGATGATGTTGCCGCTGTTGCACCACGGCATGCTCATCACCGGTCTGCCGTACAGCGAGTCGGCGTTGTTGGAAACCCAGGGCGGCGGTACGCCTTACGGTGCCAGCCATCACGCTGGGGCTGACGGTAAAAAAGGCCTCGATCAGCATGAAGTGGCGCTGTGCCGTGCGCTGGGTCTGCGGCTGGCGAAAACCGCCCAGAAACTGGTGGGCTGAGATGGCGAAGAAGCCGAAGATTCTGCCGAGTGTCGAGTGGCTTGCGCCGCGCGTGAAAGCGATGCGGGTTGTCAGCCTGCTGAGCTTTTTCGCTTTGGCCGGATTGCTCGCTGCATACTATCTGGTCTTCGCCGACCTGCACGGTGCACGGCCGTGGGTGATTCTGCTGGTCGAGTTGATCCCGTGGATCGTCCTTGCCCCCGCGATGATCATGGGCAGCGCCCGTGGGCATTCGTGGATGTGTTTTGTGGTGAATCTGTATTTCATCAAGGGCGCACTGGCGGCGTATGACCCGAACCGACAGTGGTTTGGGGTGCTGGAGATGGTCGCGAGCCTGGCGGTGTTCTGCTCGGCGCTGCTGTATGTGCGGTGGCGGTATCAGTTGAATCGCAAGTTGGCAGGTGAAGGCGAGATCTCCGTCGCCTGATTGAAAAGATCGCAGCCTTCGGCAGCTCCTACATTTGGAATGCGTTTCCCTGTAGGAGCTGCCGAAGGCTGCGATCTTTTAGCTGTTCAATGGTTGACGGTGTAAGCGAGCATCATCGAAATCTGGCTCATCGCCCGCCCGCCGCTCTGCTCATGCCACTGGTTGAACGCATCCTGCACAATCGCCAGATCACGCAGACTGGTCGGCACCTTGTCGACGATCTTCTGTGCGTTCAGCGCCGCCACCACGTCGTAACTCGGCACAAACGTATCCTTGCCGACCATGCGCAAAAACCGTGGCGCCGACAGCCCGCCCAGTTGATGGCCGTGCTTTTTCAGGTACGTCCACAAACCGACGATATCAGTCACCGGCCAGTCGGCGATCAACGCACCGAAACTGCCCTTCTCCTTCTCCACATCGAGAATGAACTGCGCATTGCGCGGCACGCTTTTCAGCTTGCCGAGATGGCGAATGATCCGCGCGTCCTGCATCAGCCGCTCGAGGTGTTCGGCACTCATCAGCACGACTTTTTCCGGATCGAACTTGAAGAACACTTCTTCGAAGGCCGGCCACTTCGCGTCGACCAGACTGTGCTTGAGGCCGGCGCGAAATACGCGCAAGGCCATGGTTGAAAGGTAGCGGTCGTCGCTGATCTTGCGCAGTTGTGCCGGGGTCTTGGGAACGGGCAGATGGGCTTCCAGTTCAGCCGCCGAACCGAAGCGGTTCAGACAGTATTCGTGCAGCCACTTGTAATCGCGCATGCCCTCTCCTATTGAATGAAGCGAAGAAACCAACGTGGGAGCGAGCCTGCTCGCGAAGTGGGAGTCTCAGTCAACAAATCAGTTGAATGACACACCGCTTTCGCGAGCAGGCTCGCTCCCACATTTGAAGGTGTTTACAGGTTGACGACGTTGACGAAGCGCGAAGCCGCGGTCTCGTCGATCTTCAGGCTGGTGAAGTCGAACAGGTTGCGGTCGGCCAGTTGCGACGGGATCACGTTCTGCAGACTGCGGAAGATGCTTTCGGTTCGGCCCGGAGTTTTGCGTTCCCAGTCCTGAAGCATTTCCTTGACCACCTGACGCTGCAGGTTTTCCTGCGAACCGCAGAGGTTGCACGGGATGATCGGGAATTCCTTCAAATCCGAGTAAGCCTGAATGTCTTTCTCGTTGCAGTACGCCAGTGGACGGATCACCACGTTGCGGCCGTCATCGGCGCGCAGCTTCGGCGGCATGGCTTTAAGCGAACCGTTGAAGAACATGTTGAGGAAGAACGTCTCGACGATGTCGTCGCGGTGATGACCGAGGGCCATTTTCGTCGCACCGATTTCATCGGCAAAGGTGTACAGCGTGCCGCGACGCAGGCGCGAGCACAGCGAGCAGGTGGTCTTGCCTTCCGGGATCAGTTCCTTGACCACCGAGTAGGTGTCTTTCTCGACGATGTGATACTCGACGCCCAGCTCTTTCAGATAGGCCGGCAGCACATGCTCGGGGAACCCCGGCTGCTTCTGGTCCATGTTCACCGCGACGATCTCGAACTTGATCGGTGCAACCTTCTGCAGGTGCAGGAGCACGTCGAGCATGGTGTAGCTGTCCTTGCCCCCGGACAGGCAGACCATGACCTTGTCGCCGTCTTCAATCATGTTGAAGTCAGCAACCGCTTCGCCGGCCAGGCGGCGCAGACGCTTTTGCAGTTTGTTCTGGTTGACCGTAAGAGTGCCCATGACGCGAAATCCGTGAGGTGTGACGAAAGGCCGGCATTTTACGCAAAAACCCCGGGGTTGTGGGCACAGGTTGTCGCGGTCAGCCGACAACGGGTTAACAGACCCCGAGGCGATTACCCGCCCTGTTTACAGCGCGATTTGCTCTAAGCCCCTAATACCTGTGCGGGTAAGACCTTTCTATACTGCGACATAAGGTCGCACACATCTGAAGACCTGTATTTGCTCGGCCACCTTGGCCCGTAGGCGCTCCGCTGGGGGGCGATGGCAATAACAAGAGGAGTGACTGGCATGATCCATCACGTAGTGGGACTTTTTACCCACCCCGATCAGGAATGGAAGGAAATCCGTGGCGACCAAGAGGAAAGCATCAGCCACATGTACCTCACCCACACGCTGATTCTGGCGGCGATCCCGGCAATCTCGGCGTTTATCGGCACCACCCAGGTTGGCTGGGTGATCGGCAACCGCGCGCCGGTGATGCTCACCGTCGAAAGCGCAATCTGGATGACCGTCATGTCGTACCTGGCGATGCTCGGCGGCGTCGCGGTGATGGGCGCGTTCGTGCACTGGATGGCGCGCACCTATGACGCCAACCCAAGCCTTGCCCGTTGCGTGGCCTTCGCCACTTACACGGCGACACCGTTGTTTGTCGGTGGGCTGGCAGCGCTGTATCCGCATATGTGGCTGGGGATGATCGTCGGCACGGCGGCCATCTGTTACACGGTTTATCTGCTGTATGTGGGTCTGCCGACGTTCATGAATATTCCGTCGGACGAAGGTTTTCTGTTCTCAAGCTCGGTACTGGCGGTGGGCCTGGTGGTGCTGGTCGCCATCATGGCGTTTACCGTGATTGTCTGGGGGCTGGGCGTAGGGCCCGTTTATACCAACTGACTCGACAGGCTGAATACAGGCCGCCGCAAGGCGGCCTTGTCGTTTGGAGGATGACCATTCGGCAGCTTGGCGATTCGCAAGCGCACAGGGTTGCGGCATACTCGACGCCTCTGGAGATCCATCAAGCATGCCCGAGCAACTCAATACCCGCGTCGAAGACTGTTACCAACTCGCTGAATCCTTTTTCAAACGTTCTTTCCCACGCCCTGTCGTCAGTCTCAAGCTGCGCGGGCAAAAAGCCGGTGTCGCGCATCTGCACGAGAACTTGCTGCGCTTCAATCCGCAGCTGTACCGGGAAAACACCGAACACTTCCTCAAGCAGACCGTGGCCCACGAAGTCGCGCACCTGATCGCCCATCAGTTGTTTGGCGACCGCATCCAGCCGCATGGCGAGGAGTGGCAACTGATCATGCGCGGGGTTTACGAACTGCCGCCGGATCGCTGCCACACCTATGCAATCAAGCGCCGCAGCGTGACACGCTATATCTACAAATGCCCGTGCGCGGACAGTGATTTTCCGTTTTCGGCGCAGCGCCATAGTCTGGTGCGGCAGGGACGGCGGTATTTGTGTCGGCGCTGCCGGAGTACCTTGGTGTTCAGTGGTGAGATGCGCGTAGAGTGACTCCCTGATCGTTCCCATGCTCCGCGTGGGAACGCCGCCATGGACGCTCCGCGTCCACTGTGACGCAGAGCGTCACGGGATGCATTCCCACGCAGAGCGTGGGAACGAGCTACGCAACTACCTTTAAGGCTCGCAATTCAGCAATCCGCTCAACACTGAACCCCAACTCCCCCAACACCTGATCCGTATGCTGCCCCAACACCGCGCCAACATGCCGCGGCGCTGGCAACGCTTCGGAAAACTTCAACGGACAGGCCATTTGCGCCTGCGTCGTGCCATCCCCACGCGGCACCTGCGTCACCAGTTCCCGAGCCTGCAAATGCGGATGGCGCACCGCCTCACCCAGACTCAACACCGGCTCGACACACGCATCGATCCCGGCAAACATTTCACACAACTCAGCAAAGTCATGCTTTTCAAACTCCACCGTCAGCGCGTACTTCAATGCCCGCTGCTGCTCAGGTTTTGAGGACAAGCCCTGCGCCGCCAACTCCGGCCGCCCCAGCGCCGTACACAGTTGCTGCATGAACCCCGGTTCCAGACTGCCTACCGACATCCAGCGGCCATCGCGAGAGCGGTAATAATCGTAGAAGCTGCCGCCGTTGAGCATCTGATCTTCCCACTCAGGCTCTTCGCCGCAAGCCAGATAGCCGGAACCGGCCATGGCATTCAGGCTGAACGCACAGTCAGTCATGCTCACGTCCAGATGTGTACCCTGCCCCGTTTGTTGTCGGGCAATCACCGCCGCCAACAAGCCGATCACCCCGTGCAGCGAACCACCGGCGACATCCGCCACTTGCATGCCCAGCGGCAGCGGCCCGCTATCGGCGCGCCCGGTGTAACTGGAAAGCCCGGCCAGCGCCAGATAGTTGATGTCATGCCCGGCGCGGTCCTTGTACGGCCCGGTCTGGCCGTAACCGGTAATCGACACGTAGATCAGCTTCGGATTGATCGCCTTCAGCGCTTCATAACCCAGGCCCAGACGCTCCATCACACCGGGACGAAACTGCTCCAACACGATGTCGTAATCGCCCAGCAACTGCTTGACCACTTCCACGGCTTCAGGCTGTTTCAGATCCAGCGCCAGGCTGCGCTTGTTGCGATTGAGGTAGGCGTGACTGGCCGAGACTCCGCCATCATGCGGCGGCAATACCCGCAGCAGGTCCATGCGCGTCGGCGATTCGATGCGCAGCACTTCAGCGCCCATGTCCGCCAGCAACAACGAGGCGAACGGCCCCGGCAGCAGCGTCGAGAAATCGAGGATTTTCAGTGAGGCCAGCGGTGCAGACATGGGCGAACTCCTTGGGCGATGCACTCAGCCTAGGCAGCGATGCCGTGTACGGCAATCACCGGAAATGTCAGCGGGTGTGACCGTTACGCTCAAATCGCAGGCAAGAAAAAACCCGCCGAAGCGGGTTTTTCCAGGCAAGCAGTGCTTACTTCACATTGCTTGGGGTTGGGCCTTCAGCCACACCCAGGTCATCTTCCGGACGGGTATCAGCGATACCGCGGCCACCCGAGGCCAGCTCGGTTTGCAACTGATCGGTATCCAGCTCCTTGACCCACTTGGCAACCACGATGGTGGCTACTGCGTTACCGACCAGGTTGGTCAGTGCGCGGGCTTCGGACATGAAGCGGTCGATACCGAGGATCAGCGCCAGACCGGCCACCGGCAGGTGACCTACCGCCGACAGGGTCGCGGCCAGCACGATGAAGCCCGAACCGGTCACGCCAGCCGCACCTTTGGAGGACAGCAGCAATACCAGCAGCAGGGTGATCTGGTGAGTGATGTCCATGTGGGTGTCGGTCGCCTGAGCGATGAACACGGCCGCCATGGTCAGGTAGATCGAAGTACCGTCGAGGTTGAACGAGTAACCGGTCGGGATCACCAGACCCACCACGGATTTCTTCGCGCCCAGACGCTCCATCTTGATCAGCATGCGTGGCAGTGCCGATTCCGACGAGGACGTGCCCAGTACGATCAACAACTCTTCACGGATGTAACGCACCAGTTTAAACACGCTGAAACCGTGAGCACGGCAGATCGCACCCAGCACCACCACCACGAACAGGATGCAGGTGATGTAGAAGCAGATCATCAACTGGCCCAGTTGCACCAGCGAGCCGACGCCGTAGGCACCGATGGTGAAGGCCATCGCGCCGAAAGCACCCAGCGGCGCCAGTTTCATGATCATGTTGATGATGTTGAACATCACGTGGGCGAAGCGATCGATCATGTCCAGCAGCGGACGACCGTACGAACCCAGGCGATGCAGGGCGTAGCCGAAGATCACCGAGAACATCAGCACTTGCAGGATGTCACCGGTGGCGAACGCGCCGACGATGGTGTTCGGGATTACATTGAGGAGGAAACCGACAATGCTCTGGTCTTTACTGGCCGTCACATAAGTGGCGATTTTCGAGGCGTCCAGGGTGGTGACGTCGATGTGCATGCCGGCGCCCGGTTGCACAACGTTGACCACGATCAGACCGATCAGCAGGGCAATGGTGGAAACGATTTCGAAGTACAGCAGCGCGTAACCGCCGGTCTTGCCCACGGATTTCATGTTCTGCATGCCGGCGATGCCGCTGACAACGGTACAGAAGATGATCGGGGCGATGACCATTTTGATCAGTTTGATGAACCCGTCACCCAGCGGCTTGAGGGCCACACCGGTCTGAGGGTAGAAGTGACCAAGCAGGATGCCGATGGCGATGGCAACGATCACCTGGAAATACAGGGATTTGTACAGTGGCTGACGAGTCGTCATTGCAGGTTTCCTCAAGAGCCTCGCGTGGCAACATCCATCTGTTGACCGCGAAACCTTAATTGCGAACCCTCCTGCACTGGAGGGATTTGTTGTTGGAGCAGCGTTTTCCGTCAGGGACAAACGCACGCTTCTGTGGCTTGTATCGCAAACCTCGTGCCACTTTGGTGCGATTGCCTGCAAGCCTTTTGATATCAGGGATTACAGGTGCATGGATGTCACCATCCGGTGACTCAAGTGTGGCGGATTTCCGCCAACTCGCCGCTTCTCGTCCTACAATTTGGCGGAAATCCGCCTTGTAGGCGTGTCCAGCCGCCGGCTACCATCCGGCGCCTGAGGAAGGATCTGCCGTTTATGCGCGAACGCACCATTGCCAGTCATTTCGCCCGTGCCGCCCTCGGTGGCGCACGCCGCCAAGGGTTCGATTACTCCGGCCTGCTGTTGCAACTGGGCATCAGCCCGGAGCTGCTCGATGAGCCACGCGCGCGCATTGCCCCGGAACAATTCACCCGGTTGATTCAGGGCCTGTGGCTGGCGCTGGACGACGAATACCTGGGTTTCGGCAACGCACCAAGCAAACCCGGCAGTTTCGCCATGATGTGCCATGCCTCGATTCACTGCCGCAGTCTGGAAAAAGCCCTGCAACGCGGCTTATTGTTTTATAGCCTATTCCCCGAAGCCCCGCGCCTGAGCCTCACGCGCGAAGACGAGTGGGTGCGTTTGAGCCTCGATGATTCGAAGTTATGGGACCCGGATCACTTTCTCACCGAGAGCTTGCTGGTGATCTGGCATCGCTTGGGGAGTTGGCTGATTGGCCAGCGGATTCGCCTCGAACAGGCGAGCTTCAGCTATCCGCGCCCCGAGCATGGTGCCGAATACGATCTGCTGTTTCCCTGCCCGCTGACCTTCGGCACCGAGCAAAGCAGCCTTTTATTCCACAGCCGCTATCTGTCTATGCCGCTGCTGCAGGACGAACGCACGCTCAAACACTTCCTCGAACGCTCCCCCGCCGACCTGCTCTCACGTCCGGACGACGGCGACAGTCTGAGCAGCCGTCTACGCCGCTTGCTCAGCCGTGACACTGCAAATTGGCCGGATCTGGACGCGGTGGCGGCGCACTTGCACATCAGCCCGCAGACCTTGCGCCGGCACTTGCGTGAGGAAGGCACGAGTTTTCAGGAGTTGAAGGATCAGTTGCGGCGGGATATCGCCATTTATCATTTGAGCCGGGCTGATCTGTCGTTGCAGCAGATTGCCGAACAGCTCGGGTTTTCCGAGCCGTCGGCGTTTCACCGGGCGTTCAAGAAGTGGACGGGGCTGACGCCGGGGGCTTATCGGGCGCAGGAGCAATGAGGCTATAAATCAAAAGCCCCTCACCCTGCCCCTCTCCCGGAGGGAGAGGGGACTGATTGGGGGATGTTCAATAAATCCGCCGACCTGACAGCTCTCGCTGAATCCATATTCGACGCAAATCGCTCAGGTCGATCATTTTCGCAAGACACTTCGGTCAGTCCCCTCTACCTCTGGGAGAGGGTTAGGGTGAGGGCAACTTCCAATCACACCGCCGGAAAATGAATCCTGAAAGCCGCCCCACCCATCGGCGAATCACCCAGCGCCAGTTTGGCGTTGTAGCTTTCGATAATATCCTTGACCACCGCCAAGCCGATCCCCTGCCCCGGATGCTGGGCATCCAGCCGTTCACCGCGTTCCAGAATCCGCGCACGCTGATCCGGCGGCACTCCCGGGCCGTCGTCTTCTACACACAACTCAACCCCGGCCAAGGTCTCACGCACGCTGATACGCACTTCGCCCAGACACAGGCGATAAGCGTTTTCCAGCAAGTTGCCCATCATCTCCAGCAACGCACCCTGCTCGATCGGCACATAGCAGTGCTCAGGCAGATCAAAGGCCACGCGCACATGCTTGTCGCGGTACACCTTGTCGAGGGTGTCGCACAGGCTTTTGAGCACCGGTTGCAAGCGCACCTGATGTCGCACCAGTCCGCTTTTGCGCAAACTGGCCCGTTGCAGTTGGTAGCTGATCTGCTGGCTCATGCGTTCGATCTGGCTTTGCAGCACCCAGGCCTGATCGCGTTCTTCGGGGCGTTGGGCCATGTCCTCGCTGACGCCTTGCAACACCGCCAACGGGGTTTTCAGGCTGTGCGCCAAGTCATCGAGAGAGTCGCGATAACGACTGCGCTGCTGGCGCTCGCTGTGCAGCAAACGGTTGAGCGAGCCGGTCAGGCGCAGCAACTCACGCGGATGTTGTTCAGTGAGGCTTTCACGGGTGCCACCTTCAATTTCGTCGAGTTCCTGACTGAGCCGGCGCAAGGCTTTGAGGCCCCAGGTCAGGCCGATCCACAACAATGCCAGCAGCACGAGCAGTGCCGCGCCGAAGCCCAGGTAGAGATTCTCGCGCAGTCCTTCAAGGGTGGTTTCGTACTCGCGCACCGGTTGCAGGGCGACGATGCTGAACGCCGCGCTTTTGCCACCGAGCAGTTTGACTTCGACGTCGTAGACGAAGAATTCCTGGCCGTTGGTTTCACGAATCCGCGCGAACTCATTGCCGAGGCCGTCATAACGCGGTTTGTAGTTGATCTGTTCTTCCTGGGTGGCTTTCGAACGCCAGACCAAATGCCCTTCGCGGTCGTAGATGTAGCCGAGCAAACGGAAATCGGTGAGGTTGAAACGCTCATCCGGCAACTGATTGGGCATCACTAGCCGACCGTTTTCGATGCGCGCGGCAGAGATCAGCGTGGTCACGTCCGAAGCCAGGCGTTGTTCGATCGAATCCTGCAAGGCGAGGCTGAACGCGCCTTGCATCGCCGGGAGCAAGGCGAGCATGAACAACACCGCCAACGTGGTGGCGGCGAGCATCAAGCGAACGCGAAGCGAACGAATCAAGTGCAGCGCTCATTGAACAGGTAACCGAGACCGCGCACGGTGTCGATCGGCTTGAACCCGGCCGGGCCTTCGAGTTTGCGGCGCAGACGACCGACCAACACTTCGATGACATTCGGATCGCGCTCGTCGTCGTCCGGGTAGAGCTGCTCCATCAAGCGATCCTTGGGCACCACTTGTTGATGGTGGCGCATGAGGTATTCGAGGATGCGGTATTCGTAAGCAGTCAGCGCCAGCGGTTGTTCATCAAGGCTCGCCTGTTTGCGATTGAGGTCGAGCAGCAGCGGCCCGGCGACGATGGTCGACTGGGTGAAACCGCTGGAACGGCGCAGCAAGGCATTCAGGCGTGCGTCGAGCTCTTCGAACTGGAACGGCTTGACCACGTAATCGTCGGCGCCGGCGGCGAGGCCTTCGACCTTGTCCTGCCAGTTGCCGCGCGCGGTGAGGATCAGGATCGGGAAGGTCTTGCCGCCCGCGCGCAACTGGCGAATCAGGTCGAGACCGCCCATGCCCGGCAGGCCGAGATCGATCACCGCCAAGTCAAAGTTGAACTGTCCGGTCTGGTACAGCGCCTCCTCGGCATTGGCCACGGACTCGACCACGTGGCCACTTTCCGTCAGGCGGGTTTGCAGGTGATGGCGCAACAGCGCTTCATCTTCGACGACCAACAGTTTCATAACGCTCTCCCGGGTAAATCCAGAATCTCCAAAAACACACCTGTGGGAGCGAGCCTGCTCGCGAAGGCGATGGTTCAGTCGACATCTCATCGACTGAACCGGCGCTTTCGCGAGCAGGCTCGCTCCCACATTGAACCTGCTGGCAACTCCTTAGAAATTGTAGTTAGCCGACAGGTAAGTCTGCGCGCTGCTGGTCAAGTCCAGCGAGCCTTGCTTGCTGCCTCCACGCTCGCTCATCTCGGTGCTGGCGTTGCTGCGCAGGTAACGGTAACCGAGTTCGACCGAAGTGTTTTGCGATACTTGTTGCAACACACCGAGCTGACCACCGACGGCATAACCGATATCACTGTCGCGGCTAAAGCCTGGCGACTCCTGAGTCAGTTTGGTCAGACCCGCCGTGGCACCGCCGAACAGCTTGGTGCTGCCGCCCACCGGGTAGAACAGATCGTAGCTGCCCAGCAGGTTTTCCTGACGCAGTTTAATGCCATTGTGCGAACCCGACACGTTGTCGTAGGTGGCGTAGTAGCGACCCTGGCTGTTTTGCTGACCGAGGCGTACGCCGTAGGTGTTGTTGCCGTCGATCGCGCCGGTGGCGTTCGGGTGATCGAGGTTGTTGTTCAGCGAATGGGATTTGTTGATCTTGTCGCTGGTCTGGCCGAAGGACAGGCCGGCGAAGTTGGAAGTGGTGTCGGCCTGGGCCGCGATACTGGCGCTCATTACGGTCAATGCCAGCAACAGTTTGTTAAAAGTCATGGGTATTTCCTCTTTCACAGTGCTGTTTGGGTATGGCGCAAGGTTACTGACCCTCCCCTGTACCGCCCCTGAACCGTCTCTGAACCTGACCTGAACCAAATGAACTAGGCTGATCTGACCTTTTATTGTCAGGAGACCCGACCATGCGCCTGTTCCTTGCCCTCACCTTGCTGACCGTCAGCAGCCTCACTCAGGCTGCGATCAAGACCGAGGAAATTCCCTACCAAAGTGCCGATGGCACAAAGCTGATCGGCTACTACGCCTATGACGACGCCATCAAAGGCAAGCGTCCGGGTGTCGTCGTGGTGCACGAATGGTGGGGCCTGAACGATTACGCCAAGCGCCGCGCGCGGGATTTGGCCGAGCTGGGCTACAGCGCCCTGGCGATCGATATGTACGGCGAAGGCAAGAACACCGAGCACCCGAAAGACGCGATGGCGTTCATGCAGGCGGCGACCCAGGATGCGGCGGCTTCCAGCAAGCGCTTTGAGGCCGGGCTGGATTTGTTGAAGAAGCAGGCGCAGACCGACGTGAATAAAATTGCCGCCATCGGTTACTGCTTCGGCGGTGCGGTGGTGCTGAACGCGGCGCGCCAAGGAGAGCCGCTGGCAGGCGTGGTCAGTTTCCACGGTGCGCTGGCAACCAAAACCCCGGCGACGCCCGGCAGTGTAAAGGCGAAGATTCTGGTCGAGCATGGCACGCTGGACAGCATGGTCACCCCGGACAATGTCACGGCGTTCAAAGCGGAAATGGACAAGGCCGGGGCTGACTATAAATTTGTCAGCCTTGATGGTGCCAAGCATGGCTTTACCAATCCGGACGCTGATCGCCTAAGCCATGGCGAGCACGGTGGCCCGGACATCGGGTACAACAAGGCAGCGGATGAAAAATCCTGGGCGGACATGAAAGCGTTCTTGCAGAAAATCTTTAGCTGATCAGAGACACCGCGTAGCGGCCATCGCGAGCAGGCTCACTCCTACAATTGAAATGCGTTCCCCTGTAGGAGTGAGCCTGCTCGCGATAGCTTCACCGCTATCTCGACCTCGGCCCGACTAACCGGCAAAATGCCCGCCATGAACCTCACCCCCGCCCTCCCCGCCTGCTGCACCGCGCTCGACAGCCACTGGCCGTTGCCCACAGTACTGCCCGACACCGTACTGCTCAGCACTCACTTCGATCCGACTCAATTGCTTGGCGATGACTTTCGCCGCAGCGCCATCGAGCCGCCGCCGAGCATTCAGCGTTCGGTGGCCAAGCGACAGGCCGAGTTTCTCGCCGGACGGATTTGTGCCCGTGCGGCGTTGCAGCAATTGGAAGGCAGCAGCGTTGTGCCAGCGATTGGCGAGGATCGCGCGCCGATATGGCCTGCGCATATCTGCGGCTCGATCACCCACAGCACGGGACGCGCGGCAGCGATTGTCGCCAACAAAAGGCATTGGCGCGGTTTGGGCATGGATCTGGAAAACCTGCTCGACACTGAACGCGCCGAGCGACTTGCAGGTGAAATCCTCACGTCGGCAGAAATGCTACGCATGACGGCCGCCTCGCGGGATCAGTTGGCGTTGTGGGTGACGCTGACGTTTTCGGTGAAAGAGAGTTTGTTCAAGGCGCTGTATCCGATTGTGCAGCAGCGCTTTTATTTCGAGCATGCTGAAGTGCTGGAGTGGACTGAGGCGGGTGAGGTGCGCTTGCGGCTGCTGACGGACTTGTCGGCCGAGTGGCGTAACGGCACTGAACTGGACGCGCAGTTCGGGGTGCAGGATGGGCAGTTGTTGAGTCTGGTCAGCATTCAGGCCTGAAGATTTGTGGTGCGGGCACTGACCCTATCGCGAGCAGGCTCACTCCTACATTTGGAATGCGTTCCCCTGTAGGAGTGAGCCTGCTCGCGATGAGGCCTGCCGAGCCAACACAATACTCAGCGGCGTTCCTGATTCCTCGGCCAACTCAGGCTAAAACAAGCCCCACCCAAACTCTTGCTCTTGCCAATAATCGCCCGGCCGTCATGCCAGTGAATGATCCGCCGCACAATCGACAGCCCCAAACCATGCCCGCCCGACGCCCGTGTGCGACTGTCATCCAGACGCAGAAATGGCGTAAAAATCCGCTCCCACGCTACTTCCGGCACGCCCGGGCCGTCATCCTCGACATCCACGCGGCAGCGCAATTGCCCGACCTGATAACTCACCGTCACGCTCGAACGCGCATGACGCATGGCGTTGCTCACCAGATTCTGCAATGCCCGGTGCAGATAACGCGGCTCGGCTTCGACCCAGGCATCATCGTTGTCCGCAGCAGACAGGCACAACCCCCGCTGCACGGTGACCTCAGCGCGCAACGGCGCCAGCTCCTCGATCACCTGATTGACCAAGGCATCCAGGTCGATGCGCTGGAAGGTCAGCGCCGGCGAACCTTGCTCCAGTCGCGCATAGGTGAGCATCTCGTCGACCAGCTTATCGAGGTCTTCGATGTCGTGATCCATGCCCTCGCGGTACTTTTCCAGCGCTTGCGGTGTGGTCGCCGAGCCGATCATTTCCAGACCGAAACGCAGGCGCGCCACCGGCGTGCGTAATTCATGGGACACCGCGCGCACCAGTTCGCGCTGGATCGCCAGCAACTGTTGCAAGTGCTCGGCCATACCGTTGAACGCTGACGCCAGACGCCCCACCGAATCGGCACCGCGCGCCGGCACACGGGTTTCCAGACTGCCCTTGGCAATCCGTGTGGCCGCAGCTTCGAGGCCACGCAAACGCCGCTCGAGCTGACGCACCAACAGGTAAACGATGAGACCGATCAGGCTCAAACCGAGCGCCGCAATAAGCACCAGCCATTCCGGCGGGTACGGGTTCATCTGATACAGCGGCCCGATTTCCAGCACCCATGGTGTGCCGACCATGCCGGCAAATACGCGGATAGAGTCACCGCCCTTGCCCAGCGCCATCACCGTATCGCCTTCGGCCACGCGGCGGCTCTGGTCTTCGTCCATGTCGGCGTCATTCACCGTGACCAGGCGCAGATCGAAACCGAAGCCCTTCTCTTCCTTTATCTGTGCAAGACGTTTGGGCTGCTCGCCGACCGGTACGCGCACCAGCTCATCGGCCAGCAGGTAAATGGTCGCGCGCGCCAGTTGTTCGCTGATCTGCTGCACTTCTCCCACCAGCACTAGCTGTTCCTTGTCGCTGACCATCCGGTAAACCTTCGCCGCGTGCGGTCCGGTCTGCTCGACCAAGGCCTGCCCCCGCTGCACGCGGGTGCGCTGGGACAGATCGAGATCGGTTTCGGCAAACTTCTTCAGTGCCAGCGGAATCCCCAGCAAACGCTCCCACACCAGCAGCGCACGATGGCGCTCGGTTTCGTTCATCGGTTGCAGATTGCTGGCCATCAGCGAAAACGTGCCGTGGGCCAGACGTTCGCGGTACTGCTCGCTGCGCACCTGGTTGAGCAGGTTCAGCGCGAGCACGCCGAGCACCGCCACCAGAATGATCGCTGCGCACATGCCACCGTAGATGCGCAGGAAGATCGAGTTCACAGCGGCAGGTCTACGCAGGCTTCCGGGACGAACAGGTAGCCTTTGCTGCGGATGGTCTTGATCAGACGCGGGTGATCAGGGTCGTCGCCGATTTTCGGGCGGATGCGCGAAATGCGCACATCGATCGAACGGTCCTGACCGTCGTAACCAATGCCGCGCAGTGCGGTGAAGATTTCTTCGCGGGACAGAATACGCCCGGCGTTGGACACCAACAGCCAGAGCAGATCGAATTCGGCGCTGGTCAGTTCGATGCCATTGTCACTCAGCCACGCCTCGCGCAAGGCGTCGTCGACCACCAACGGACCAAATTGCAGACGACGGGATTTTTCGGCGACCGGTTCAGGTGTGTCGCTACGTCGCAGCAACGCTTGAATGCGCGCCAGCAACAGTCGCGGGCGCACCGGTTTGCACACGTAATCGTCGGCACCGAGGTCGAGCCCCTGAATCTGATCGGCATCGTCGGTGCGCGCGGTGAGCATCAGGATCGGACCGTCATAACGGTCGCGCACCTTGCGGCAGATGCTCAAGCCGTCTTCACCGGGCAGCATCAGGTCGAGGATCACCAGGTCCGGCTGCTCGCTGATGATCCGCGCCGCTGCCAGCGCACCGTTGCCTTCGATGTCCACGCGCAGTCCATTGGCTTGCAAGTAGTCGCGCGTCAGTTCGGCCAGTCGCTGGTCATCCTCGACGATCAATACCTGAAAGGCTTGTTGCTCCACCGGTGACCTCTGCTTTCTATTGTTATTAATAAAGGAAGGCGATTGCCCAGACACACAATCCCCTGTAGGAGCTGTCGAGTGAAACGAGGCTGCGATCTTTTGATCTTGCTTTTCAAGATCAGGATCAAAAGATCGCAGCCTTCGGCAGCTCCTACAGGGGTACGCGATATTTAGCGTGATCCTCCCGTCCTTTTGTCATGTTTCTGGAGGATAACAATGCCTGCGCATGGGCCGATGTATAAACGGCGTACCGCCAGAACACAAGTCGGTAAATGCGTTCGGACAAGGCGGTTTTTTGTGATAGGGTTCGCGCCCTTAAAAATCCGCTGAAGCGTTTTTCCCGGTGAAAAAACAGTGACAGACGGTCTAGCGCAGCAGGTTCGCGGCCTACACGCGAATTCCGGATTTCTTACACAATTTACGCACAGGTTTATCCACAGCTAGTACGTTGCAAGCACCCTTGAAACGCATTATCTTGTAGCACGGCGCAAGGAGAGACCCTACATATAGGGTTTTCCGCTCAAACGCCCAACCACATTTAGGGCCTGAAACTCAAGTGCTTTATTGCCAGTTTCCGGTTGAACCAAGCAAGTTTTTCAAAGCCCAAACCGCACTTGCGGATGGCACCGTTTTTTAGGCCGGAAACGACCGGAACGGTACGGGTGTTGCAGTCATTACTGTCACCCTGGAAGGAGTTTGGCTCGAGCCTTGGTTCGGCGCCAAAGACTTCGGCAAGGATGCGGCGTTACAAGCCTTTTTCCTACTGTTCCGAAGTTGTTACGCCGACGCTTGTCGGTTGCAGTGCTTCGGTACAGAACGGTGAGCACCATGACGGTGCCAAACAAACATAGAGAATGTGGAGACCACCCCCCATGCAAACCGACACAACTCGCGAGAACCCGCAGGGCACCTTGCCGCAGGCCGCTGATTCGAATTCGGATCTGGCAGCCACCGCGCCTGGTCAACTGCGCGTGATCAAGCGCAATGGCACTGTCGTTCCTTACACCGATGACAAGATCACCGTCGCTATCACCAAAGCGTTCCTCGCAGTTGAAGGCGGCACCGCTGCCGCTTCGTCGCGAATCCATGACACCGTTGCCCGTCTGACCGAACAAGTCACCGCGACCTTCAAGCGTCGCATGCCGTCGGGTGGCACCATCCACATCGAAGAAATCCAGGACCAGGTCGAACTGGCCCTGATGCGTGCCGGCGAGCAGAAAGTCGCTCGCGACTACGTGATCTACCGTGACGGTCGTTCGAAAGAACGCGCTGCCCACGCGCCGGCCGAAGAAGCGGTCAACGCGCACCCGTCGATCCGCATCACCCGTGCCGACGGTAGCCTGGCGCCGCTGGACATGGGTCGTCTGAACACCATCGTTACCGAAGCGTGCGAAGGTCTGGAAGAAGTCGATGGCGACCTGATCCAGCGCGAAACCCTGAAAAACCTCTACGACGGCGTGGCCCTGACCGACGTCAACACCGCGCTGGTGATGACCGCGCGTACCCTGGTTGAGCGTGAGCCGAACTACTCGTTCGTCACCGCCCGCCTGCTGATGGACACCCTGCGTGCCGAAGGCCTGGGCTTCCTCGGTGTGGCCGAAAGCGCCACTCACCACGAAATGGCTGACCTGTACGCCAAGGCACTGCCGGCTTACATCGCCAAAGGTATCGAGTTCGAACTGCT
This sequence comes from Pseudomonas sp. Irchel s3f10, assembly GCF_900187515.1. Taxonomy (NCBI): domain Bacteria; kingdom Pseudomonadati; phylum Pseudomonadota; class Gammaproteobacteria; order Pseudomonadales; family Pseudomonadaceae; genus Pseudomonas; species Pseudomonas sp. Irchel s3f10. Next base: position 26,329 of record NZ_FYDZ01000021.1, read on the forward strand.
GAACCCTGTGCTGGCTTCCTTCGACCTGGAAAAACTGGGCAAGGCGATCAACCACGAGCGTGATCAGCAATTCACCTACCTGGGCCTGCAAACCCTGTACGACCGTTACTTCATCCACAAGGATGGTATTCGTTTCGAACTGCCACAGATCTTCTTCATGCGCGTGGCCATGGGCCTGGCGATCGAAGAGAAGCAGAAAGAAGACCGTGCGATCGAGTTCTACAACCTGCTGTCGTCCTTCGACTACATGTCGTCGACCCCGACCCTGTTCAACGCCGGTACCCTGCGTCCACAGCTGTCGAGCTGCTACCTGACTACCGTGCCGGATGACCTGTCGGGCATCTACCACGCGATCCACGACAACGCCATGTTGTCGAAATTCGCCGGCGGCCTGGGCAATGACTGGACGCCGGTGCGAGCACTGGGTTCGTACATCAAGGGCACCAACGGCAAATCCCAAGGCGTTGTTCCGTTCCTGAAAGTGGTGAACGACACCGCGGTAGCCGTTAACCAGGGTGGCAAGCGCAAAGGCGCTGTGTGTGCCTACCTGGAAACCTGGCACATGGACATCGAAGAGTTCATCGAACTGCGCAAGAACACCGGTGATGATCGTCGTCGTACCCACGACATGAACACTGCCAACTGGATCCCTGACCTGTTCATGAAGCGTGTCTTCGATGACGGCAAGTGGACCCTGTTCTCGCCATCCGAAGTACCGGACCTGCACGACCTGACCGGTAAAGCCTTCGAAGAGCGCTACGAGTACTACGAAGCGCTGACCGAATACCCAGGCAAGGTCAAACTGTTCAAGACCATCCAGGCCAAAGACCTGTGGCGCAAAATGCTCTCCATGCTGTTTGAAACCGGCCACCCATGGCTGACCTTCAAAGACCCGTGCAACCTGCGCAGCCCGCAGCAGCACGTCGGCGTGGTTCACAGCTCGAACCTGTGCACCGAGATCACCTTGAACACCAACAAGGACGAGATCGCCGTTTGCAACCTGGGCTCGATCAACCTGCCGAACCACATCGTCAACGGCAAGCTGGACACCGCCAAGCTGCAACGCACCGTGAACACCGCTGTACGCATGCTCGATAACGTTATCGACATCAACTACTACTCGGTGCCACAAGCGAAGAACTCCAACTTCAAGCACCGTCCGGTCGGTCTGGGCATCATGGGCTTCCAGGACGCTTTGTACCTGCAGCACATCCCTTACGGTTCCGACGCTGCCGTCGAGTTCGCCGACAAGTCGATGGAAGCGGTCAGCTACTACGCGATCCAGGCTTCCTGCGACCTGGCTGACGAGCGCGGCGCATACGAGACGTTCCAGGGTTCGCTGTGGTCCAAAGGCATCCTGCCGCTGGATTCGCAACAGATCCTGATCGAGCAGCGTGGCCAGAAGTACATCGATGTCGACCTGAACGAAACCCTCGACTGGGCACCAGTTCGCGCCCGTGTACAGAAAGGCATTCGTAACTCGAACATCATGGCCATCGCACCGACCGCGACCATCGCCAACATCACCGGCGTCTCGCAGTCGATCGAACCGACCTACCAGAACCTCTATGTGAAATCGAACCTGTCGGGCGAATTCACCGTGATCAACCCGTACCTGGTTCGCGACCTCAAGGCTCGCGGTCTGTGGGACTCGGTCATGATCAACGACCTGAAGTACTACGACGGTTCGGTTCAGCAGATCGAGCGCATCCCGCAAGAACTCAAAGAGCTCTACGCGACCGCGTTCGAAGTGGACACCAAGTGGATCGTTGACGCCGCCAGCCGTCGTCAGAAGTGGATCGACCAGGCCCAGTCGCTGAACCTGTACATCGCCGGCGCATCGGGCAAGAAGCTCGACGTGACCTACCGCATGGCCTGGTACCGTGGCCTGAAAACCACTTACTACCTCCGTGCCCTGGCCGCGACCAGCACCGAGAAGTCGACCATCAACACCGGCAAGCTGAACGCTGTTTCCAGCGGCGGTAACCACGGTGATGATTCGGTCCTCGCAGCACCTGCCGGCCCTGCTCCAGTGCCAAAGGCTTGCGCGATCGACGAGCCGGATTGCGAAGCTTGCCAATAAGCTGAGCTGAGTCAGGCGTTGCGAGACGCCTGATACGCTCCAGGCAAAAGAAACCCCCGACAGACCTCTGGTGTGTCGGGGGTTTTCTTTTGCCCGAGAGAAAAAGCCCTTCCCCCTCACGCCCGTCGTATCTGACAACCCTGAGTGTCCAGGTGAACGGAGGCAGAGTGAATACTTCCGGCACAGCTGTTCCGCAGAACGGCCGTCCACCCCCTTATCACGCCCACAAAAAAGCCCCTCGAAACGAGGGGCTCCTGGGTACGACTCAAACCAGAATCAGGTCATCTGAATGATGGTCTGCATGATGGTGCTCTGGGTCGAAATGGTCTTCGCGTTCGCCTGATAGTTGCTCTGGCCCTTGATCAGGTCCACCAGCTCATTGGTCAGGTTAACGTTTGACTCTTCCAGCGAGTTGGACTGAATCGAACCCAAGGTGCCGGTTTCCGGAGCGTCATAACCCGGAATACCCGAAGCGAAAGTCTCCTTCCAGCTGGTGCCACCTACCGCTTGCAGACCTTGCTCGTTAGTGAAGCTGGCCAGTGCAACCTGGCCGATCGCCTTGTTCTGGTTGTTGCTGAAGTTGGCGAACAGCGTACCGGTGCCGTCGATGGTCAGGTTGGTGATCTGGCCAGTGGCGTAACCATCCTGAGTCGGGATGGTACGCGAGGTGTCAGCGTTGTACTGAGTGGTCTTGGCCAGGGAAACAGTCACGCCATTCGGGTTGGCAGCCGCGCCGTTAGGCGTGAAGTTGCCATTGGTCACGGTGCCCGGCACCCAGTTTTTCAGTGTCAGATCGCTGCTGATGATCGGGTTCGGAGCCGGCGCCGGCAGAGTGCTCGGTGTGCTGACCTGAAGCAGCTTGCCGGAACTGTCGAACGTCAAAGTCGATGCAATCGGCGGAGTGGCAGCTTTGCTTGGATCACTGCCGGTCGCGTCCGGGTTGCGCCCGTCCACCAGCGTGTACACCTTCCAGGTGTTTTCGCCCGTCTTCACGACGTACTGATCCATGTTGTGCTTGTTGCCCTGGGTGTCATAGATCGGGGTGCTGAACGACTCGGTGTAAGTCTCGACCTTGGACGGATCGAACTTGACAGCGGTGGCGCCGGTATCAACGATCACGGGAGCCGACGAGTTCAGGTTGATGCTCGACCCCACGGCCGAAGTCGACTTCGGTGCCAGGTTCGAGGTGTCGATCTTCAGGTCGGTCAACACGCCCTTGATGATCTTGCCGCTGGTATCCACAGCGTAACCTTGCAGGCGCGAGGTGTAGTCGGTGTTGGTGATGAAACCGGCGTCGTCGACTTTGAAAGTACCGGCACGGGTGTAGGAAATCGAGCCGTTATTGCTCATGGTGAAGAAGCCGGAACCGTTGATGCCCATGTCCAACACGTTGCCGGTGTTGTTGATGTCACCCTGGGTGAACTGCTGGGAAACGTTGGCCAGGCGCACACCGTTGCCGATGACTTTGCTGCCGGTGCCCAGACGGGTTGCCGAGTAAACGTCTTCGAATTCTGCACGGGACGATTTGAAACCGGCGGTCGCGACGTTGGCGATGTTGTTGCCGGTCACGTCCAGTTGTTTGTTGGCTGCATAGAGACCGCTAAGGCCGATATTGAAAGACATATTCCACTCCTTTGTTGCCGGTTAGTCGGCTCTATATACCAATGGTTTGTACTTTGGACAGGGCAACGGAGCCCTTGCCAGCCAGGTTGAGCATCAGCTCGCCACCGGTCTGGCTGATCGTCACGCTGTTGACCGTTGCCGGCAGGTAAGTGGCCAGATCGGTCGCGGTGCCGTTGATAGGCGCGCTCGCCTTGAAGGTGTAGGTACCGGTCGGCACGAGGGCGCCGGAGGTGTCCTTGCCGTCCCAGGTGAAGCTGGCACTGCCAGCGGCGCGACTGCCCAGATCGATGGTGCGAACCGTCTTGCCGCTGCTGTCGGTGATGGTCACGGTACCCTCAGCAATGGACGTCGACAGGTTCACCGAACCGGTCAGGCCTTTGCTCGGGTCGTCGAGTTGCGCGGTGTTGGTCTGCACGATCACATTGCGACCGACCAGCGACGAAGCTTGCAGCGCCTGCGACGAGTTGTAGTTGCCGGCCAGGCCACTCACGGTGGAGTTCAGCGTGGTGATGCCTTCAAGGCTGCTGAACTGCGCTAGCTGGGCAACGAATGCGCTGTTGTCCTGTGGATCGAGCGGGTTCTGGTTTTTCAGCTGGGTAACCAGCAGTTGCAGGAACGCGTCCTTGCCCAGCGCTTGACCGCCGGTGGCACTGTTGGTCGCCGAAGCGATGCCGCCCGTCGTGGTGCTGCTGGTCTTCGACGAGTTGGCCAGTACGTCTTTCAGAATAGGGGTGCTGGTGGTATCGGTAACACTCATGGCAGTCGCCCCTTATTACTGACCGAGGGTCAGTACCTTCTGCATCATGGTTTTGGCGGTGTTCATCATTTCGGCGTTGGTCTGGAACGAACGACTCGCGGAAATCATGTCAGCCATTTCTTCCACCACGTTGACGTTCGGGTAGTAGACGTAGCCTTTGGCGTCAGCCGCCGGATGATTCGGCTCGTAGCGCGCTTCGAGGTTGCTTTGGTCTTCGACCACACCGAGCACCTGTACGCCCTGACCGGCCGCGTCCTGGCTCTGGAACAGCGAGTTGCTGCCGCTGTTCTGGCCGCCCTGGAACATGGTGGCGAATACCGGGTGACGAGCGCGATAGGTCTGGTCGATGCTCGACGAGACGGTCTCGGCGTTGGCGATGTTCGAGGCCACAGTGTTCAGACGCGTGGTTTGTGCGCTCATGCCGCTGCCGGCAATGTTGAAAACGCTGGACAGGGACATGAATTACTCTCCGCGCAGGGCTGATACCAGCCCTTTGAATTTGCTGTTGAGCAGGGTGAAGCTGGCCTGGAAGCCGACGGCGTTTTCCGCGTAGTTCGACTGTTCCAGTTGGGCGTCCACGGTGTTCTGGTCGATCGAAGGCTGCATCGGCGTGCGATACATCAGCGATTCGTCGCCGTTGCCCAGGCCTTCAGCTTCGATGTGACGGCTGTTGGTCATGTTCAACGCGATGGTGCCGTTGGCGTTCTTCTGGGTCTGTGCTTCAAGCACTTTGGAGAAGTCCAGATCCCGCGCCTTGTAGTTCGGGGTGTCGGCGTTGGCGATGTTGTTGGCCAGCACTTCGGCACGCTGGGCGCGGAAGCCCAATGCCTTTTCGTGAATGCCGAGCGCTTTATCGAAGCTGATGCTCATGTCGGGAACCTTCAGGTGACCGGTTTTTCGTAACTGAGCTTTAGCAAGCGCCGTGCCAAACCATAATCCCCCTATAAACCGGGGCTTTGCCGGGAGTCGGCAAAGCGGCAATGCCAGAAAAGCGGCAACCGGTTTCCGCCAGATGCCGCTTTTCTGCCGCTTGCAGTCCATCTCATACACACCACGGTCCCTGTAGGAGTGAGCCTGCTCGCGATAGCGGTGTGTCAGGCACCGATGATGCTGAATGTGCTACCGCTATCGCGAGCAGGCTCACTCCTACAGGGGTTTTGTGGTGTCAGGGAGAATTTCTTCGGGCATAAAAAAACGGCAGGCCTTTGCGGGCCCGCCGTTTTTTTGTATCGCCACTGCAATCACTTCGCCTGGTAAATAATCCCCGGGCTGCACTGCACCATCTGGTAATGGTCCGGCAAACCGTTCAGCGCCTCGGAAGCGCCAAGGAACAGATATCCGCCCGGCTTCAACGTGCTGTGAATGCGCAACAGGATGTCTTTCTTCACTTCGGCAGAGAAGTAGATCAACACGTTGCGGCAGAACACGATGTCGAACTTGCCCAGCGCGGCATAGCTGTCGAGCAGGTTGAACGAGCGGAATTCCACGCGGTTCTTGATCGGCGCCTTGATCACCCAGCGGCCCGGCCCTTTCGGGTCGAAGTAACGCTGCAGACGTTCCGGCGACAAACCACGACCGATCGCCAGGCTGTCGTACTCGCCCGTCTTGCAGTTGGTCAGCATCAGGCCGGACAGATCTGTGGCAACGATCTGCACACCCATCTTCAACTGGCCAAGGTTGCTGCGCTCGAACTCGTCGATCGACATCGACAGCGAGTACGGTTCCTGGCCCGACGAGCAGGCGGCCGACCAGATCCGCAGACGCTGGTTGGGGCTGGCCTTGATCGCTTCAGGCAGCACCTTGTTCTTCAAGACTTCAAACGGATAGGTGTCACGAAACCACAGGGTTTCGTTAGTCGTCATGGCATCGACCACCTGCTCGCGCAAACCGCTGCGCGGCTGGGTCTGGATGCGCTGAACCAGCTCACCCAGGGACTTGATGCCTTGCTGCTCCATCAGTTTGTTGAGACGGCTCGAGACCAGGTACTGCTTGTTTTCACCGAGCAAAATGCCACAGGCTTTCTCCAGGAAGACCCGGAACTGTTCGAAATCCAAATTACCCGTAGACAATGATGCCGCCTCTTAAATCGTGTTGACCGCCAAGGGCAAAGCGCCCTTAGCTGATATCTGCTGCTTTGATCCGGTCGACTACCCGGGATGCCAGGTCATCAGGGCGGAACTTGGCCAAAAAGTCATCGGCACCGACTTTCTTGACCATCGCCTGATTGAATACCCCGGACAACGAAGTATGCAGGATGATGTGAAGCTTTTGCATGCGTGCATCGCCGCGGATTTCTGCCGTCAGGGTGTACCCGTCCATCTCCGGCATCTCGATGTCGGAAATCATCATCAGGAACTCTTCTTCCGGCTTCTTGCCCTCGTCGACCAGCTTGCGCAGGTAATCCAGCGCCTGCTTGCCATCGTTCAGCGCCACCACTTCGACACCGATCGTCTGCAGGCAACGCGTGACCTGCTTGCGCGCCACCGACGAGTCATCGACCGTCAAGACACGCAACGACAATGCCTTGGTCTGGGTCTCGACATCGACCACGCCCACCGAAATCGCTTCCGGTGTCGGCGCAACTTCCGCCAGCACTTTCTCGACGTCGATGATTTCGACTAACTGATTGTCCACCCGAGTCACAGCGGTCAGGTAATGATCGCGACCCGTGCCCTTGGGCGGTGGATGAATCTCTTCCCAGTTCATGTTGACGATGCGCTCCACCGAGCGGACCAGGAACCCCTGGGTCTTGGTGTTGTACTCCGTGATGATCACGAACGGGTTGTTCTTGTCTTTCAACGCTCCGGAACCGGTGGCCATTGCCAGATCAAGGATCGGAATGGTTGCCCCCCGGATATTTGCCACCCCGCACACGACAGGACTGGACTTGGGCATCAACGTCAGCGACGGGCACTGCAACACTTCCCGCACCTTGAACACGTTGATTCCGTAGAGCTGCTGACCGTCAAGACGGAACAACAACAGCTCCAGGCGATTCTGCCCCACCAGTTGCGTGCGCTGGTTCACCGAATCCATTACACCAGCCATGCCCAGACTCCTACACCAACGCCAAGTGTTGTTGCGACGCACATTCATTGCTAAACGGCACGGCGCTTGCTTTTTAACTCGTATGAACGCTCAAACGACATTTTTTCGACGCCTGACATCACCCCTTCGCAGAGGGCTTTGTGCTGCGGGCGCTATTTGCTGCTTTTTCGCTGGCAGCCCTGCCATTGCTGATGCGGTTACCTTGCCTGACATGCTTATCGGCGTCACTCAGGGCTTTCTTGAGTTCACCGTAGAAGACTATCTGGCTACCAGTCAAACGGAAGGCCGCTACGAAATCGAAGTAAACCAGCTCGACCCCCGTATGCGCATGCCTATGTGCGACAAGGAATTGACAGCTACTTTGGAGAGTCCGGCACGTCCGCTGGGCCGGGTTACCGTGAAGGTCCGCTGTGAAGGCGCCTCGCCCTGGACCGTGTTCGTGCCCGCTCAAGTCCGCCTGTTTCGCGAGATTGTGACAACCACCCGACCGCTGAAACGTGCCGGGATTATCGAACCACAGGACGTGACTCTGCGTGAGCGCGACGTGAGCACGATCAACCAAGGCTTTCTGACCTCGGTAGACGAAGCGATCGGGCAGAAATTAACCCGACCAACGGTAGCCGATCAGGTCATTACCCTGGTTCATCTGGAACAGGCGGAAGTCATTCGCAAGGGCGATCAAGTGGTCATCACCGCCCGCAGCGGCACGCTCGCCGTGCGCATGCCCGGCGAAGCGCTGGCCAATGGCGGTTTGAAAGAGCAGATCCGCGTAAAAAACCTCAACTCGCAACGGGTCATCAAGGCGCAAGTCACCGCGCCGGGCCAAGTGGAAGTGGCGATGTAGAAAACTGGCGCTGACCCCGGCTGTTCCCTAAACTGTGCCGCAGCAGGACACGCGCCGGCGCATGCAAGGCTCATTGTAAATGTGCCTAAAGTTTTCCAGGGGATGGCCGAAAACATGGCAAGCGTCCAAATTCCCAGAGGTTTTTATCATGGTCATCGATTTCAGCCGTTTGAACAGCTCCTCGTCACTTACGGGCAGTACACGTACCAGCAACGCCAAGGAAACCGCCGAAACCGGCACCTCCGCGCCGCTGAATACCCCGGCCGAACAGGCCAGTACCGCAAAAAGCGGGGAATCGGTACACCTCAGCAATGAGGCTCAACAGTTGCAGAAGGTCACTGACAAGCTGCGCGATCAACCTGCTGTCGACAAAGCCCGTGTGGCCGAGTTGAAAGCCGCGATTGCCGATGGCAGCTATAAAGTCGACAGCAACCGTGTAGCCAGCAAACTGCTCAACTTCGAAGCCCAGCGCTAGGCCTTTGCCTGCGCCAGGCTTTTGGACGCTTAAAACCCAAGGCCAGCCATGCACGACACTAATTTATTGCAATTGATCAACGACGACTTTGCTCCAGCTCAACAATTGCTGGAGTTGTTGCAAACCGAATCCCTCGCGTTGCACGGTCGCGACATGCCACTGCTGGAAGAAATTCTGGCGCACAAACAGGCGTTGATCATTCTGCTTGAACAGCATGGCCGCAAACGCAGCGAAATCCTCGCCAGCCTCAATCTGCCGACTGATCGTACAGGTCTTGAGCAATTGGCTGGCCAGTCGAGCATTGGCGAGCAGTTGTTGACGCAAGGCGACGCATTGACCGATCTGATCGCGCAATGCCAGGCCGCCAACCTCAAGAATGGTCAGTCGATCCAGATCCAGCAGGCCGCCACGGCCAATCAGCTGAAGATCCTTACCGGTGGTGAAGCGCCAGCGCTTTATAACGCCAGCGGTACATTTGCCAAACCCGCCACGCCGCGTCCGCTCAGCCAGGCATGAGCCGTTGATGCGCCAGCTCTATCAACCCGCGGAACATGCTGGCAAAATGCTGGCTAGTCGTCATATTTTGTCTGGAGATTGATAAACCGTGTCCAACGCCCTCAGCGCGGATGATGCTCCGCAGCCCCCTAAGGTGCTCACCACGCCACTGGAAATCTCCAGCAACCTGCGCCAGCTGCAAGAAAGCCACGATCCGCTGATCATCACCTTTCATGAGCGCAGCCAGCGCTTCCAGAGCTACCTGATCAAAGTCGACCGCGACAGCGCTTCGATCGCACTGGACGAGATGATCCCGCGTGATGGCGAACGCTTTCTGCTGGCCGGCGAGCCGTTCAAGGTCGAAGGTTTTCATGACGGTGTGCGCATTGCCTGGGAATGCACCGGCACACTGAATATCGAAGAGTCCGAAGGTGATCGTTTCTACACCGGCGAGCTACCGACCGAAGTGGTTTACCACCAGCGCCGCAATGCTTTCCGCGCCGCGCTGAAACTGACTGATCTGGTCAGCGTTGAACTGGGCGGCGAAAAGCTCAAGGCGCCGATCAACGGCAAACTGCTGGATATTTCCGCGACCGGCTGCAAGCTGCGTTTCGAAGGCGATATCACCGATCGTCTGCAACTGGGCCAGGTCTATGACCGCTTGATCGCCCCGCCGCTGTTCGGCAACCAGCCGACCTCCGTCGAACTGCGCTATCTGCACTTCGAAGAAAAACTCAACATCACCTTTGCCGGCCTGCGCTTCCACAATATCAGTGGTCAGGCAGCGCGCAACGTTGAGCGTTTCGTATATCAGTTGCAACGTGAAGCACGCCGTTTCGATAAAGACGATATGTGATTCGCAGCGACCAACAAAAAGGGCAGTCTCTGGTGGGACTGCCCTTTTTTATGCGCGGTGTTTTTGTTCAGTTCAGGGTCTGCCGCCACTGAGATCGGGCGCAGGATTATCGGTATCCGGCTCGCCTTCTGCCGCAGGCTCTGACGGCGTAGCAGGTTCAGGCTCGGGATTTGCCGGCGTCTGCACCGGGTCCTGCACCATCTGCTCCTGCACCACTTGCTCGTCGACCCGAGGATCGAGGGCGGCCACCAGCGGCGAACTGGACATGCTGTCCGGCATGGCCACGTGATGCAGCGGCGCGTCGTCGACCTGATGCAGATTGGTCACCGCTTTCGGACGGATCCGCCACACCAGTACCAGCGCGAAGAAGCTGAAGAACGCATACAGGCTCTGACTGCCGAACAACTTCATCAGCACACCCGCGAGCAACGGCCCGATGCTCGCGCCGACCCCGTAGGTCACCAACAACATTGCTGTCAGCGACACCCGGCGATCCCCTTCCACGTGGTCATTGGAAAACGCCACCGCCAACGGATACAGACAGAACTGCACCAGCGAACAGAGAAAGCCAACCCCGAACAGCACCTCAAGCGGCACTTGCGGCAACACCGCCAACGGCAATGCCGCTACCGCCAGGAACCCGGCAAAGCAGCGAATCAGCAGCGCCCGATCGTAACGATCGGACAACCAGCCCAACGGCCACTGCACCAACAACCCGGCAAAGATGCAGCTACCCATGAACAGACCGACCTGCTCGGTCGACAGCCCTTGTTGCGAGGCATACAACGGTGCCAGACCGTAGAACGAACCGATGATCAAACCGGCACCGAGCACCGTACTCAGCGACTGCGGGACCCGCTTGATAAAGAAACGCGGCTCCATCGGCGCTGGATGCAGTGGCGCCGGGTGAATCCGCCGAGTCAACGTCACAGGCACCAGACACAGCGCGAAGCACAGCGCGACCAGCATCAGCAATTCCAGACCCAGCCCGGGGTGCATGACCAGAATCAATTGACCCAACACCAGGCCAAGGTATGACGCGATCATGTAACCGCTGAACACCAGACCACGCTGATTGGCGTCCGCCTGCTCGTTGAGCCAGCTCTCGATCACCATGTACTGACACATCATGCCCAGACCGACGATGGTCCGCAGCACCAGCCAGGCCGGCAACCAATCGACCAGACCGTGGCCAAGCACTGCCGCCCCGACGATCCCGGCACACGCGGAATAAGCACGGATATGCCCGACCCGCGCGATCAGCCGGTGACCGATCTTGCCGCCCAGCACCAGACCGAAATAGTTGGCCGCCATCAGCGCACCGACCCAGAGGCCGTCGACGTTGTCAGCGGCCAGACGCAAGGCCAGATAAGTGGATAGAAGGCCCGAGCCGATCAACATCATCAGCGAGGCGAAATACAGCGCTCGAAAGGATTTCCAGATTTGGCGCATCGGCGTTCCGAGCGGCTCCTTGCAGTAAAGACCGGGCTATCAAACGATAGCCCGGTGGCGACAGTTCGTCAGGCCTGGGCTGCTAGAACACGCCGTTCCCAGGGAGTGATTTCATCAAAGAAGCTGGTCAACTCCATGGTCTTCGAAGCGATGTAGCCTTCGATGAACTCCTGTCCGAACAGTTCCCTCGCCAATTGGCTACGTTTCAGACGTTCGAGCGCGGCGTGCAAGGTACACGGCAGCGAAAGATTGTCCGGCACCTCGAACTCACCCTGAATGGCTTCTGTCGGCTCCAACTCATGCTCGATACCATGCAAGCCCGCAGCCAGACTGGCCGCAATCGCCAGGTACGGATTTGCATCGGCGCCCGGCAAACGGTTTTCCACGCGACGAGCGACCGGCGAACTGGCGGGAATACGCAAACCGGCGGCGCGATTGTCGTGGGACCAGCAGGCATTATTCGGCGACGCATAGGGGTGGCACAGGCGCTGATAGGAGTTCACATTCGGTGCAAACAACGCGGTGAAATCGGCCATGCCCGCCTGCTGCCCAGCGATGAAGTGGCGGAACATCGCGGTCGGCTGACCCTGTTCATCGCTGAACACATTCTTGCCGCTGCCGATCTCGACGATGCTCTGATGAATATGCATTGAACTGCCCGGCGTGTGCGCCAGCGGCTTGGCCATGCACACCACGCTCAGGCCATGCTTGAGGGCGACTTCCTTGAGCAGGTGCTTGAACAGGAATGTCTGGTCGGCGAGCAACAGCGGATCGCCGTGCAGCAGATTGATCTCGAACTGGCTGACGCCCATCTCATGCATGAAGGTATCGCGCGGCAAGCCGAGGGCCGCCATGCATTTATAGACTTCATTGAAGAACGGCCGCAGACCGTTATTGGAACTGACGCTGAACGCTGACTGCCCCTCCTCGCGGCGACCATCGAGGCCAACCGGTGGACGGAACGGCTGAGTCGGATCGCTGTTCGGCGCGAACACGAAGAACTCCAGTTCGGTGGCTACCACCGGCGCCAGACCGCGCGCCGCATAACGAGCGATAACCGCTTTGAGTTGTCCCCGGGTCGACAGACTGGAGCTTTCACCGGTCAGTTCGTCGGCATCGCAAATGGCCAGGGCACGCGGCTCGTCACTCCATGGCAAACGATGGATCTGGGTCGGTTCGGCAATCAGCGCGAGATCGCCGTCATCACTGCCGTAAAACCGCGCGGCAGGGTAACCGCCCATGATGCATTGCAGCAGTACGCCACGCGCCAGCTGCAAACGCCGCCCTTCGAGGAAACCCTCGGCGGTCATCACCTTGCCCCGAGGTACGCCGTTCAAATCCGGCGTGACACATTCAATCTCATCAATGCCCGTCAGTCGCTGCGCGAGTGAACGCTGGCCATCGCTTGTCATGACGCAATCCTTGTTATTGTGCGAGCCGCGAACGGCGACCCGTACAAAATAGGCTCCGGCTGTTCGGAATATCAAGCAGCGTCAAACAAAAACCCGTGTCACGGCAGATAAAGGCTGAACACCCCGCCGCCGAGCGGTCCGCCGTTGCTGATTTCGGTGCGACCTTCGACGCCATTACGCTGATGCAGCGCGGCGATGCGATTGGCGAAGTACAGGCCAAGCCCGGTGCTGCCGCTGCTGTGATTGATGCCCTGCACGTAATCGGCCTGACGTTCGAGCATCTCGACCGGATAGCCGTCGCCGTCATCATTGATGCTCAGCACCAGTTGCCCGGCTTCGTCGCTGACGGTGATCAGCAACGATTCACGCGCATAACGAATCGCATTGTTGATGCAGTTGCCCAGCACCGACGCAATCAGTTCACGGTCGAAGAAACCCAGCGGGCTCAGCGGATCGACTTCATAGGTGGCGACGATGCCGCGACTGGCGAACACCTCTTGATGCGCCGCCAGTTGCGCCTCGATGAAATCGTCGAGTTCGTGATAGGCCGGTTGCAGCGGCATCTGGTTAACGCCGAGTTTGTACAACCCGAGCAACTGCACCAGCATGCCGTTGAGGTGGGCGAACTCGAAGTCGATCACGCCCTGTTCCGCGCCTTGGCGCTGGGCCTCTGGCAACCGCGCCAGCCACTGGCTGTGGGCCTGCATGAGCATGGCCAGCGAGTTCTTCATGTCGTGGACGGTGGAGGCGATCACCGTGGAAAAATCCAGAGCCTGCTCGTCTTGGTTCATTCGCCAAACGCCTTGCTTTTCAGCTTCTGATAACGCGCAAAACGCGCGTCGGTGTCGGGCATCAGGCCAACCATTTTCAGGCAGGCCCGACATTCTTCCAGCTCCGCCGACGGCACACTGGTGTCGGTGCCGTGCAGCAGCGACTGGGCCATGTTCAGCGCAATACTGATGTTCTTCGGTTGCATCTTCAGCGCCTTGCGGAAGACCTCGCGGGCCTCCACCAGGTTGCCGGTCTTGTACACCCGCACGCCCTGACGGTTGAGGTCGGCGGCGGCATTGCTGGAACTGAGGATCGTCGGATCATCGGTGAGCTTGGCGATGTCTTTCATCACCGCCGGGTCGTCGCCGTAGATTTCCGCACAGCTCTTGAGCATCGAAGTGCCCGCTTCGGCCTGACCGAGCATCTGCAACTGCTTGGCGACCAACAGCGCCGCCTCCGGACTCATGAATTGCTCCATACCGTCGAGGCGCATCATGGCTTGCTCGGTGAGCTTGTCGGCAGTCTCGGCATCGTTGAGCAGCAGGCTGGTGGCCTTCATCAGGCGTGCACGAATCTGCAGGCCCGGATCCGTCGGGTTCTCTTTGGCCACGGCGCTGAGGGTGGTGTTGATCTCCAGCCGCGTGCGCGTGTCGAGACCGCGATCGCTGCCCTTGCTGATCAGCGCATGGGCGAGACCCAAGTTGCTTTCCGGATCCTTGAAGCGCGACTGCGCACCCTGCGCCACAGCCTGACGGTACGCCCGCGAGGCCGTGTCAAAATCTTCGTTGGTCATCGCCAGTTTGCCGAGCAACGCCTGCCGACGCACCGCCAGCGGCGACAAGCGAATCGCCTCTTCAAGCACCCGTTGCGCGCCCTTGGTATCACCCTCAGCCACCAGCACATCGGCCATGCCGTCATACAGCGACGGCATCATCGGAAACACCTTCAGGGCTTTTTCGTAAACGCCTTTGGCCTGCGCAATCTGCCCGCGTTTGAACAACAACTTGCCCAACCCGGCAAACGCCCACGGCAATGGTCGATCAGCAATGATGCCGTCATAGAGACGCTCCAGCGCCTCGTTCTGATTGAGATCACGCAACGCATCGGCACGGTAACGCAGGCACAACGGCGAATAACGAATGTCCTGCTTGCACAACGCGATGCAGGCGTTAAGTACCTCAACCGGTTTGCCACGGTCGAGCGCTTGCAGAATCGGTTTGAGCAAGGTCTTGCGCTGCTCCAGGCGCTCCAGGCGCTGGGCCAGGCCGGAACGGTTGAAGGGCTTGGTCAGGTACGCATCCGGCTCGTGCTCCAGAGCACTGAGCACCATCGCCTGACTGGTCTCGGCAGTGACCATGACAAACACCGCTTCATGGCTGATCAGCTTTTCCAGCATCAGGTCTTCAAGCACCTGCTGGCCGTTCTTCTTGCCGTCGCCGAGATGGAAATCCTGCAGGATGAAATCGTAGGACTTCTGCGCACACATCTTCAGCGCCTGCTCACCGGTGTCGGCGGTGTCGACGTCCTTGACCCCAAGCTCACGCAGCATCGAACGGACGGAACTGCGGAAATCCGAGAAATCATCGACGATCAGAAAACTCTTTTGGT
Organism: Pseudomonas sp. Irchel s3f10; assembly: GCF_900187515.1. Classification (NCBI taxonomy): domain Bacteria; kingdom Pseudomonadati; phylum Pseudomonadota; class Gammaproteobacteria; order Pseudomonadales; family Pseudomonadaceae; genus Pseudomonas; species Pseudomonas sp. Irchel s3f10. Next base: position 41,753 of record NZ_FYDZ01000021.1, read on the forward strand.
GATACGACAGCATCGAAGATTTCCAGGCAATTGAAGTGAGGGCAATTTCAGGCGCGCAGATGATAGCTGCCGGCCAAATGCTATCAAGCTAATTCACGCGACTTTTAAGTCACCGAGTGGGTTATCGGCCACAAGTGGCGTTCCCTGAAGCCGGCGCTTCAAGATTCCTCGTTCTGCGATTACTCTGCGCGGCTTCTTACCTTTCCACTACAAGGTTTATCTCGTGTACATCAAAGGACGTTGCATCGTGTCCGCCTGTGCGCTGCTATTTTTTCAGCAGGCGATGGCGGCCGGAATGGATTGTGCAAAAGCGGTGACAGCCGTGGAAAAAACTATCTGTGCGAATACCGGTTTGTATGAACTGGATACGCAGATGGGCGAGGTTTACCGGGATTTGTTTAAGGCTTCCGTCGAGACTCGACCGCAACTGAAGGGCACGCAACGGCTTTGGTTGAAAACGCGTAATGAGTGCGCTGAGGATGTTTCGTGTCTGGATCAGCGTTATCGCGAACAGCTGAAAAGTTTGCAGGCGCAATGGGCAGAAGCTGTCGCCCATCAGCCGACCGGCGCCGATAAAGAGGTGCTGGATGATCTGCAAAAACGTATTCAGACAGCCAGTCAGAATGATCCGGAGTTTGCCCTGGAACGGACGCTCGCCTCACTGACGCTGAACAGCGCCGAAACTTCGTTTTCAGCAGAGCCCGACGCCGATCAATTCGCCAATAAAACACACTTCCCGAAGACCCTCCCCAAAGGCGTTTCCCGCAGCGAGTGGACGGCTTTGAATGCCACGGACTTCGAGGCTGACACCGCGCAGGGCCCAACCTCGTTCACATTGCTGGATCTGGACAACGACGGGCGACGTGACCTGATCGTTCAGACCTACACCGGCGGCACCGGCCTGTACACGTTCGTGGAAATCTTTCACCGCGATGGTGACCGGTTCACCCGCAGAACCCAGGCGTCCGACGGCGAATCCATTGGCGGTTCCCTCTACTCCATCAATGAGCGCGGCTCCAACCAGTCCGTGAACTGGATCAGCATTCACGGCAAGGTCTACGCCGCCTATCGCGACAGTGGATACGGCATCGATAATGTCTACCTGCTCAGTCCGTGGCAGGCGAACCAGTTGGTGCCCAAGCTAACGGTTCGTTATCGCTATCAACTCAGCATCCCTCGCACTCAGCCTGATGATGAGCACAAAACCACTTATAAGCTGAAGCCGGACCTGCACCGCGCACTTGCCCGTGGCCTGGCCAGCATCGAGGAAGAGTCGTCCGACAGCGGGCAAGAGCGAAAGCCTATGTGCCCGATTCCTCCGTCCGCCACCGACAGCGAGGAATATTACGGCTACGGCGCAGGCTATTACGCCATCGAACAGGTCGCGGACTTCCCGGTAATCATCGGCAGCGAGTGCTTTATTGCCAGAATGAACGACTGGTTTGGCGCCTACAGCGCAAAGGATGGGCTGTTTGCGCAATTGACTTTGCGTAAACCCGGCGAGGAAGCGCAAGAGCGCGAATACAAGGTCAATGGCCGTCGGCGTCTTACCGAAATCAGCACGTCTATCGGCAAACCCGAAGGTGGTGCGGCGCAATAGTGCTCAACGGTCGCGCATGAAAAAGCCCCGGGAGTTGAAACTGCGCGGGGCTTTTTTGCAGATGTTCGAGACATCCTGAATGAGTGGTGTCCCAGGGCAGGTTCGAACTGCCAACCTTCCCCTTAGGAGGGGGATGCTCTATCCAATTGAGCTACTGAGACACTGAGTTGTCGAGGCCAGAGACGGCGCGACGGACGGCGTGCATGTTAACGGCCGGGCCCTGATTTGTCATGTCATCCGTAGGGCTTTTTAAGTGTAGGCAGGCGCCCTGCAATGCTGCGGGAAGATTTACCGTGCATTTTGCACTCCCCCAAAAAGCCATCATTGCAGATTGCAACCCGACGCCTTGGAAAAACCCTTCCAAATGCTTGTTTTTAAAGGACTTAACAGCGGTTAAACTGTTGGCACGACAGCTGCTTTGCCTGTTCCATAGAAGAACAATCGGAGCAGCGCCCCATGAACAGCACCCTCTTGCTCGCAAACGCAGCCGCATTGGCGGTTCTGCTGGGTTTTCACTTTGTCCCACAGGGTGCTGCGCCGGAATCGGTGGCGCAGCGCATGCCGCATTACTTGCAGGTGCAGAAGGCGCCGCAGTTGGCGGTGCTGAATGATCAGGGCGGCGTCGCCCGTAAAACCGTCAGTGAACCTGGGCAGGCACTGCCGGCGGACGCTGGCGAACGTCTGGTTTTTTGAAATATCTTCAGGAGTACAGCATGTCCAAGTCAGCTGCAGGATTTCTGATCCTCGCCTTATTGAGTGGCGTTGTGCATTTTGCGCTGTTCGAGGACACCGGAATTACCCTGCCGTTGATTGGCTGCGGTGTGTTTGCGGTGTTGTTCGTATTGGCACTGGTTGCCGGCCGCCGGATCAAGTTTGATCCGGTGTTGCGTTGAGTCGGATCAGCTCAAGCAATTGATGAACGGCGGCCGCCAGGTCGCCGGAATTATCGATCAGGTGCACCGGCGCGTCACTTGATCGCCTGTCCTTGAAGAGCGTGTTGCGCGCGAGTCTGGCGTCGATCTGTTCCAGTGTCTCTCGGCCACGGCGCAGCAAGCGTTCGCGCAAGACCTCATCTTTGACTGTCAGCAGAACCGGCAACAGCGTCGGGTAGCTTTCCATCGCCTGACGCAGATTGGCGCGCGAGCCGTTGACCAGCACATCGCGCCCCGCACGCAACCATTCGTCCATTTCTCTGGGAATGCCATAGACCAGGCCATTGGCTTGCCACGCCAGGGAAAACTCGCCGGCGCGCTGACGTCGTTCGAACTCTTCAGACGTAACGCCGATAGCATCCTCACCCACCGACTCCGCTGATCGGGTAATCACCCGACGCATGATCTCGCAGTGCCTCGCCCGCAATGGCTCACGCGCGGCCTCGATCAGGCTGTCCTTGCCTGAACCGGACGGCCCCATCAGATAAATAAGCCTGCCATCCATCCTGAAAAAGCCCTCGGGCACGTGTCTGCCCCTAGTAAATCGGCAAATTGCCACTATTCTGTACAAGGTAAGGAACAAGGATCGAAAGCCGCATAGCATGCACGTTCTGACGCCTTCGGGCATCAATTGATAGGCATCAGGAAGCGGTCAATGACGTGGTCGAAGGCAAAGTTTTCCAACCAGTCCGCATTTCTGATAATTGGTGCTGGCATTACGCCTTTACCCGGCTCAATATTTGTCACAGAATTGACGCCAATGATCTGGCAATTTTGAGGCATGATGCCGGCCTCTTAACAATTCAGGTTGAACCATTTGGCGCGGATGCTTGTCCTACCACACATCCTGCGGCCAATCCCGAGAACCGCTCCCCTGAACTAACCGGTTAAATATATGCGCCCATTGAAACAGGCAATTTATTCCAGCCGTACGGCTGACAAGTTCGTCGTACGTCTGCCAGACGGAATGCGTGAACGCATTGCCGAGGTGGCTCGCAATCATCATCGCAGCATGAACTCCGAGATCATCGCGCGCCTTGAGCAGAGTCTTATTCAGGAAGGTGCATTGGGCGAAGAGCTGAGCATGCGCCTGGACAGCCCGGAGCTGTCGCTTCACGAGCGCGAGCTGCTGCAACGCTTCCGTCAGCTGTCTCACCGCCAGCAGAATGCGTTGGTGTCCTTGATCGCCCACGACGCTGAAATGGCCGCAGACGCGTCCTGAGCCGTACCGAACACCTCAAGCCAGCATGATTGCTGGCTTTTTTTTGTCTGCGATTTGAGGACTGCCACAGATAAAGCTACGCGCACAAAAAAGCCCGCCAATCGGCAGGCTTTTCATTGAAGCGGATCAGAGCAGGAAGATTGTCGCCAGCCCCAGGAAGATGAAGAAGCCACCACTGTCGGTCATTGCCGTAATCATCACGCTGGCACCCATGGCCGGGTCGCGGCCCATCTTGGCCAGGGTCATCGGGATCAACACCCCCATCAACGCCGCCAGCAACAGGTTGAGCGTCATCGCGGCCGTCATGACCACACCCAGCGACCAACTGCCGTAAAGCAGATAAGCGACCACACCGATCACGCCGCCCCAGACCAGACCGTTAATCAACCCGACTGCCAGTTCTTTACGCATCAGACGTGAAGTATTACCGGTGCTGACCTGGTCGAGCGCCATGGCGCGAACAATCATGGTGATCGTCTGGTTACCCGAGTTACCGCCAATACCCGCCACAATGGGCATCAACGCCGCGAGCGCTACCAGCTTCTCGATCGAACCTTCAAACAGGCCAATCACACGTGACGCGACGAACGCGGTGATCAGATTGATCGCCAGCCACGCCCAACGGTTGCGCAAGGATTTCCATACCGAAGCGAAAATATCTTCCTCTTCACGCAGACCCGCCATGTTGAGGACTTCGCTTTCACTCTCCTCACGGATCAAGTCGACCATTTCATCGATGGTCAGACGGCCGATCAGCTTGCCGTTCTTGTCGACCACCGGGGCCGAGATCAAGTCGTAACGTTCGAACGCCTGAGCGGCATCGTAGGCGTCTTCGTCCGGGTGGAAACTTACCGGATCGCTGGCCATGACATCAGCCACCTGCTTCTCCGGGTCGTTGACCAGCAAACGCTTGATCGGCAGCACGCCTTTGAGCACACCGTCGTAATCAACCACGAACAGCTTGTCGGTATGACCGGGAAGCTCTTTGAGACGCCGCAGATAGCGCAGCACCACTTCGAGGCTGACATCCTCACGGATCGTCACCATCTCGAAGTCCATCAGCGCACCGACCTGCTCCTCGTCATACGACAAGGCCGAACGGACACGTTCGCGCTGCTGGTTATCGAGGCTCTCCATCAGCTCATGGACGACGTCTCGCGGCAGCTCGGAGGCCAGGTCAGCAAGTTCGTCGGCGTCCATGTCCTTGGCGGCAGCCAGGAGCTCGTGATCGTCCATGTCGGCGATCAGCGTTTCACGAACGGAATCGGATACTTCGAGAAGAATGTCGCCGTCGCGATCGGCCTTGACCAGTTGCCAGAGCGTCAGACGATCGTCCAGCGGCAAGGCTTCAAGGATATAGGCGACGTCGGCGGAGTGCAGATCATCGAGCTTGCGTTGCAGCTCGACGAGATTTTGCCGGTGGACCAGGTTTTCGACCCGGTCGTGATGCGCGCCTTCCTGGCGATGAGTCAGGTCTTCAACGACGCGCTGACGCTGCAGCAGCTCGACGACTTGCGCCAGGCGATCCTGCAGGCTTTCCTGTGTTTTCTTTACTTCGATTTCAGACATAGGCGAACTCCACTCCCAGCAGCGGGGCACGCCGGAAGGATCAATCAGTCAATTCATGATTGGTGAAACGGGGTACTGAGTAACTACTGGGTAAGTCCATGGAGGTTTTCCATAAGCCCCGGCGGGGCTGACGGGCGCAATGATACACCGCCTGACGGTTTTAAACGTTAAAAAATCACGGCCGAAACAAGCGCTTGCGAAACAAACCTGAGCACCGTCCTGATCCGTGCAAATGCGACGACTCATCCTGAAAAGAAAACACACCGGCAGTGAAAAATGTAGCGACTACCCTTTAGCGTAGATCGTCATGGAGGACGTCGAATGCCATTGAAATCATCATTGCCTTTACTCACCTGCCTGCTTTTCCTCCCGCCTGCCGAGGGCGCTGCCACCCTTCATCGCTGCGAAGCTATCGACGGTAGCATCACCTTCACCAGCATGAGCTGCGCGAGCGGCGAACAGCTGTCCGTGCAGGCAGTCCATCCTTATATGCCCGGGTCGGTTGTGGCGGTGATGCCGGAGCACAACCACGAAGAAATATCCGGCATGAAAATCAAAGGACGCGAACCTGGCGTTGCTGGCACCGCCGAAGACCCGTGTGGAAACCTGATCGATGCCAGACAACGTCGCGAAGCAATCATCAATCAACGCGTGATTGCCGGGATGACTCAGCAGGATGTCGAAAGCGCACTGGGCAAGCCGGACAAGGTGAATATTCGGACATCGACGACGAGCTATCGCTATGACCTCAAGCGAGGCCGAAGTGCTCAAGTCGATTTTGATGAGAGGGGCTGCGTGAAAGGAAAAGCCAAATCCCGGACAGCAAAAAGCCCGCGTTAAACGCGGGCTTTTCGGTATATGGTGCACTCGACAGGATTCGAACCTGTGACCGCTCGGTTCGTAGCCGAGTACTCTATCCAGCTGAGCTACGAGTGCAATTTGTGTTTTTAGACCAGACCACAACTGGCTGAAACCAAGTTATTCACATTGCTGCAACTAACTCTTAAATGGTGCACTCGACAGGATTCGAACCTGTGACCGCTCGGTTCGTAGCCGAGTACTCTATCCAGCTGAGCTACGAGTGCATTTGTGTTTGTTAGACCAGATCACACCTGGTTGAAGCCAAGTTATTTACATTGCTGTAACTAACTCTTAAATGGTGCACTCGACAGGATTCGAACCTGTGACCGCTCGGTTCGTAGCCGAGTACTCTATCCAGCTGAGCTACGAGTGCATTTGTTGCGCCGCATTATAGCCCGTCTAATCTCTATTCCAACCACTTTTTCTATTAATTTCAACAACTTACAGAAAAAGCCAGATTACGACGTACTAAGCAAATAATGGCGGAGAACGGGGGATTCGAACCCCCGACACCCTTTTGAGGTGTACTCCCTTAGCAGGGGAGCGCCTTCGGCCACTCGGCCAGCTCTCCGCAACACGGGGCGTATCTTAACCAACCTTTTCCCCGTTTGCAAACATAAAAATCGATAAAAATTAATGGCTTGGTTCTTCGTCCTTCTCTTTCTTTATACGCAGGTAAATTTCCTCACGGTGCACGGCAACCTCTTTCGGGGCGTTGACGCCGATACGCACTTGGTTTCCTTTAACGCCGAGCACAGTCACGGTGATTTCGCCATCACCGATAATCAGGCTTTCTGCGCACCGACGAGTCAGAATCAGCATACCTTTCTCCTCACGCAATTCAGTTCAGGGACAACAGTCTGCAAAAAAAAGGCACCCGACCTACAACCGGAGCGATCGTAGCCCTACATGCCTGAGTATTGACCAGCGCGAGCAAAAGAACAGTTGAGGGCTCGCGCCATTCAAAAAATAAAGGGCGCGGTCAGACCGCGCCCTTCAAGAAACGGAATTACTCGCCCTGACGGGCCGGAGCATCCAGTTCGAAAGCCGTGTGCAGGGCGCGCACGGCCAGTTCCAGGTACTTCTCTTCGATGACCACGGAAACCTTGATTTCCGAAGTCGAGATCATCTGGATGTTGATGCTTTCTTTTGCCAGGGATTCGAACATGCGGCTGGCCACGCCTGCGTGGGAACGCATGCCGACGCCGACGATCGAGACCTTGGCAATCTTGGTGTCGCCAACCACTTCACGGGCACCGATCTCGCGAGCGGTGTTTTCCAGCACAGTCTGTGCGGCCTGGTAGTCGTTGCGGTGCACGGTGAAGGTGAAGTCGGTGGTGTTATCGTGCGCAACGTTCTGCACGATCATGTCGACTTCGATGTTCGCGGCACTGATCGGGCCGAGAATCTTGAACGCCACGCCCGGGGTGTCTGGCACGCCACGGATGGTCAGCTTGGCTTCATCGCGGTTGAAAGCGATGCCGGAAATGATCGGCTGTTCCATGGTTTCCTCTTCATCAATAGTAATGAGGGTGCCCGGACCCTCCTTGAAGCTGTGCAGTACGCGCAGCGGAACGTTGTACTTGCCGGCGAATTCCACCGCACGGATCTGCAACACCTTGGAACCGAGGCTGGCCATTTCCAGCATCTCTTCAAAGGTGATCTTGTCCAGGCGCTGAGCGACCGGCACAACGCGCGGGTCGGTGGTGTAAACACCATCAACGTCGGTGTAGATCTGGCACTCGTCAGCCTTCAACGCAGCAGCCAGTGCCACGCCGGTGGTGTCGGAACCGCCACGACCGAGGGTGGTGATGTTGCCGTGCTCGTCGACGCCCTGGAAACCGGCGACAACCACCACGCGACCCGCTTTCAGATCACCACGAATCTTCTGGTCATCAATCTGCAAGATACGCGCTTTATTGTGCGCACTGTCGGTCAGGATCCGCACCTGATTACCGGTGTACGAAACCGCTGGCACACCGCGCTTGATCAGCGCCATGGCCAACAGGGCAATCGTCACCTGCTCACCAGTGGAAACGATCACGTCCAGTTCACGCGGAACCGGTTGGCCATCGCCACTGATTTGCTTGGCCAGATCGATCAGACGGTTGGTTTCGCCGCTCATTGCAGACAGCACAACCACCAGGTCATCGCCGGCATCGCGGAATTTCTTAACCTTGTCGGCGACCTGCTCGATTCTCTCGACAGTACCGACCGAGGTGCCTCCAAATTTCTGTACGATCAAAGCCATTTCAAAGCCGCCTCTGCCCATGAAGGGCGCCCAATAATTACTCGAACAGCCGCGCGGCCCGCCACTAGACTGCGGGCCGCACGGACTGTCTTATAAACCCTGCTCGACGAATGGAACGGTCAGCGCCAATGCACCATCCAGCGCGCCGGCGTCGATACCGCCGCCCTGCGCCATGTCCGGACGACCACCGCCCTTCCCGCCCACTGCCGCAGCAGCCTGCTTCATCAAATCACCGGCTTTGAGTTGGCCAGTCAGGTCTTTGGTTACGCCTGCAACCAGAACGACCTTTTCCTCATGGACACTGCCGAGCAGGATCACTGCGCGGCCGAGTTTGTTCTTCAACTGATCAACCAGCGCCAGCAGCGCCTTGGCGTCCTGACCATCCAGACGTGCGGCCAGAACCTTCACGCCTTTGACGTCCAGAGCCGAGGACGACAGATCGTCGCCCGCAGCGCTGGCCGCCTTGGCTTGCAACTGCTCGAGTTGCTTCTCCAGTTGGCGGTTGCGCTCCAGCACAGCCGACAGCTTGTCGATCAGGTTGTCGCGGCTGCCCTTGACCAGGCTGGCCGCTTCCTTGAGTTGTTCTTCTGCAGCATTCAAGTAGGCCAGTGCCGCAGCACCGGTGACTGCTTCGATACGACGCACGCCCGAGGCCACACCGCCTTCGCTGATGATTTTCAGCAGGCCGATGTCGCCGGTACGGTTGGCGTGGATACCGCCGCACAGCTCGACGGAAAAATCTCCGCCCATGCTCAGCACGCGCACGTTGTCGCCGTACTTCTCGCCGAACAGCGCCATGGCGCCTTTGTTCTTCGCGGTTTCGATGTCGGTTTCTTCGGTTTCAACCGCAGAGTTCTTGCGAATCTCGGCGTTGACGATGTCTTCCAGCGCTTTGATTTGCTCAGGCTTGATCGCTTCAAAGTGGCTGAAGTCGAAACGCAGACGCTGGCTATCGACCAACGAACCTTTCTGCTGAACGTGCTCGCCGAGTACCTGGCGCAGTGCCGCGTGCAGCAAGTGGGTGGCCGAGTGGTTCAGCGAAGTCGCGTGACGCACTTCGGCGTCGACGTGGGTTTCCACTGGCGCGCCGATGGTCAGGCTGCCCGAATCCAGAACACCGTGGTGCAGGAAAGCGCCGCCGGTTTTGGTGGTGTCGCGTACGTCGAAACGTGCGCTGCCGGCCTGCAGATAACCGCAGTCGCCAATCTGGCCGCCGGATTCTGCGTAGAATGGCGTCTGATTCAGAACGATCACCGCCTCTTCGCCTTCATTCAAGACGTCGACCGACTGGCCATCTTTATAGATAGCGACGATTTTTGCCGAACCGCTGGTGTCTTTGTAACCGGTGAACTCGGTGGCCACATCAACCTTGACCAAGGTGTTGTAGTCCAGACCGAACGAGCTGGCCGAGCGCGCGCGAACACGCTGGGCTTCCATCTCACGCTCGAAACCGGCTTCGTCGACCGTCAGGCTGCGCTCGCGGGCGATGTCGGCGGTCAGGTCCATCGGGAAACCGTAGGTGTCGTAGAGTTTGAACACCACGTCGCCCGGCACCACGGTGCCTTTGAGTTCCAGAAGGTCCTGCTCGAGAATCTTCAGGCCGTGCTCCAGCGTCTTGGAGAACTGCTCTTCTTCAGCCTTGAGCACGCGCTCGATGTTGCTCTGCTGCTTCTTCAGTTCCGGGAAGGCTTCGCCCATCTCGGCGACCAGCGCCGCGACGATTTTGTAGAAGAAGCTGCCGGTAGCGCCCAACTTGTTGCCGTGACGGCAGGCGCGACGGATGATCCGGCGCAGCACATAACCGCGACCTTCGTTGGACGGCAGCACGCCGTCGGCGATCAGGAAGCCGCACGAACGGATGTGGTCAGACACGACTTTCAGCGAAGACTGGTCGCCATTTTCGCAACCGATCGCTTCAGCCGAGGCCTTCAGCAGATTCTTGAACAGGTCGATGTCGTAGTTGGAATTGACGTGCTGCATCACCGCACTGATCCGCTCCAGGCCCATGCCGGTGTCGACCGACGGCGCTGGCAACGGATGCAACACGCCATCGGCGGTGCGGTTGAACTGCATGAACACGTTGTTCCAGATCTCGATGTAACGATCGCCGTCTTCTTCCGGCGAGCCCGGTGGGCCGCCCCAGATGTGGTCGCCGTGATCGTAGAAAATCTCGGTGCATGGGCCGCACGGGCCGGTATCGCCCATGGTCCAGAAGTTGTCGGAGGCGTACGGCGCGCCTTTGTTGTCGCCGATGCGGATCATGCGCTCGACCGGCACACCGATTTCTTTGGTCCAGATGTCATACGCTTCGTCGTCGGAGGCGTAGACGGTGACCCAGAGTTTTTCCTTCGGCAGTTGCAGAACGCCGGTCAGGAAGGTCCACGCGTAGGTAATCGCGTCTTTCTTGAAATAGTCACCGAAGCTGAAGTTACCGAGCATTTCGAAGAACGTGTGGTGACGAGCGGTATAACCGACGTTTTCCAGGTCGCTGTTCTTGCCACCGGCACGCACGCATTTCTGGCTGCTGGTTGCACGGGTGTACGCACGTTTTTCCTGGCCCAGGAAGCAGTCCTTGAACTGGTTCATCCCCGCGTTAGTGAACAGCAGGGTTGGGTCGTTGCCCGGAATCAAAGAGCTGGAGGCTACACGGGTGTGGCCTTGCTCTTCGAAGAAGCGAAGGAAGGCTTCACGGATTTCTGCGCTTTTCATTAGGTTCTTCCACGGAGGCTGCGGCCAAAGGCCTGTTCGAAACGTCAACAGACGAAGCGACGGCAAAGGGCCGCATTATATCGGCCCTGCGCGCGGGGTACAGCGTGTTTATACGATAGAAACGGTCAATTGGACGGCTAACGCTGTCACTTGCGCGAAAACTCGACGAATGTCGCGATCACTTGCTCGATTTGCGAGCGATTGACGTCCATGTGCGTGACCATACGCAGGCGCGCGGCGGCGCTCAATTTGATCCCGCGTTCGCCGGCAAAGGCCTTGATCGCTTCGGCTTTGTCGCCCATTTGCACATAAACCATGTTGGTTTGCACGGGTTCGACGATGAAACCTGCTTCACGCAAGCCATCGGCGAGCAATTGCGCATTGGCGTGATCGTCGGCCAGACGCTCAACGTTGTGTTCCAGCGCATACAGCCCCGCCGCCGCCAACACCCCGGCCTGACGCATGCCGCCGCCGACCATTTTGCGCAGACGGCGAGCCTTGCCGATCAGTTGCTCAGAACCACACAACACCGAGCCAACCGGCGCGCCAAGACCTTTGGACAGGCACACCGATACCGAATCGAAGTACTGAGTGATTTCCTGGGCATCGACACCCAGCTTGACCGCCGCGTTGTACAGGCGCGCGCCATCGAGGTGCAGTTGCAAGCCATTGTCTTGAGTGAAGCGGCGCGCCCGGGCCAGATATTCCAGCGGCAGCACTTTGCCTTGCATGGTGTTTTCCAGCGCCAGCAGACGAGTCCGGGCGAAATGGAAGTCGTCAGGCTTGATCGCTGCGGCGACCTGATCGAGATCCAGCGAACCGTCCGCCTGTACTTCCAGCGGCTGTGGCTGAATCGAACCGAGCACCGCCGCACCACCGCCCTCGTACTTGTAGGTATGCGCCTGCTGACCCACGACGTATTCGTCGCCGCGCTCGCAGTGCGCCATCAACCCCAACAGGTTGCTCATGGTGCCCGTCGGCACGAACAACGCGGCGGCGAACCCCAGACGCTTGGCCAATTCTGCTTCCAGACGATTGACCGTCGGATCTTCGCCGTACACGTCATCGCCGGTGTCCGCCGCTGTCATCGCGTCGAGCATGGCCGGAGTCGGTTGGGTGACGGTGTCGCTGCGAAGATCGATAACGCTCATGAACCTGGCCTCTAATCAGCAGGGGAAATCCCTTTACGAAGTGGAATTACTGCGGGCATCGCGAGGATTAATCAAGCCTTGGGCGCGAAAAGGTCAGGTTATCTCTTGAGAACACGCCATCCATTTGGGAGCGAGCCTGCTCGCGAAAGCAGTCTGTCAGTGACACATCTGCTGACTGACACACTGCTTTCGCGAGCAGGCTCGCTCCCACAGGTTCTGTGCAGGGCCGGAAAATATGTGTTAAAAACGCTGCGCCGCCCGAGAAAGGGCGGCAAAAACGTTCTCAGGGCGGGGTGCAATTCCCCACCGGCGGTAATTGCGCGCAATGCGCATAGCCCGCGAGCGCTTGGCGACGAACACGGCAGTAAGCGGTGATCGACGGCAAGGTCAGCAGACCCGGTGTGATCCCGGGGCCGACGGTCATAGTCCGGATGAAGAGAGAACGGGATTAACGCCAAAGGGCCGTCCGCGCGATGTTGTGCGTGTGCGCACCCTTGAATCCCTTTCGATTCATAACGCCCTGTTTTTCACACAAACAGGAGTCAGAACATGCAACCCACCGCTATCGACAGCAAAAGCAAACACCCACACGGCGAGCGCGTTGCGTTCATCCAGGCCTGCTGGCACAAGGAAATCGTCGACCAGAGCCGTAAAGGCTTCGTCGCCGAAATGATTGCCCTGGGTTATCAGGAATCCGACATCGACATCTTCGAAGTCGGCGGCGCTTTTGAAATGCCTCTGCACGCCAAGTTGCTGGCCAAGACCGGTCGTTATGCCGGCATCGTCGCCGCAGCCTTGGTGGTGGATGGCGGCATCTACCGTCACGAGTTCGTCGCTCAGTCGGTGGTCAGCGGCCTGATGCAGGTGCAGCTGGAAACCGAAGTGCCGGTGTTCTCGGTATCCCTGACCCCGCATCACTTCCATGCGGGCGACGAACATCAGAAGTTCTTCTTTGAGCACTTTGTGCACAAGGGTCAGGAAGCGGCAAGGACTTGCGCGGATACGCTGCGCAAAGTTCGCGCACTGCGCCGCACCGAGCCGCATGCGGTAGCCGTTTAAGCCTCCAACGATCGTTCCCACGCTCTGCGTGGGAATGCCTCATGGACGCTCTGCGTCCGCTTGGGGACGCGGAGCGTCCCGGGCTGCATTCCCACGCGGAGCGTGGGAACGATCATCACCTCAGGCGAGGTTTTCGTCGCTGGTCGGGACGATCAGAATGCCTGCGCGCAAGCCGTTCTTGACCTTGGGATTGGGGAATATGATCCGCGCGCCCTCCTCCTCGATGATCCAGCGGGTATTGGCCAGATCTTCGGCCAGCACGTAGCCCATCTCCAACTCGAAAAAGTTCTCGATGTCCTGCGGCAGGTTCAAGCGAAAGGCATCGCTGTGCTTGATGATTTCCCGGGCGACGCTGAACAGCTGCAAACCGTCCAGCTGCGCTTCAGCCATTTCCGGCTCAGTGCCTTCAATGATCTGCTGCAGACGAGTCTCCAATAGCGAGACATTGACCCCGTCGTTCTGCCCGAACGGCCGCGCCTTGCCCAGTTCCAGCGTGAAAGCCTCGGCACCGAGCTTGTCGTAGGTGTACGAGCTGAACACGATCGACGGCTTGTTCTGCAGCAGCACCGCTTCCATCCCGGCAGCGCGCAAACGCGCCAGTTCAAGACGCGAATGCTGGCGACCTTCCTTCCACGGATACAGCGCAAACTGTTCGATCTTCGAACCGCGAATCGCCGTGTGCAGGTCGTAGTGCAGACGCTGGCGATCCGGCAGGCTGAAAAAACTCGCCGCCAGACGCTCCAGCTCACAGGCACGCAGCGCTTCGCTGCCACTGCTCTGTTCATGACGGCCGTTGAACAGCCGATTGACGTCCTGCTCGACGAAACGCTCGCCCTTGCGAATCGCCTCGGGGTTACCGAACAGGAACAGAATACGTGCGCGCGGTTTCAGATCGCCGCGTGCGATGTCGTGCAGCAGCCGATCAAGCAACTCGATCGGCGCTGTTTCGTTGCCGTGGATGCCTGCCGACAGCAGCAGGTCCAGGCCATTGTCGCGTGCTTCCGGCGGCCGGACTTCCAGCGCACCTTCGCTCAACCAGCGCATCCGCACGCCTTCGACAGTCAGTTGAGTCTTCTCCGCCGGTTCGCGGCCGGCGAGGGTCAGTTCAAGCAGTTTGCCGAGGGCGAGCATAGAGCGGCTTCCTTAGTGGTCGTGGTTGCAATCCGGGCCATGCACGTGGTCTTCGTCGTCGCCGACGTCGGCCGGTTCCATTTCCAGTTGCAGACTTACCAGATTAGTCGCCAATGGGCGCAGCAGCAGGTTGGCGTACTCGGCGTCACCTTCTTCAACGTCCACGCCGATCAGCAATTGGCCACGGCCGTCCTGCTGGATCCACAGCTCTTTGCCTTGCCACATGACCGCGACGCGGGTGCACGAGGTTTGCAGTTGCGTGCCGTCGGTGTCTTCAAGGATCAGCTGCAGGGAATCGCTCATGTTTTTACTCTCTTGGGGAGACAAGCCGCGCGCCGCGTTCAGGCAACGCGCCGGCCATCAATTGATCTGGAATGGATAAACCGCGCCCAGTTTAAGGATTTGCGTCAGTTCATCCAGTGCCGTCCGGCATTCAAGCAGCAATTGCGGGTCCGCCAGATCGGTTTCGCTCAGGCGGTCGCGGTAGTGCTTTTCAACCCATGCGGTCAACGAACCGTACAACGGTGGCGTCATGATAACCCCTGGGTTGACCGCCGCCAGTTCGGTTTCGTTAAGCGCGACGCGCAGTCGCAGGCACGCCGGGCCACCGCCGTTCTGCATGCTTTGCTTGAGATCGAAGACTTTCACTTCGCGGATCAGGCCGCCGGAACTGGTCAGTTCTTGCAGGTAAGTCCAGACGCGTTCGTTGGCCTGGCACTCTTGCGGCACGATCAGCAACATCGAGCCATCAGGACGCGAGAGCAATTGGCTGTTGAACAGGTACGAGCGCACCGCGTCATCCACGGTCACCGCCGAACGCGGCACGCACACGGACTGGAAGTTGCCGCCGACCTTGGCCAGTTTGCTTTGCAGTTCGGCCAGCATCTGTTCGGTCTCGAGGAAGGCGTCCTCGTGATAGAACAGCACCTCGCCATTACCCACTGCGATCACGTCGTTGTGGAACACGCCCTGATCGATCACGTTCGGGTTCTGCTGGGCGTAAACCACGCCTTCGTCACGCAGACCGTGCAGACGCGCTACCGCTTGCGACGCTTCGAGGGTCTGCCGCGCCGGGTACTTTTGCGGCGCCGGGAAACGGTTGTCGAAGGCACTGCGACCGAACACGAAGAACTCGACGCCCGCCTCGCCATACTCACGGCAGAAACGCGTGTGGTTGGCCGCGCCTTCGTCGCCGAACTGCGCCACCGCAGGCAGCGCGGCGTGATGGGCGAAGTGCTGCTGATTGGCGAACATCGCACCGAGCACGCGGCTGGTGGTCGGGTGCTCGATGCTGCGGTGGTATTTGCAGTTGAGGTTGGCGGCGGTGAAATGCACGCGACCGTCAGCGGTGTCGGCACTCGGGCTGACCGTGGCGGCGTTGGCCACCCACATGCTCGACGCCGAACAACTGGCGACCAGCAGCGGCATGGCTTCTTTGGCGGCGCGCTCGATGACTTGCGCGTCGGTACCGCTGAAACCCAGGCGGCGCAGAGCGGCCACGTCCGGACGTTCCTGTGGCGCCAGCACACCTTGCTGAAAGCCCATCTCCATCAGCGCTTTCATCTTCGCCAGACCTTGCAGCGCCGCTTCCTTCGGGTTCGAAGATTGCTGGCTGTTGCTCTGGGACGCAACGTTGCCGTAGGACAGACCACCGTAGTTATGGGTCGGCCCCACTAGACCGTCAAAATTGACTTCATAGGATTTCATCAGCGAGGCTCCACGAGAATCTGTTGTTATAGGCTTCAGGTAACAATTCAGTCAGACCGCGTCGCGGCTATCGCGAGCAGGCTCACTCCTACAGGTTGAGCGGTGAACGCACATGTTGTGTACGACACAAATCCTGTAGGAGTGAGCCTGCTCGCGATGGCCGTTACGCCATTTTCACGCCAGGCGTCAGGGCCGATGGCAACACCAGGCTCGGTGTTTCCAGCGACGCCACCGGGTACGCGCAGTAATCCGCTGCGTAATAGGCACTGGCGCGATGGTTGCCCGAAGCACCGACACCGCCGAACGGCGCGCTGCTCGCAGCACCGGTCAGCTGTTTGTTCCAGTTGACGATGCCGGCGCGGCTTTCCAGCCAGAACTGCTGATAGCGCGCTTCGGAATCCGACAACAGACCAGCGGCCAGACCATAAGCCGTGTCATTCGCCTCAGCGATCGCTGCTTCGAAATCGGTGTAGCGGATTACTTGCAGCAACGGGCCGAACAGTTCTTCGTCCGGACGATCGGCCACCGCCGTCACGTCAACAATGCCCGGCGTCAGCAACGCAGCTTGTGCCTGTGGCTGAGTCATCTCCAGCAATGACACTGCGCCATTGGCCAGCAGATGTGCTTGAGCATCCATCAGCGCTTTCGCGGCGCCGAGGGAAATTACCGAGCCCATGAATGGGGCTGGTTGTTGATCGAACGCGCCGACTTCAATGCTCGCGCTGACTTCAACCAGACGCTTGAGCAGGCTGTCGCCCCACGCGCCTTGCGGCACCAACAAACGGCGTGCACAGGTGCAACGCTGGCCAGCAGAGATGAACGCCGACTGAATGATCGTGTAGACCGCCGCATCCAGATCTGCGACCTGATCGACCACCAGCGGGTTATTACCGCCCATTTCCAGCGCCAGAATTTTGTCCGGACGACCGGCAAATTGCTGGTGCAGGTGATTGCCGGTGCGGCTCGAACCGGTGAAGAACAAACCATCGATGCCAGGGTTCGCCGCCAGCGCGATGCCGGTTTCGCGAGCGCCTTGCAGCAGGTTCAGCACGCCGGCCGGCAGACCGGCTTCGATCCAGCACTTGACCGTCAGTTCGGCGACTTTCGGAGTCAGCTCGCTTGGCTTGAACAGCACGCTGTTACCCGCCAGCAGCGCCGGAACGATGTGGCCGTTCGGCAGGTGGCCGGGGAAGTTGTAAGGACCGAACACCGCAACCACACCGTGCGGCTTATGGCGCAACACGGCGGTGGCATCGCCCAACGGGCCGCTCTTCTCGCCGGTACGTTCACGGTAGCTCTGCACCGAGATGGCAATCTTGTTGACCATGCTGGTGACTTCGGTCGCGGATTCCCACAACGGTTTGCCGGTCTCTTCACCAATGGTGCGAGCCAGTTCGTCAGCGTGGTTTTTCAGCGACGCGGCGAAAGCCTCAAGCACGCTGATGCGCTCATCCAGCGAACGACGTGCCCACTCCGGAAACGCCTGACGCGCAGCCTGCACAGCCGATTCAACCTGAGCAGTGGTCGCGCCCTCCCCCGACCACAGCACTTGCTGGGTCACCGGGTTCAGCGATTGAAAAGCTTCGCCCTGACCGGCCAGCCACTCACCTGCGATGTATAGCGAATTCATTATTTCGACTCCCGTGCAGCGGACAACGCCACGGCGCGCACTTGATCGCCAGCGTTGAGTTGAAGACGTTTGGCGGTCTGCGGATCGACCACCAGGGTGCCGGCAGCGAGACGCGCCGGCGCAGCGGTGATGCGGCAGTCTTCGCGCTTGCGGTTATGGATGATGAACGGCGTCGCGTCATCGCCCGGCGTGCCGACGGCCAGCACCAGCGCTTCACTGTCACGCACTGCGCGGATCTTGCCGGTTTCGCATTCGATGGCAGGACCTGCGTCGAAGATGTCGACGTAACCCTGATAGCTGAAACCTTCGCCCTTGAGCATCGCCAGGGCTGGCTCAGTGTCCGGGTGAACCTGACCGATGACACTGCGCGCGCCTTCGGAGAGGAAGCAGGTGTACAGCGGAAATTTCGGCATCAGTTCAGCGATGAACGCCTTGTTGCCGACACCGGTGAGGTAATCGGCCTGACTGAATTCCATTTTGAAGAAGTGCCGACCGAGGCTTTCCCAGAACGGCGAACGGCCGGCGTCATCGGAGACACCGCGCATTTCGGCGATGATCTTGTTGCCGAACAATTCAGGGAATTCAGCGATGAACAGCATCCGCGCCTTCGACAGCATGCGACCGTTCAGACCGCTGCGGTAATCGGCGTGCAGGAACAGCGAGCACAATTCGGAATTACCGGTCAGGTCGTTGGCCAGAAACAGCGTCGGAATCTCGCGATAGATGTTCAGCTCTTGCGAAGCGCTGACAGTGAGGCCGACACGGAAGTTGTACCAAGGCTCACGCATGCCAACCGCGCCAGCAATGGCGGAAATCCCCACCACGCGACCGTCGTCGTCTTCGAGCACGAACAGGTAGTCCGCATCACCACGGCCAGCTTCACCGCGAAAAGTCTTCTCGGCCCAGCCGACCCGATGGGCCAGACGTTCTTCGTTGGCCGGCAATGTGGTCAGGCCGGTGCCGGTGCTGCGGGCCAAGTCGATCAGAGCGGCTAAATCGCTGCTGCGTACGGGACGAACAATCATGCTATCTCCTCAAACGGGCCGCTTTCGCCACCCGTGAAACTCGCTAAGGCGTTAAACCGCCACCAGGCGCACGCTGGCACCTTCACCGACGCCCAGGGCTTCGGCCGCTTCCAGATCCAGAGTCACCGGTTTACCCGGCGCGTAATCCAGTTCCAGCAGCACCGCGCGGTAATCCTGCAACTGCGCGTTGGCCACCAGATACTGGCGTCCGGCACCTTTCACCGGCTCGCCGATCTTCACCGGCACCACACGGCTTTGGGCGATCGAACGGATCCCCGAAACACGCGCATGCAGGGTCGGACCACCGTCGAAAATGTCGATGTAGTGATCGGTCTCGAAGCCTTCGCGCATCAGGATGTCGAAGGTGATCTGCGCACGCGGGTGCACCTGGCCCATCGCCTCTTGGGCGGAATCCGGCAGCAACGGCACGTAGATCGGGTAATGCGGCATCAATTCGGCGAGGAAAGTACGGCTTTTCAGCCCGCACAGGCGCTCGGCTTCGGCGTAATTGAGGTCGAAGAAGTTGCGACCGATCGCATCCCAGAATGGCGAGTCGCCGTTCTCGTCGCTGTAACCGACGATCTCGGTCACTACCGAATCGGCAAAACGCTCCGGGTGGCTGGCGACGAACAGCAGACGGCCACGGGAATTGAGTTCCGACCACGGCGAACCGACCAGCTCGCGCTGCACGTAGAAACTGGTCAACAAACTGTTGCCGGTCAGATCGTGGCACTGCGAGAGCACGTGGATCTTGTTGTGGATCTTCAGCTCGCGGGAGGCGTGGACGAAGGTCTCGTTGCGGAAGCTGTAGAACGGCTCCGAATAACCGGCCGAAGCGACGATGGCCGAGCAACCGACCAGCTTGCCAGTGGTGGAATCTTCGAGGACGAAGAAATAACTCTCTTCACCGTTGAAGCTCACTTCGGCGGCAAACGAAGCTTCGCTCGCGGCAATCTTGTCGCTCAGACGTTCCACGTCATCCGGCAAGGAAGTGACACCAATCGGGCTGTCCGCAGCCAGACGCTGTACCTCGCCCAGATCAGCCATTTGCGCGGGGCGCATCACCAGCATGGTGTCACTCCTTTTCTCTTATCAATTCACAGAAGAAATAACCGGGCCTACATGGAGATCAATGTAGGAGTGAGCCTGCTCGCGATTGCGGTCTGTCAGAAACCAATGAGTCGACTGACACACCGCAATCGCGAGCAGGCTCACTCCTACAGTTGATCTGGTCCGGCATAAAATTTTGATCGACGCCTGAAAAACTCCAGGCGCCGAAGGGTCTATCAGGCTTGCGTCAGTGCGGCGGCAGCGCGTTCGAAGCGGTCGAGACCGGCATCGATATCAGCGTCTTCCACCACCAGGCTCGGGGCAAAACGGATCACGTCCGGACCGGCTTGCAGAATCATCAGGCCTTCTTTTTCAGCGGCGTTGAAGATGTCTTTGGCCTTGCCTTTCCAGGCTTCGCTCAATACACAACCGATCAGCAGACCGAGGCCACGCACCTGGGTGAACAGGCCGTATTTCTCGCCAATCTGCTCAAGGCGCGCTTTGAATTTGTCGTGCTTGGCGTTCACGCCGTTCAACACTTCAGGGGTGTTGATTACGTCGATCACCGCTTCAGCGACCGCGCACGCCAGCGGGTTGCCGCCGTAAGTGGTGCCGTGAGTGCCGACAACCAGATGTTTGGCCAGCGCTTCGGTGGTCAGCATTGCCGCGATCGGGAAACCACCACCCAGGCTCTTGGCGCTGGTGAGGATGTCCGGGGTCACGCCGTAATGCTGGTAAGCGAACAGCTTGCCGCTGCGGCCCATGCCGGTCTGCACTTCGTCGAACACCAGCAGCGCGTTGTTCGCGTCGCACAGTTCGCGGGCACCTTGCAGGTAAGCCAGTTCGGCCGGCAGCACGCCGCCCTCGCCCTGGATCGGTTCCAGCACGACCGCACAGGTCTTGTCGGAAACGGCGGCTTTCAGCGCTGCCAGGTCGTTGTAAGGCACGTGGGTGATGCCGGTGATTTTCGGGCCGAAACCGTCGGAGTACTTCGACTGACCACCGACGTTAACGGTGAACAGGGTACGACCGTGGAAGCTGTTGAGCGCGGCGATGATTTCGTACTTCTCGGTGCCAAAACGGTCGAACGCCACACGACGGGCCAGCTTGAACGCGGCCTCGTTGGCTTCAGCGCCCGAGTTGCAGAAGAACACGCGCTCGGCGAACGTGGCGTCGATCAGCTTGTGCGCCAGGCGCAGCGCTGGTTCGTTGGTGAACACGTTGGACACGTGCCACAGCTTGTTCGCTTGCTCGGTCAATGCACCGACCAGCGCCGGATGCGCGTGGCCCAATACGTTGACGGCGATGCCGCCGGCGAAGTCGATCAGCTCACGGCCGGCCTGATCCCAGACGCGGGAACCGGCGCCACGCACCGGAATGAAAGCGGCAGGCGCGTAGTTGGGAACCATTACCTGGTCGAAATCGGCGCGTTGTACCGCAGCGTGCTCAACGGACATCGGAGTCTCCTGATGAGGGCCACCCGCCTGAAACTGGCGAGCGATGGGGGGATTGTAAGGACAGTTTTCTGCCCGGCCTTGTCGCCAAGCGACAACTTCTTATAGCGCAAACCCCGGATTTTCACGGGTTTACGGCAATGCGACATATAGCGTCGCAAAGGCGCAGTTTAAACTGGCGCTGCCGATTTGCGGCAGGTCGGGAAGGATATCAACTCAATGCCCTTTCACCGGTATAAATATGTACCGCACTCGCTGTGCGTTGCTCTGTTTTGCTTGGCACTTTCCACCGCCAAGGATTGGCCCGATGTACCCGACCGCAGAGCAGCACACCGCCCCCCGCCAAATCGTCGACTCCCGACAGCCCGATGCTCATTACCTGCATCTCAAAGACAGCCTGCCCGAATGGCTGGGCAACGCCTCGCCAACCCGACGCAACGCCCTCAAGAACACACTTCCGGTGATGCCGCTGAAACTGCAAGGGCTGCCGGTCGCTCAGCATCAGGCGCTTAAAGCCCTCAATGCCGCCCACTGGTCGGCACAAAACGCTGTCGACCAACGGCTGGCCCATTTGCAGGATGCCCGAGCCTTCGCCGAGCCATTGCTCAAAGCCGCGCTCAAGGCCCAGTTCAATCTGGATCTGGATGTCAGAACCACATTCCTGCACCTGTACATCCCGGTGACCACTCCGGTGTTTTCGATCAGGACCGGCGCCCGTACCTGGAAAGTGTCGTTGCTGGACGCTGCTTTGCATAACTTCGAGGAAAAGGAAACCGTGGACGATGCCTACGAGGCCGACTCCACCTACATCACCTTCCCCACCCGGAATGGCCGCCCCCTCCTTGAGGAGGGCGTCGACTCGGCGCTCCCCGCTCAACCCTCGCTGAGTGACGCATTCGACACCCTGCCCTGGATCAAGCAACAGATGAGCATCCCGGCGTTCACCCGGCTCTGTCGCACGCTGGATATCGGCGCGCAATACATGACCTATCTGGAAGAAAACCTCGGAATCAGCGACGGGCAAACCGCCGCGGCCTTGCGCCAGCAAGTCGACAAAAGCCAGCAGGCCGGACTGAAAGCCGCCCTGCAATTTGCGCGCATGAGCGGCGACATCAGTGACAGCTGGTTTCGCACGATCAGCGCACTGGCCGATGGCATCCCGCATATGCGGATCAACGGCCATTCCGTGTTATGCCACAGCCTGACGATGATGGCCGCGCCGCTGGCCGACATTGTGCTTTTTGCGCCGCCAACCTATGAGCCGCGAAGTGCGGCCCGAGTGGTGGTCTATGTGCCGAACGACCCTGAGCACCCGATCAAGGAGTACGCCTCATCGGCAGCCTTTGAAGTCGAGCTGACCCGCCACTTGCGCTCCGCCGACTACCAGAACTTCTTCAGTCGTTTCATCAACCATGAACAGCGCGGCTTTTTCTTCTCCAGCCTGAACACGCGGCTGAGCCGGGTCACATGGCACCCACCGCAAGCCGGCAGTTCTGAAGCGCCCTGGCGAGACGAACCGTTGGACAAACCGAAACTTCAATTGAACCCGACACCGATCAGCGGCGAATTATGGGAACACCTTTATCAAGGCAAGTTGAACAAGATCCTTAACGACGCCGCAGTCATTGCCGTCGCCACCGCTGCGGTGGATTCAAAAGCGCGCTGGGCGCTATGGGATTCGTTCGTCGGCATCGCTTCGGCCGTTATACAGACCGCTGCGTTCATCATTGCGCCGTTCGTGCCGTATCTGGGAGAACTGATGATGGCGTACATGGCCTATCAGTTTCTCGACGAAGTGTTCGAAGGCATCGTCGAATGGGCACACGGCCAAAACACGGAAGCGGCGGAACATCTGTTCGGTTGCCTGGAGTCGGCGGTCCAGCTCGGCGCATTTGCCGTCGGTGGCGGCATTGCCGTGAGCGAGTTTCGCAACGTGTTGCCCAAAGAGATTGTCGCCTTCATCGACCGTTTCAAACCGGTGAAGATGCCCGACGGCCAAACCCGCTACTGGGCACCGGATCTGGCCCGCTACGAACAGAAAACCGCACCTGACCACTCATCCACGCCGAATGGACTCGGGTTGCATCAGCATCAAGGAAAGCAACTGCTGTCACTGGATGAAGCTCATTTTGCCGTGACCGAAGGCCAGATTCCCGGTCAGTATCGAATTGACCATCCCACCCGCCCCGATGCCTACAAACCGCTACTTCGCCATAACGGCGACGGCGCGTGGCATACCGAGCTCGAACAGCCGCTGGAGTGGGATCCGCCTACGGCATTGCGACGAATCGGCCACACGGTCGAAGCGTTCACTCCCGCTCAACGCGAGCGCATCCTTCAGGTCAGCGGCTTTGACCATGACGCCCTGCGCCTGATGCATGTCGATCAGACGCCGTTGCCGCCATTGTTGGCCGACAGCATTACACGCTTCAGGATCGACCAGGATCTTCAACTGTTTATCGAACAGATGGCCAGCGAACTGCCTGAACAGCAACGTGCCGCCGACCCGCTGACGCAGTTGCAACTGCTCAGCGAATACGGTCGCTGGCCTGCCGGCAAACGCCTGCGCCTGACCGATCAGCAAGGTCTCGTCATTTGGCAGTCTGCAACCGACGAGACCTTGCCACTGACCGATATTCACCTGAACAATCTGCGCGACGGCGACGTTCTCAAAACGCTGCTGCAAACGCTCAACGAACAGGATGCCAAAGCGTTATCGGGCGAAACATTCGCCGGGCCGGATCTGTCGCTGGAGGTGCGCACCCGCAATTTGCGCCGGCAACTGCTGCAAGTCGCCAAAGCACAGCGCGGGGTGTTGTTCGATGCTCGCTACCAGGCCATCGAAACGCCCGAAGACCCATTGATCACCTGCATCACGCAACATCAATCGACACTGCCCCTGCCCGTCACCCAGGAACTGCTCAACAGCGCCACCGGCGATGAGCTGCTGCAGATCAGCGAAGGTCAGTTGCCACAGCGTCAGCAAGACCTGATCCAGATCGCCACTGCCCAAGTACGCATCACGCGTGCTTATGAAGGACTGGAGCTGGATTCGACGAGCAATCCGGACACCGACACGCTGGTCCTGCACAGCCTCCGGAACTTGCCCGGCTGGAGCGGTGACGTGCGCCTCGAGATCCGCGATGAGCACTACGCAGGCAAACTGCTCGACAGCACCGGGCGTGTCGATGCCCCGTCGCAAAAAGTCCTGGTCAGGCAGACCGATGGCCGCTACCAGCCGTTCGATGACCGCGGCCAGCAATTGCACGCGGTCGCGGATATTTACTCGAGCATCCTCTACGCCCTGCCGGACACTGAACGCCAGGCGCTGAACCTGCAGATTGACCAGGCGCCACAATTGAAAAGTGCAATACGTGCCCGACCGCTGGATCGCGCGAATCTGCGCGTGGCGATTTCTTTGCCCCCCGCGCCAGAGACACAGCTGGAAACCCTGCGCCTGGTGGGACGCGGCGGTCATCAGCCAACGTTTGGTCTGCCTGAAGCCTATCTGCCGCCCGGCGGCCTCGCAGAACCCGCTCCGCTGGAACCTGTTCAGGTGATCTATCGCGGCTACACCGCCCAGGAGGCCGAGGACTTTGCGCTCAGTTTCAACCAGGATCCGGTCGCCATCAGAAACGAACTGGCGCGCCTGAGAGGCGAACTCGGCCAGCTTCAAGATGATCTGCGTCTGTGGGAGCAGCAGGTGCCGGCGAACAACCCCGCCACCGGCCTTCCTTTGACGGCGATTGAACGGCGAGCGGCAAGGCAAAGCCGAACGAATCTGAGGATCGACCTCGAACGCTGCTGGCGCAGAGAGTTACGCAGCTCTGCCGGTTACATCCTGCAGATCAGGGACCCGATCATTGGCGATCTGCCGGTGCTGAACGCCGATTTCAGCCATGTCATCTTGCTGAGCATCAATGGCAGCGCCCGCACCGGTGCCGTCGACGGGTTTCTGCAGCGATTCCCGCGGCTGATGTATCTGGACATCCAGAACCTGAACGTGCCGAACCTGCCGCCCGCCATCAGCACGATGTCGAGCCTGCGAAACCTGACCGTGCGTAACTGCGGCATAGCGCTGCCGGCCGACAGCCGCTCGCTGTTTTCGCCGCTGTCCGAACTGCAGGTGCTGGACCTGCAGGGTAACCGACTGGGCGCCACGCCCGATGTGCACGCCATACCTTCACTGCGCTACATCAATCTCGACAACACGAACATCACCACGCTGCCGGACGGTCTGCTCAATCATCCACGACTGGCTACCGGCAGGTTCGACGGCAATCGGATCGTCGACATTCCCGAGGCTTATTTCGAGCTGTCTGCGGTGTTGAGCGATGGCTTCAGCTTTGCCAACAATCCCTTGTCTGCCGTCAGCCGCGAGCGGGCGAAAATCTACTACCAGCGAACCTCAAAACACTTCGGCATCTTGCCGGAACGAGCCGATTTGAATCGGGCCATGAACCTCTTTCCCGTACTCGACACCGAGCGCGCCACTGAACTGCTCTATCGATTGCCCGGAACACTGGTTGACGGCCGCGCCCGGCTCGCCCGCTGGGAAACCGAACTCCACCAGATGCAAAACGACCTCGCGCAATGGACCAATAACGTTCCTGACGTTCACCCCGAAACCGGCCTGGCGTTGACCATGAGCGAGCGGGTAAATGAGCGCCTGGCCCGACAAGGATTCAGCATCAAACTGGAACAGTTCTGGCGCGAAAGATCTCCGGCAGCCCCGAGCCTGCGCAACAGTCGCCTGCAAGCGAGCGTCGAGTTCATCGGCGATATGCCGGTGCTCGAAGCAGACTTCGCTCACGTTGGCGAATTGTTGCTCGATGGCAACAAGAACGTTTCGGCCCTGCGGCCCTTTCTGCAACGTTTCCAGAATCTGACCCAGCTGGAACTGAGTTTTTTTGACCTGGAATCCGGCACATTGTCATCCATCGATGCGCAGCAACTGGTCACATTGCGGCTGAAGGATTGCGGGGTGGTGAACACCCCGCAAAATCAGGCAGCGCTGACCGCCATGAACCAGTTGCAGACACTCGAATTGCGCGGTAACCCCCTCGGAACCTTTTTTGATCTGAATCTGCTGCCCTCGCTCAAATATCTGGACGTCTCCGATACAGGCCTGCGCGAGCTTCCACCCGGCATCGCCGACCATCCCCGCCTGAGATCGGCACTGTTCAGCGAGAACAACATCAGCGAAATGCCCGACGCCCTGTTCGATCTCCCGGCCGACCGCAGCGACGGCATTGATCTGGCCGATAATCCGCAACTCTCGCTCGCCACCCGCGAACGAATAAAAACCTACTACCGCCGAACCGGGCAGGATTTCGACGTACTCGCGGATCCTGCAGACATCACCCTGGCGCGCGAACTGTTCCCGGCGCTCGACACCGTCGAGGCCAGTGAAGTGATCTATGACCTGCCCGGCAACCTGGCAGACGGCAGGACTCAGCTCTACACCTGGAAAACAGAGCTGGAAGGGCTCAAACGCGACCTTCGCGCATGGGCCCTTCAGGTACCGCAACACGATCCCGTGACCGGTGCGGCGATCGATGCCATCGAGATGTACAACAACTACACGGCACGATCGGAATTCGCTCAACGACTGCAGAATTTCTGGCAGAGCCGATCGAGCACATCGAGCATGCGCGAGGATCATTTCTTCGCCAACCTGGCCTTCAGCGGAAACATGCCACGGCTGACGGCGGACTTCAGCCATGTGTCAACGCTGAATCTGATAGGCACGCCAGCCATTGGTGAGATCGCCTCCTTCATTGACCGGTTTCCCAACCTGCACGTTCTGGAAATGCGCAACTTCGCACTGGGGCATGTCCCGGCCAACCTTGCGCGCCTGTCAGAGCTCAGGGAGCTGACACTGTCCAGTTGCGGTATCACCTTCACGCCTGAAGGGCAGACGTTGCTGCAATCGTTGAGTGAACTTGAACGGCTGAATCTGAGCCATAACACGCTGGTGCAGATTCCCGATCTGGCGGGGCTGCCGATGCTCAATGATATTCGCTTGATCAACACCGGCCTGGCCAACGTGCCCAATGGCCTGGCCACTCACTCGAACCTGCGCACTGCGCTGCTCAACGACAACGCGATCACGGATCTGCCGGAATCCTTTTTCACGATGGACATCGATCTGGCTGACGGCATCAATCTGGCCAAAAACCCGTTGTCCACCGCTACGCGTGATCGCATCAAGGCGCACTACGCGGCCATTGGTTACGACTTCGGCGTACTTCCCGATCTCGCCGACATCACCACCGCACAGCAATTGTTTCCTGACCTGGACATCGAAGATATCACTCATGTGATCTATGAATTGCCCGGAACACTGGCAGACGGCAGCGCTCAACTGGCCCACTGGGAGATGGAAATCACGCAGATGGTCAGCGACCTTGCCGAATGGTCCGACCGTGCTCCGGCAGGCCCTTTGGGGTTGAACATGATCGCAGCTGACCGAGCCACGCAACGGTTTGAGCGCCGAGCGTTCAGTCGGCAACTGGAACACTTCTGGCGTAGTCGACAAAACAGCAAAACAGAACTCAGGCTCAATGCGTTCGACGCCAATCTGCGGGTGATCGGCGATCTGCCGACGCTGGCGGCCGACTTCAGCCATGTCACCCAACTAACCTTGCAGGGCAACGAAGCGCTGTCCGGCACCGAGGGGTTCCTGAGCTGCTTTAGCGGACTTGAGGCACTGGAAATGCGCGGTTTTGCCTTGGGTCAAGTACCCCTGGCCCTGTCTCGTATGCCCAAACTGAAAACACTGGTATTGAGCAACTGTGGCGTTGCTCTGGAAGAAGCCGGGCAAGCTGCGTTGTCCTCGCTGTCCCGACTGACCATGCTGGATATGTACAACAACCCACTGGGCGACACCCCTGACGTTTCTGCATTGAAAGCACTGACGTTCATCGACCTCTCCAGAACCGGGATCGAGCAGATTCCCCCCGGCCTGCTCGAATTGCCGGTACTGGAAACCGCGATCCTTCATCAAAACCGCATCAGCGTGCTGCCAGAGGCACTTTTTCAGCTGTCCCCGGACGCCAGCAATGGTTTTGACTTGAATCAGAACCCACTGTCGCCGGCCATGCGCGAGCGGATAAAAACCCACTGGCAAGCACAGGGCATTAATTTTGGCGTTTCCGTCCCGCAGGAAAACAGCCTGTTGGCCCGCGAGCTGTATCCGCATCTGACCGATTCGCGGCTCGACGAAATGGTTTACAGCCTGCCCGGCACACTGGCCGACGGGCACCTTGAACTGATACGCCGACGCGGCGAGCTGACGTCCCTGATCAGTGATCTCGAAACCTGGACCACACAGACTCCAGTCGATCCCGTCAGCAATGCCCCGCTGCCCCCCGAAACCTTGCTGCAGGAGCGCGAACGCCGGGAACAATTCAAGACAAGCCTGGAGTATTGCTGGCGCCGAATCGTCACCGCGGGTCAAAGCGAAATCAGTTTCACCTCGAACCTGCCGATCATCGGTGAGCTGCCGACGCTGTCCGCTGACTTCAGCCACATACTTGCACTGAACCTGACGAGCAGCAGCTTCACATCGCCTCGTCTAGGTCGATTCCTCGAGCGTTTTGCCAACCTGCACGCACTTGCCATAGAAGGCTACCAACTGGGGGACATTCCCTACGCGGTTGCAGCCATGGAAAACCTGACGGAACTGAGCCTGATCGACTGCCATGTCACCCTTACCGAGGACACCGCGAATGCATTGCGCAACATGATCAATCTCAATCGACTCAACTTGAGGAACAACACGCTGGGCCGAGTCCCCGACCTCAGTCAGATGACGGCACTGGCCAGACTGGATCTGAACAACACGGGACTGACAGACATACCGCCGGGTTTATTCAGTAGCGCGCGCCTTGATAATGCCAACCTGGGCAACAACGGCATCAGCGAATTGCCCATCGAAATCATGGACGCCGACACTACCGATTTCGACTTCAACGGCAATCCGCTATCCCCGACCAGTCAGCAAACCCTCAATGTTTACCACAGCAGAAGGGCTGCGCGATTGGCGCTGACGCGAAGAACCCGACAGGAATTCGACGCGTTCGAAGACGACTCGTTTTCCAGTGGCGCCGAAGCCAGGCCGTACATCGACTCTTCTGGAAGCTCCGCTGACCTGGTCGTCGACTAAGGGTTAGCCGCGCTCAGGCGGCACCGACGACAATTCGAACGGGCTGCTGCTGCGCCGCTGGTTGCGATCTTCCCGCGGCGTGGCACCGAAGAAATTGCGGTAGGCGCTGGAGAAATGCGGCCCCGAAGAGAAGCCACAAGACAGGCCGATCTGGATGATCGACTTGCTGGTCTGCATCAACATCTGCCGGGCCTTGTTCAGGCGCAGTTCCAGGTAGTACTGGCTCGGCACACGGTTGAGGTATTGCTTGAAGATCCGTTCCAACTGACGACGGGACACGCACACGTGTTGGGCGATTTCGTCGGTGGTCAGCGGTTCTTCGATATTGGCTTCCATCAGCAACACCGCCTGGGTGAGCTTCGGATGACTGGAACCGAGACGGTTCTGCAACGGGATGCGCTGACGCTCGCCGCCCTCGCGGATGCGCTCAACGACCAGCTCTTCCGAGACCGCGCCGGCCAGTTCTGCACCGTGATCGCGAGCCAGCACCGCCAGCAACAGATCGAGCACGGACATGCCGCCACACGCGGTCAGGCGATCGCGATCCCAGTCGAACAGATGGCTGGTGGCGATGACTTTCGGGAAGCGTTCGGCGAAATCGTCCTGCCAGCGCCAGTGCACGGCGGCGCGGTAACCGTCGAGCAAACCGAGTTGCGCCAACGGATAAACACCTGCGGACAGACCACCGATGACCGTACCTGCGCGTACCAGTTGCTTGAGCGCACTGCTGAGTGCCGGCGCCAGTGTGGTCGGCGGTTCGTCAGCGAGCAGGAACAGTTTCTGGAAGTTTTCGAGCTTGCCCGCCCATGCCTCGCCGGGCAATTGCCAGGCGCCTTCGGCCGGAGGCTCGGCTTGCAGGAACGACAGTTCGTAAACCACGTCCGGGTGCACCCGCTGAGCAACACGCAAGGCTTCCTCCGCCAGCGCCAGCGTCAACGCTTTAGTGCTGGGCCAAATCAGGAAACCAATTCGATGGGCAGTCATGGGCGGGCAATCCGAAACGAGGAACAGTGATGAAGGCATGGGCCAATGCTAGCCCGTAAATGAACACAAATCATAAGTCCGGCGCAGATCACCTGTAGGAGCTGTCGAGTGAAACGAGGCTGCGATCTTTTGATCTTAAAAGCAAAGTCAAAAGATCGCAGCCTGCGGCAGCTCCTACAGGGGATGTTGGTCAGTCTCTAGGTCGCGAAGCATGACCTAATCTGGTGCATAACGGCAGCGATTACTTGAGGCTGCCCGAGAGGAATTGTTGCAAACGTTCCGATTGCGGATTAACCAGCACTTCACGCGGGTTGCCGCTTTCTTCCACCACACCTTTGTGCAGGAACACCAACTGGTTCGACACTTCACGGGCAAAGCCCATTTCGTGGGTTACCACAACCATGGTGCGACCTTCCTGAGCCAGTGCTTGCATCACCTTCAACACGTCGCCAACCAATTCAGGGTCGAGCGCCGAGGTCGGTTCGTCGAACAGCATTACCTCAGGTTCCATCGCCAGCGCACGGGCAATCGCCACACGCTGCTGCTCGCCACCGGACATGTGCCCCGGGAACGCGTCTTTACGATGGGCCACGCCGACCTTGTTCAGGTAGTACTCGGCTTTTTCGCGCGCTTCGTACTTGGGTACGCCGAGCACGTGAACCGGCGCTTCCATGATGTTTTCAATCGCGGTCATGTGCGACCACAGGTTGAAATGCTGGAACACCATCGACAGGCGCGAACGCATGCGTTGCAGCTGCTTCGGATCAGCGGCTTTCAGCGCGCCGTCCTTGTTCGCCACCAGTTTCAGCTCTTCGTTATTGAGCAGAATCTTGCCCGCGTGCGGCTGCTCGAGCAGGTTGATGCAGCGCAGGAAAGTACTTTTGCCGGAGCCACTGGAGCCGATGATGCTGATCACATCGCCGGCTGCCGCTTTCAGGGACACGCCCTTGAGCACTTCGTGACTGCCATAGCGTTTATGCAGGTCTTGGACTTCAAGTTTGTACATGCGGTCGGTTCTCACAAAAACAGTCAGTCAGTCGTTGAGCAAGCGCCCGTGACGCAGCGCTTCGCGCCCCGCCACCTTGGCCAGCCAGAAACCGGGTTGGGCATAACGCAGCCGTTCAATGGCAAACAGCACCCCGGAGGTACCAGCACACACCGTGCTGAGCCAATCGGACAGAGGATCAATCACTTCAAAAATCTCGTCGCCCGCCTCGACCCATTCGCCGGGCTTGCGCAGAAAACTCACCACGCCCGGATGCGGCGCGAACAGCAACTCGGTGCCTTCGAACGGCATGCCTTCACAGGCTTCGTGTGCAGGGTTTGGCCACTCGCCGGTGATCAAACCTTGCTCGGCGAGGAAGGCGAGAATGCCTTCAGCATACGCCTCGGCTTCGGCGCGACCAGTGTCGGCCTGACCGCCCAGCTCAATGGTCGTCGCCAGACACGCCAGCGGAATCTGCGCATCGGGGAACTGCCGCGACAGACGCAGCCACGGCAGCGAGCAGGCTTCATCGAACGAACTGCCGCCGGAATCTTCCGCGAGCAATCCGACCTTCACATGCAGGTGCGCAGCCAGCGAACGCCACTGCGGCCAGTGCTGCGGCAACGCGTACATGTGCAGCGCGGCCTCGGCATCGCAATGCAGATCGAGCACCACATCGGCCGTGCAGGCATGGCTGAGCAACACGCGCTGCATGCCTTGCAACTGGCTGCTCGCTTCCGGCAATGCGGCCAGATGATCAGCCATGGCTTGACGAATCAGGCGCACATTGGCGTGCGGATCATCTCCGAGACGGTCGGTCAAAGCCGCCGCAACCGGCGCGCTCAACTCAACGAAATCACGGTTGAAGTTCTTGCCGCTACCGGCCTCGAAACGGCCCTGGTGATTGCCTTGCAGCAACTGCCCAAGACCCAACGGGTTGGCGACCGGCACCAGCTCGATGACACCGTTGAGCAAGCCTTTGGCTTCGAGTTCGCCGAGGCGCTTTTTCAGCTCCCAGGCGGTGCGCATGCCCGGCAATTCGTCAGCGTGCAGGCTGGCCTGAATGTAGGCCTTGCGCTCGCCATGCCCGAAGCGGAACACGGAAATCTTGCGCTCGCTGCCCAGATGGCTCCACGGCAATACGTGGTCAATGCGTTGCATATCAGTGCTTCCGCGGGGCCAGGTAGCTCAACCAGCGACGCTCAGCCAGTTTGAACAGCTTGACCAGAATGAACGTCAGGCACAGGTAGAACACGCCGGCGGTGATGTACGCCTCGAACGGCAGATAGAACTGCGCGTTGACCGTGCGCGCCGCACCGGTGATATCGATCAAGGTGACGATGGAGGCCAGACTGGTGGTCTGCAGCATCATGATCACTTCGTTGCTGTACTGCGGCAGCGCCCGGCGCAGGGCCGATGGAAGCAGGATGCGTTTGTACAGTTTGAAGCGCGACATGCCCATGGCTTTCGCCGCTTCGATCTCACCGTTCGGCGTGGCCTTGAGGCTGCCGGCAATGATCTCAGCGGTGTAGGCGCTGGTGTTGACGGCGAAGGCCAGGCACGCGCAGAACGTTGCGCTGGACAGCCACGGCCACAGGAAGCTTTCGCGGACCGCTTCAAACTGCGCCAGACCGTAGTAGATCAGGAACAGTTGCACCAGCATCGGCGTGCCACGGATCACGTAGGTGTAAAGCCACGCGGCGCCGTTGACGACCGGGTTCTTCGAGACGCGCATCAGCCCCAGCGGCAGGGCCGCGAGCAGACCGAAAAACAGCGACAGCGCGAGCAGTTTGAGGGTGGTCAGCAGGCCGCCGAGGTACAGCGGCATGGCCTCCCAAATGACGTTGTAGTCGAAGATCATAGATCAGCCGCCCTTACGCCTACCGAGTAGCGCTTCTCAAGTTGACGCAGGATCAGCAACGAAACACTGGTGATCACCAGGTACATCGCCGCCACTGCGAGGAAGAAGGTGAAAGGCTCACGAGTGGCATCCGCCGCCTGCTTGGCCTTGAACATCATGTCTTGCAGACCGACCACGGAAATCAGCGCGGTCGCCTTGGTGAGTACCAGCCAGTTGTTGGTGAAGCCCGGAATCGCCAGGCGAATCATCTGCGGCACCATCACCCGGAAGAACACCTGAAAACTGCTCATGCCGTACGCCATGCCGGCTTCGGCCTGACCTTTTGGAATGGCCATGAACGCGCCACGGAAAGTTTCCGACAAGTACGCACCGAAGATGAAACCGAGGGTGCCGATACCGGCGGCCAGCGGATTCAGATCGATGTAGTCGTCATAGCCGAGCATCGGTGCGACGCGGTTGAGCAAGTCCTGACCGCCGTAGAAGATCAGCAGGATCAGCACCAGATCGGGAATCCCGCGGATCACCGTGGAATACAGATCGCCCAGCCAGGCCAGCCAGCGCACCGGCGACAGGCGCAACGCGACACCGATCAGCCCGAGAACGATGGCCAGAGCCATGGACGACAAGGCGAGCTGAAGCGTCAGCCATGCGCCATCGAGGATGACAGCCCCGTAGCCTTTCAACATGATTCAGGTCCTCGAAAGTTGGGATGAAAAAATGGCGCAAACCGCAGAGATCCTGTTGCTTGCGCCATTTCGGACTTGTCGCAGAGACGTATTACTTGCCGTAAATATCGAAGGCGAAGTACTTGTCCTGGATTGCCTTGTACTTGCCGTTTTCGCGGATGGCCGCGATGGCAGCGTTGATCTTGTCTTTCAGGGCGTCGCCCTTGCGCACTGCGATGCCTACGCCGTCGCCGAAGTATTTGACGTCGGTGAACTGTGGACCGACGAAAGCGAAGCCTTTGCCGGAATCGGTGTTGAGGAAGCCATCTTGCAGCAGGGTGGCGTCAGCCACGGTGCCGTCGAGGCGACCGGCGGCCACGTCGAGGTAGATTTCGTTCTGCGAGCCGTACGGCTTGATCTCGGCACCCAGCGGCGCGAGGACTTCGCGGGCGAAACGCTCGTGGATCGAGCCACGTTGTACGCCGATGTTCTTGCCCTTCAGCTCAGCCAGACCTTCGCTGACCTGAGTACCGGCCTTCATCACCAGACGTGCCGGGGTGTTGTAGTACTTGTTGGTGAAGTCGACCGACTTCTTGCGATCTTCAGTGATCGACATGGACGACAGGATCGCGTCGATCTTGCGCACTTTCAGCGCCGGGATCAGACCGTCGAACTCTTGCTCGACCCACACACACTTGACCTGCATCTGCTCGCACAGAGCGTTGCCGATGTCGTAGTCGAAACCGACGATGCTGCCATCCGGTGCTTTCGAGGCGAACGGAGGGTAA
This sequence comes from Pseudomonas sp. Irchel s3f10, assembly GCF_900187515.1. Taxonomy (NCBI): domain Bacteria; kingdom Pseudomonadati; phylum Pseudomonadota; class Gammaproteobacteria; order Pseudomonadales; family Pseudomonadaceae; genus Pseudomonas; species Pseudomonas sp. Irchel s3f10. The sequence goes on from NZ_FYDZ01000021.1 coordinate 76,557, forward strand.
GCCGCTTCGATACCGATCTTCAGAGGTTTTTCGTCAGCGAAGGCGTTCATCGACAGCACGGACAGTGCCAGGGCGCCAAGCAGCACAAGTTTCTTCATCTTGGGACTCCATCGGTAAAGGGCAAAAACGGCAGAGTGAGCGACAGCCCAATATGCGAATGGGTGAATCGGGAAATCGGTTGCTGCATCGGTGGGAAATTTCCGATTGAAACCGTCAGAGATTTCAACCTCGGCCACGATGAGCGAGTGATCGGCATTCTAACGACAGGCCCGAAGCCGATATTTCTTCAATGCGACAACTAATTACAGATGCACAGAGAAAGCGACTTTGGCACATTGACAGCCCTGCAATTTCATGCAGGAGCGAAAGACAGTGAACCGATCCATGTTGCAAATTGCGGGCCTATTATTCGCAAACCCTTCTAATCCGGCAAGCGCAGCGTGGTGTCTTATTTTTCACCGGGGGTTTAGAGGCTCTAAAACGGGGCAATGCGTTTCCCTTCGCCCCGCTCCGGGGCGGGCGGTTACACATCCGGTTACGTGAAAGGCGGCGGGTAACAGCGGGAAATGTCTTACAGGGGAGATCGATAATTATTGGTTGGGTGCGTTGGTGGTCTGACAATGGACTGCGATGGCGTCTGACAGATTGCTATCGCGAGCAGGCTCACTCCTACAGTTGATCGCGTTTCTTCAGGTGGAATGCGATCCCTGTGGGAGCGAGCCTGCTCGCGAAGAGGCCAGCCCAGTCACCACAAAACCTCCAGACACAAAAAAGCCCCGCCCGGCATACACCGGACAGGGCTTTCTTCTTTTCAGACCTGCTACTTAAGCAACATTCATGGTCTTATGCGTATCAATCAAATGCTGCACCACACCCGGATCCGCCAGGGTCGAGATATCCCCCAACCCGTCATATTCCGCCGTGGCAATCTTGCGCAGAATCCGGCGCATGATCTTGCCCGAACGGGTCTTCGGCAGCCCCGGTGCCCACTGAATCACGTCCGGTGAAGCAATCGGCCCGATCTCCTTGCGCACCCAGTTCTTCAGCTCCAGACGTAGTTGCTCGGTCGGCTCCTCGCCATTCTTCAAGGTGACATAGACATAAATGCCCTGCCCCTTGATGTCATGCGGAACCCCAACCACCGCTGCCTCAGCAACTTTCGGATGCGCAACCATCGCACTCTCGATCTCGGCCGTGCCCATACGGTGGCCGGACACGTTGAGCACGTCATCGACACGCCCGGTGATCCAGTAGTAACCATCGGCATCACGGCGCGCGCCGTCACCGGTGAAATACATGCCACGGAACGTCTTGAAGTAGGTATCAACGAAACGATCGTGATCGCCATACAGCGTGCGCGCCTGACCTGGCCACGAATCGAGAATCACCAGATTGCCTTCAGCCTCGCCCTCGATGATGTTACCGAGGTTGTCGACCAGCGCCGGCACCACACCAAAGAACGGACGTGCCGCCGAACCCGGCTTCAGCGCGTGCGCACCCGGCAACGGGCTCATCATGTTGCCGCCGGTTTCGGTCTGCCACCAGGTATCGACGATCGGGCAACGCGACTTGCCGACATTCTTGTAGTACCAGTCCCAGGCTTCCGGGTTGATCGGCTCACCGACCGAACCGAGCAGACGCAAGCTGCTGCCATCGGCGCCTTCAACCGCGGCCTGACCCGAGGCCATCATCGCGCGAATCGCGGTCGGTGCGGTGTAGAGGATGTTGACCTTGTGCTTGTCGACGATCTTCGCCACCCGGGTGATGTCCGGATAGTTCGGCACGCCTTCGAACAGCAGCGTGGTCGCGCCATTGGCCAGCGGGCCGTAGACAATATAGCTGTGGCCGGTGACCCAGCCGACGTCGGCGGTGCACCAGTAGACTTCGCCCGGACGGTAGTCAAACACGCGCTCGTGGGTCATCGCCGCATACAGCAGATAACCGCCGGTGGTGTGTTGCACGCCCTTCGGCTTGCCGGTCGAACCGGAGGTATAAAGGATGAACAGCGCTTCTTCCGCGCCCATCTCTTTCGGCGCGCAGACAGTGCCCGCCACTTTCATCAGGTCTTCGTACCAGATGTCGCGATGCTGGTTCCACTTGATGTCGCCACCGGTGCGCTTGCAGACGATGACTTTCTGGATGCTGCTGGTTTCCGGGTTGGTCAGCGCGTCGTCGACGTTGGCCTTGAGGGAAATCTTCTTGCCGGCGCGAATGCCTTCGTCAGCGGTGATCACCACTTTCGATTTGCAGTCGATGATGCGACCGGCCAGGGCTTCCGGCGAGAAACCGCCGAACACCACCGAGTGAATCGCGCCGATCCGGGTGCAGGCCAGCATGGCGACCACGGCTTCGGGAATCATCGGCATATAAATGGTCACCACGTCGCCGCGGTGCACGTCCTGACCGCGCAGGGCGTTGGCCAGTTTGCACACTTGCTCGTGCAGTTCGCGGTAGGTGATGTTGCGGCTCTCGGAAGGATCGTCGCCTTCCCAGATGATCGCGACTTGATCGCCGCGCTCGGCCAGATGACGGTCGAGGCAGTTGTAGGAAACGTTCAGGGTGCCGTCGGCAAACCACTTGATGTCGACATGGTGATCGTCGAACGACGTCTGTTTCACGGTGGTGAAAGGCTTGATCCAGTCGAGACGCTTGGCTTGCTCGCGCCAGAAGCCGTCAGGGTTGACGACCGACTGCTGGTACATGGCTTTGTAGGTCGCCTCGTCAGTCAGCGTGTTAGCCAGAACCTCGGGACGAACGGGATACAGAGAAGCCGCACTCATCTTTCCTACCTCGGTGTAATAGTTGTTTTTGTATGACCCTGTTGTAACGGGGCGGGGGCCATAGAACCATTCGACGATGGTAGTAACAAGCCCTCGCCCACCCACGAGGGCCCGTGTAGGAGCTGCCGAAGGCTGCGATCTTTTGACTTTGATCTTTAGGTGCAAGATCAAAAGATCGCAGCCTTCGGCAGCTCCTACAGGGGATTGAGGTGGTTTCTGGGGGATTGTTACCAAATCTGCCAAAGGTGTTTATCAAAACCCGCTCTGTTTACCCCCGCCCCATCTCCCTAAAATCCACCTCGCCAACAAGGCAAACGCGATTAACAACGATACAGCCCCCACGAAGGCCGTTAATCCAGCTCTCCAAGTAATAACTGCAAACGATGAAGTTACACACGCAACCCCATAAAGGTTGCGTGACCCCACTCGACCTCAAAAAGGTAAATCTGAAATGAAAGCTTTATTGGTTCTGGCCCTCAGCAGTCTGTGCGCAACCGCCATGGCAGATGAAGTCCCGACTGATGTCGCACAGCAACAACCGGTGATCGAGGAATACACTTACTCCACCCATCTGGACATCGCCAACGTTGTATCGATGAGTGAAATTCCGAACGTCTGCGAAGTAGTACCGGCAAAAATGGAGTACGACGACTCCAAAGGTCAGCGCCACATCCTGCGTTACAGCGTCATGGGCAACGGCTGCACCAATTGATGATTCGAGACTGCACCGAATTGGATCTCTCAGCGCTTCATTGAGGGTCGATTCCAGCCCGACTTCGGTCGGGCTCAGTTGTGTTTTAAACCGTCAGAAATGCTTGCAAAACACTAGATGTAGTGAAAAACCGGTTTTTTTGTTCGTTTTTTGAGCAAATTCACAATGGCGAGATTTTTACGAAAAAAAATCTATCCCCGGCAAAGCCCTGTAAACCCTCACTCTCGTCGAAAAACCACCCTCCTCGACCGCTCCATGCGCGGATTCGCCTCAGCACAGCCGTGTTTTTTTCCCTATAATGCCGCCCCATACGGGTCAGCAATATTCCCTTACAGGGAGCAAAAGCCATTCTGAAGCCCCGCAGCAGCGTTCAACGCTGATTGCGCCCATCAGAGGCTCTCGGAACCCGTCAAAATTTCTGTTTATTTGCCTGCGTGCATCGCTGCAAAAAACGACATCCAACGCGGTCTGTACGACCGTGTGAAAAACCAACCAATCAGGTTTCACACGGGCACAGGCCCTCACGCAGGAGACGACACGTCATGCTGAGCTGGGACGAATTCGACAAAGAAGACAGTGAAGTAGCAACCGTGAAAGGCGCCAACGCCGGCCACGCTACTGAAGCCAACATGGACCGCCTCGACAACGCTGGCGGTGCCGCCGCGATCGAAGCTCGCGCCGTGACCGCCGACGACTCGGCCGCTGTCGCCCGCGCCAAGGCTGCACTGAACTCCCTCGACGTCGCCGAAGGCCTCGCCGAACTCGAAGGCGCCTCCGCCCGTGTCGCCGTTGACGAAAAGCGCATGATCAACTGCCGCGCCGACCTCAACCAACTCGTGCCATTCAAGTACGACTGGGCCTGGCAGAAATATCTGGACGGTTGCGCAAACCACTGGATGCCGCAAGAAGTCAACATGACCGCCGACATCGCCCTCTGGAAAGACCCGGAAGGCCTGACCGACGACGAGCGCCGCATCGTCATGCGCAACCTCGGCTTCTTCTCCACCGCCGACTCCCTGGTTGCCAACAACCTGGTCCTGGCCGTGTATCGCCTGATTACCAACCCGGAATGCCGCCAGTACATCCTGCGCCAGGCTTTCGAAGAAGCGATCCACACCCACGCTTACCAGTACTGCATCGAATCGCTGGCCATGGATGAAGGCGAGATCTTCAACATGTACCACGAGATCCCATCGGTCGCGAAAAAAGCAGCCTGGGGCCTGAAGTACACCCGTTCGATCTCCGATCCGAAGTTCGAAACCGGCACCCCGGACACCGACAAAGAACTGCTGCGCAACCTGATCGCCTACTACTGCGTTCTGGAAGGCATCTTCTTCTACTGCGGCTTCACCCAAATCCTCTCCATGGGCCGCCGCAACAAAATGACCGGCGTCGCCGAGCAGTTCCAATACATCCTGCGCGACGAATCCATGCACCTGAACTTCGGCATCGACGTGATCAACCAGATCAAAATCGAAAACCCGCATTTGTGGGATGCTGAGATGAAGGAAGAAGCGACCCAGATGATTCTGCAGGGTACGCAGCTGGAGATCGAATACGCACGTGACACTATGCCTCGCGGCGTACTGGGCATGAACGCGGCGATGATGGAGGACTACCTGAAGTTCATCGCTAACCGTCGTTTGTCGCAGATTGGTTTGAAAGAGGAATATCCAGGGACGACTAACCCGTTCCCTTGGATGAGCGAGATTATGGACTTGAAGAAAGAGAAGAATTTCTTTGAGACGAGAGTTATTGAGTATCAGACTGGTGGTGCTCTTAGCTGGGACTGATCGTTTAGTACCGCTCAAAATAATTAATCCGTGAAACGCTGTCATTGATCGTGAAACGGACGCACCAAAAAAGGGCTGCCAAATGGCTAATGCCAGTCAGTTAAGCTGACTGGCATTTTTATTTTTGATCGGATACTTCGGCGATTTCAGCCGAATCGCCCGAGGATAAACGCGCTCCTCACGTCGATGCGGCAGAACGTAGTGCGGCGCTGAA
>NZ_FYDZ01000008.1:0-292334 GCF_900187515.1 Pseudomonas sp. Irchel s3f10
GTGAAGGCCAGCCTGTGCGCTTCAGAGTCGACAAGGAATATGTCACGTCGAACATCGGGCAGTACGTGAAAGTGCGTTATTCGGTGTTGCGCGCCTCGAACGGACGACATGAATATTCGGCCACGCTTGAATTACTGATTGGTGTGATGCTGGTCCCGATGATCGACTCCGTAACCGACTCCTCAGGAGAGGAAATTGCCGACAACGGCACCACCTTCGACACCAACGTCACCGTCACCGGAAAGGCCAGTCCTGACCAGACTGTGCAGCTTTACGACAACACCACGCCGATTACTCCGGTTGTGCCAGTCGATGCCAATGGCGACTGGAGCAGAGCCCTCAGCGGCTTGAGCATTGCCGCGCATCCCATCAAGGCCAAGGCACTTTACGGAGCGCAACCCGAGTCAGTGGTACGCAGCTTCACCATCGCGCAAACGGTGACACCCACCATTACCAACATCACTGATTCCAAAGGCACGGTCGCACCGGGCGGCACCACCTTCGACACCAGCGTCACCGTCACCGGCAAGGCCAGTCCTGGCCAGACTGTGCAACTTTACGACAACACCACGCCGATTACTCCGGTTGTGCCAGTCGATGACAATGGCGACTGGAGCAGAGTCCTCAGCGGCCTGAGCATTGCCGCGCATCCCATCAAGGCCAAGGCACTTTACGGAGCGCAACCCGAGTCAGTGGTACGCAGCTTCACCATCGCGCAAACGGTGACACCCACCATCACCAACATCACTGATTCCAAAGGCACGGTCGCACCGGGCGGCACCACCTTCGACACCAGCGTCACCGTCACCGGCAAGGCCAGTCCTGGCCAGACTGTGCAGCTTTACGACAACACCACGCCGATTACTCCGGTTGTGCCAGTCGATGCCAATGGCGACTGGAGCAGAGCCCTCAGCGGCTTGAGCATCGCCGCGCATCCCATCAAGGCCAAGGCACTTTACGGAGCGCAACCCGAGTCAGTGGTACGCAGCTTCACCATCGCGCAAACGGTGACACCCACCATTACCAACATCACTGATTCCAAAGGCACGGTCGCACCGGGCGGCACCACCTTCGACACCAGCGTCACCGTCACCGGAAAGGCCAGTCCTGACCAGACTGTGCAGCTTTACGACAACACCACGCCGATTACTCCGGTTGTGCCAGTCGATGCCAATGGCGACTGGAGCAGAGTCCTCAGCGGCCTGAGCATTACCGCGCATCCCATCAAGGCCAGGGCACTTTACGGAGCGCAACCCGAGTCAGTGGTACGCAGCTTTTCTGCAGAGAGGTGGACAGATTCCCTTACAGACTTTGCGAACGGCACCTCAGGTAACTGGGTGAAAGGACCAGCTGGTTATCAAGGACGCGTAATCAATGGTTTTTTTCACAATGACACCACCGGCGCTACTGGTCATTCTGGCTTACTATTCAGTCAATCATTTCGATTTGTGGTCGGGCATACCTACACATTCAGTTATCGAGTCCGAAACTTCAGCCCTCTGTCAAATAACATGCCCCCTATTTTTTCGGTCAGGCTTTCATCTGGCCAATCAATCTTGGCGGCCTACAGCGTTCCCCGGACCGGCCAATGGTACACCCAGTCAGGAAGCTTTTCCGTCACACAGAGCGGGAACTATACGATTCAAATAATGAGCCATCAGGATCGAGGAGGCGGCGGCGGATCTGATGGCGGCAACGATTATCAAATGGATGACATCACTGTTCGACTGGTTCGTTGAGCCGTTTAAAAGCAGCGCCGCAAAAAACCGCTTCTCCTTTTTCACAGAAGCGGTTTTTCACCAAGCAGGTCTTTCAGGGACAGACCACGTTTTCACCAAGATAACCGCCCAGTGTTTAAAAGACACCTGAAGATACGTCTTACAGGCTACACACTCTTGCGCCCTTGCCTACAGCTACGCCAGAATCCGCCGGCTTGTGCGCCTTGGGGTCGGGTTCTATTGTGGTGCGGTCGCTGACGAATCAGCGATCGGGTTTAGCAGCTCGGCAAATTTCAAGGCACGCGAGTTTCGCCAATACGTTATGGCGGCTTTGCGTGGGGCACTTCGGTGCGCCGGGATCCTTGAGCCTGGTCTGCTAACCCGCGCAAAAGCCGCCACCTCCTCGTTTAGCAGCGAAGGTTGACGGCTCCATTTCTCAAGGAGCTTTACCATGATCAAACCAACGCCAAACCCGCCCGAAACCGACGCCACCTCCCCCTACGAATCCCTCGATTCAAAAAAACTCCACGAAGCCGCCGACCGCGCCCTCGACCACTATCTCTGCCCACCCGGCTCCACCCCACCGCCACGCAAAACCCGCCGGATGTACGCCGTTAACGCGGACTTCAAAAACGAAGAACTGCTGGCCGATGCCAGCGAAACACTCGCTTCAGCCAGAACCATCGCCCATGACTTCGCCCATCTCATTCCAGCGTCGCAGCGTCGTACTTTGTTGGGGATTGCACAGCTGATAATGCTGGGCGAACTGGCGGTAAATCGGGTGATGGATAATCTGGAGTTGCCGCGGTAGCGCGCCTCGATAACGCATTCCGAATGAGTCGCCGTGACTACTGACGTCTTCGCGGGCAAGCCCGCTCCCACAGGGATCGGGGTCGATCACAAACCTGTGTTTACACTCCGAACCTGTGGAGCCGAGCTTGCTCCGAGCGGCGATCGGACGAAGGCGGCCTCACAGCCAACACGTGTCTCCAAGTGACTAAACGGAGCCAGACTAGGTTTTTCCAGCATTGCGCATCAAAAGATCGCAGCCTTCCGCGGCTCCTACATGAATCGGTGTAGGAGCCGCGGAAGGCTGCGATCTTTTGCTTTTGGCAAACTGGCGGAAGGCAGCTGGAGTCGAGCCTGCCTGGAACGGATACCGTCTTCAATGAGGGCGATTATCCTCTTTGAGCCAACTGCTGACCTAGGCGTAGTCTTCGGTAAGACGCCAGTAGCCAGATCTTCCCTCTTCAACATTACCGTTCGTCGAACAAACGTCCTCACCTGTCAGATCTGACAGTGGCCAAACGCTTCCGCTTGTTATCTGATGTCCATTGCGGGCCTTGACTTTATCTAGGTGACAAGCATGAAACATATCCGCTTTAGCTCCGTGAAAAACCACAGCGATATCGCTCTGCAACACACCATAGAACGGTTGCAATGTAACACTCACGCTTGCTAATTCTGAGATTTCATGGAGTAAAACAACAATGAAAGTCGCAATAATTAGTTCAAATACGATGCCCACGCCACCACTAAATACAGGAATACCTCGAGGCTGGAGCACATCAATACATGAAGTCATCAGTAATATTTCTGAAGGGCTAGTTGAAAAAGGTCACAATGTGACGCTGTATGCAAGTGGCGACTCAACAACTAGCGCCAAATTAGAAAGCATTTGGGATCAATGCTCAATGAAATATGAGTTATTGCCCAATCAGTTTGACTACAAAGCTTATGATGAGATCCTGACCTCGTTCTGCTTTGAAAAAAACAAAACTGAGAAATATGAAATCATCTTTTCATTTCATACCTTTGATTCGGGTTTTTTTGCAAACCTAATAGATACACCAATTGTAAGTGCTTATCACGGCGCGGGCGCTTGGAAATTCGAGAGGATATGGCCCCAAAAAATAATTAAACCCAACCATTATGTGGCCATTTCTCAATCCCAAGAGAAAAACTGTGATTTCATCAGATTTGATCAGGTGATTTATAACGGGATTAACGCAAAAGCATTCCCTTTTCAAGAAAAAAATAAATATCCAAACATGGTATTTGTTGGGAGAGTCAACAGCGAAAAAGGAACTGATACAGCCGCAATCGTCAGCAGAAAATTTAATATGAAACTGGACATCTTCGGAACTACCAACGAGCAATCGCTGTTGAATTTTATATTGGACCAAGGCGATACAATTCGTTTGCACGGCCATGTACCACAAAAAACAATTGCGCGAGCGGTCGCCGATTCGAAGCTTTTTATCTTCCCGTGTCGATGGAACGAACCATTCGGGCTGGTTCTTGCAGAGTCGCTAGCATGCGGCACGCCGATCATAGGCTACGCAATCGGTTCTCTACCCGAAATCATTGACGATGGGGTCACCGGTTTTTTGGTCAGTCCCGAAGATGGAAATGTAGAAGGTAATTGGATAATCAAAAAAAAGGGTGTCGAAGGGCTTGAGGAGGCCGTTCAGAGGATCAACGCAATGCCAGAGAAAGATTACTTGAAAATGAGATTAGCTTGCCGGCAGCGATTTGAACGCAACTTCACCAAAGAGATAATGATTGAAAAATACGAGAGGCTTTTCAAGGAGATCATTAAAAAAAATGAAAATCTCAATCATCACAACGACATACAATTGCAAAGACTATATTGAAGACTGCATAAATAGCGTTCAAATGCTTCGACTAGAGCCGCTTGCCATTAAAGTTGAACATGTCATTTATGATGACGCATCGACAGATGGTACTCGGGAAGTCATAGAATCCAAAATGCGCCCCGACATTACATTCATTAGTGGAACATACAATATAGGTCCTTCAGCTGGTAGAAATATCGCAATACAAAGATCTTCCGGGGATTTTATTTTTGTGCTAGATGGTGACGATTTAATTTTGTAAAGAACCATCTACAATTTCGCGCAGACTGCATTAGAACACAAAGATACAAAGTGGTTTGTTTCCGGCTTTATTTGCGTTGATAGCAACCTCCGATACAAGTCGAATTACGACTATTACGCCTGGCAATTCAAGTCAAAACTAGACTTGCTTGCTGCCATTTTCAGGGGAAGTCATTACATCCAACACAGCGTACTATTTAAGAAGGAACTATTTCAAAAGGTCGGCGGCTACCTAGAGCACCTTAAAATGGCTGAGGATCTTGATCTATTTGTAAGATTTATTCTAAGTGGCGCTATGCCCGTCTATTTGAATTCTATATCTCATTTACATCGCTTTCACGAAAACAATCTTTCCGCAGGGATCGACAAACACGCACACGCGTTGCACGCGGCTGAAATTCAAGACAGGTATAAATCTCAAGTAGAACGACTACTTGAAGAAGGGTGCTGATAAATTACTACAGATTAATCAGGAAGCACTTTTCTGAAGTGCAACACTAATATTCAGCAAGTAACTTTTGCAAGTTCCAAATTTTCACTCATGTAAAAACTGGCGGAAGGCAGCCGGAGTCGAACCTGCCCGGGAACGGATGCCGTCCCCAACCGGGTTTGAAGCCCGGCCGCGCCACCGGGCGCGATTGCCTTCCTTTAACTCATTGGGCGTCGGCGTTGGCCAGCGCGTTGTCGGGGCGGATCTGGCGGGATTCGCCGAGGCGTCGGGTCAGGCCGACGCGGTCGAAATATTCGAGGTACTGAATACAGCGTTTGCGTCCCAAGCCTAGCGCATCGCGGAAGGTTGTCACCTGGATCTGCGGATTTTCCTTGGCGAGTTTGAGTAGCACGTTCGCCATTTGGCGCAGTTGTACGTCACTCAGGAACAGATCGCGCACGACTTGATGCATCCAACCGAGCCGCGCCAGTTTGCGCAGTAGCAGGCGTACGACGGCGTCGTCCTGGCCAAGCATTTTCGCGACGTCGCGCACCCACGGCGGGTCGAATCCGGCGTTTTCGAACAACGGTTGCAGCTGCCGCCAGAGGCTTTCGTCCTCGGCATTCAGACGCACCTGATGATGCGGCAAATGCAGCCATGGGCCGCTCGCCTGGATCGATCCGGCCGTCAGCAATTCATCCAGCAAACTCACAAACGTCGCACGCTCCAGCGCCAGACCACTGAAGCGGCGCAGGCGATCACGGTCGGGGCCCATCTGGTCGGGCTCCTGCTCATGAAACTGCGCGAGTTGTTCCAGCAGGGTGAACTTCAGTTGCGACCAGCGTTGCACGTTGAACAGCACCGGACCTTGGCGGGTGTCGATCAGGCGCACGTTTTCCGCTAACGACCAGGACGCGCGCGGGCGATTGAACTGGCGTTCCAGCCGCTGCGGATCAAGGCCGCCGGCGCTGTAGTTGAGCAGCACGGGCAAGACTTGTTCAAGTTCGTCGCCAGAAGCCAAGGTGCGCAGTTGTGTCAGACGTTCAGGGCTGCGGCGTTGTCGCGCCGGGGCGAAGGGATCGAGTACCTGGCCACCGCCCAAGGTGCGCTGCGCGCTCTGATCGCGCAGGATCAGCCGATCGCCCCTCACCGCGTGCACCGGCGCGTTGATTAACAGTTGCGCGAACATGCGCTCGCCGGGACTTAGGCGCGGGCCTTCGAGCAACGCTACCCGTGCGATGACATCCTGCGTGCCGAGGTGCACGTGCACCGGGTGAAAGTGTTCGAAAGTGCGCTCGCCGGGCAGCAGTTGAAAGTCGATGTCGACCCGTTGCGTCGGCGCGTGCAGCCACTCGCTCAGCAACCAATGGCCGCGATGGATTTGCGCCAGTTCAAGGCGTTCGCCGCTCAGGTTCAACGCCACTCGTTGCCCGGCGAAGGCGTGTTCGGCGGGTTGATTCTGCGCGTGCAAGCCGCGCACTCGCACGGTTTTCCCGCAAGGCCCGAGGGTGAGTTTGTCGCCGACAGCAATCGCACCTGACAACGCCGTCCCGGTGACCACGATTCCCGCGCCGGCAACACTGAACGCGCGGTCGATGGCCAGGCGAAATCCGCCTTCGCGACTACGTTGCTGCACTTCTCGTTGCGTTTGCAGCAACGCCAGGCGCAACTCATCGATACCCTGCCCGCTCAGGCTCGACGCCGTGAATAGCGGCGCTCCGGCAAACGGCCCCGGTTCCAGCAGATCGAGAATCTGGCGCTGTACCTCTTCCAACCTGCCCGCCTGAACGCGGTCGCATTTGGTGATCGCCACCAAGGCGCGGGGAATGCCGAGCAATTCAACAATCGCCAGATGTTCACGGGTCTGCGGCATCACGCCGTCGTCCGCCGCGACCACCAGCAACACCAGATCAATGCCCTGGGCGCCGGCGAGCATGTTGTGGGTGAATTTCTCGTGGCCGGGGACGTCGATAAACCCGGTCAGCCCCGCGCCCGGTTGCAGTTCGGCATAGAGATAGCCAAGGTCGATGGTCATGCCGCGTTCGCGTTCCTGCGTGCGGCGGTCGCCGGTTTGTCCGGTCAGGGCCTGCAGCAGCGACGTCTTGCCGTGGTCGATGTGCCCCGCCGTGCCGACAATCACGGCTCGACCTGCAGGTGCGGCAATTGCCCGAGCCACGCTGGTTCATCGTCGAGCTGACGCAAATCCAGCCACAGCGCATCGTCGTCAATCCGCCCAAGCACCGGGATCGGTAAGGCCCGCAACGCCGCTTCCAGATTCAGCAGGCAACGCCCGCGCAAACGCTTGGAGACTTGCGGGCGCATACACAATGCCGCACTCGGCAAACGCGCGACCGGTTGGCTGCCGCTGCCGATCATGCCCAAGGCCTCGACTGCACTGACCTGCCACAGCGAACCCAAGACTTCAGCCAACGCCGGTTGCAGCCGTGAAGCCTGGGCGAAGATGTCAGCTTGCGGGCGAGTCAACAGACGCAAACTCGGCAAACGTTCAGCCAGTCGATCCGGATTGCGATACAAACCCAGCACCGCCTCCAGCGCGGCGAGGGTCAACTTGTCCACCCGCAGCGCGCGTTTCAGCGGGTTTTTCTTGATCTTCGCGATCAGCTCTTTGCGCCCGACGATCAACCCGGCCTGCGGGCCGCCGAGCAATTTGTCGCCGCTGAACGTGACGATATCCGCACCATCCAACAGCGCCTGGCGCACGGTCGGCTCTGCCGGCAAACCCCAACGGGTCAAGTCCAAAAGACTGCCGCTGCCCAGATCTTCCAGCAACGGCAGACCATGTCGATGGGCCAACTCCGCCAGTTCCGCAGTCGGCACCCGCGCGGTAAAACCCTCGACGCTGTAGTTGCTCGCATGCACACGCATGATCAAACCGCTTCGTGGGCTGATCGCCGCTTCGTAGTCGCGGGCATGGGTGCGATTGGTCGTGCCGACTTCGTGCAGGCGCACACCGGCGCGGGCCATGATGTCGGGAATGCGGAAGGCGCCGCCGATTTCGATCAGCTCGCCACGGGAAATGATGCCTTCCTTGCGCGCGCCCAGGCTGTTGAGCGTCAGCAGCACGGCGGCGGCATTGTTGTTGACCACGGTGACGGCTTCGGCGCCGGTCAGCTCGCGGATCAGGCCTTCGATGAGGTCATCGCGATCACCGCGTTTGCCGCTGGCCAGATCGAATTCTAGGTTGAGCGGGTAACGCGCTGCCATTTGCACCGCTACGATGGCTTCTTCGGGCAACAGGGCGCGACCGAGGTTGGTGTGCAGCACCGTGCCGGTGAGGTTGAACACTCGGCGCACGTTGCTGCGCTGCTGCTGGGCCAGACGTTCACCGACGCGGCCGGCGAGCACTTCGGGACTTATTTCGACGGCTGACAATTGCCCGTTCAACACGCTCGGGCGCAACTCATCGAGTAACTGGCGCAAACCCGCCAGCAGCGATTCACGCCCATGACGCTCAAGTAACGGCGCACACGCCGGGTGACGCAACACACCATCAATGGAAGGTAACCGCAGGGACATCAGCCACTCCTGGAGACAGATCACTGCGGCCCCGCAGTGAAAAACAAGAGTGTAGACCCTTCGTTCACTCGTCTCCGGGTGCTAGCAACAAGTTCGGTGCCAAGCGCTGATAGCCGTCCTGCGCCAGACGCATGTCCAGCAACAAACTGCCCAGGTCCGCTGACAACGCCTCGGCGTCGGCATCGTTTTCCAGATACACCAGTTTCAGATAACTGTTACAGCCCGGACAGACTTCCGCCCTTAACGGCGCCTGATTGGCAGCATGGCGATCGTCTTCAAGGCTCAGATAATCCAGACCCTTGCTCGACTCGCAATACACGCACTTGACCCGCACCACATGCCATTCGCAGGCACACAACGAACACACCAGATAACGCAAACCGTTGTGCTTGCCGCGATGGCGGATGACCCCGGCCATCGCCGGTGAACCACAGGCCGGGCATTGGCTGAGGCTGTCACCCGGTTTGAGTTGCAGATTCGGTGCGCTGAGCAGCCAGTGACTCCACGCCACTTGCAGCGCCGCGCCAAGAAACGGCACCAATTGCGCCGGCACCAGCGAATATTGACCGCTGACCAACGCCACGGCCCATGCACGTAACTGTCCGGGACTGGCGACCCGCAACGTTGTCACCGCCTCAATGACGGCGGGCTGTTCATCAGGTTCGTAACGTTGCAGCAAAGCCTCAAGGTAAGCCTGCCAACCTTCTTCGCGCACCAACGTGTCGGCAGCAAACGGCGGCAAGCCATGCTGCTGACAAGCTTCAATCCGTTGCTGATCAAACGGCGCTGTCAGCGGTGGATCGTCAAACACCTGCTGCTGCACCCGGCACAACCCGGCAATCAGCCGCAGGTACTCAGCCAGCGCATGCCCCTCGGCCAGTTGTTCCAGTCGAGCGGCCCGCAGCGCAAACAGGTTAGGCGGCGGCAGATGCAGAAACGGCGGCGAACTCGCCGCCGCTTCGATTTCCCCAGGTTCAAGAATGGTTGGCAAAAGTCAGCCCTTTTTGGTGATCGGTCGCTCCGGCACGTCCGGTTGGCGTTCGTCGCGGGTGATGTCGCGATACCAGAGTTCATGGTGTTTCTTCGCCCAGGCGCGGCTGACCCAGCCGTGCATCATCGCGTCCACCGAACCCTTGATCCACAGCCCGGCGTAGATGTGGACGATGATGCTCAGCACCAGAATGAACCCGGCCAGCGCATGCAGCAGCATCGCCCAGCGAATCACCGTAATGCCGAAATACGCACTGAACCAGGCGCGCCAGATCACCAGCCCGGTGAACAGCAAACCGAGCATGCACAGCAGTAAAGTCCAGAACAGCAGCTTCTGCCCGGCGTTGTATTTGCCCACCGGCGGCACGCTTTCTTCATCGTTGACCATCACCCGATTAATCCGCCGCAGCCACCGCCGGTCATTGGCGATGAAGAAATTGCTGCGCCAGAAGCTGAACACCAAGCCAAGGAACAACACGAACATGGCGATGCCCATGTACGGATGCAGAATCCGCGTCCACGGCCCGCCGCCGAACAGGTTGCTCAGCCAGAACAGCGACGGATGAAACAACGCCAGCCCGGACAGCCCGGCCATGAAAAAAAGGATCGCCACCAGCCAGTGATTGGTGCGCTGGTTGGCGGTGTAACGCAGGATCGTCTTGTTGCTCATGGCCGGTCCTCCCCGCGTGGATCGAAGGTGTGCACCGCCGGATCGACGACGTGCACCGAGGTGTCGGGCGCCGCCGGATGCTCATCCTCTTCAACCCGATTCGGGCCGATGCGCACGTAATGGAAGAACCCGGCCAATACCGCCGCGCCCATGGCCAACAGGCCCAGAGGTTTGCTGATGCCTTTCCACAACCCCACCAACGGACTGATCGCCGGATCCTGCGGCAGGTTGGCGTAGATCGTCGGCGTATCGGCGTGGTGCAGCACGTACATCACATGCGTGCCGCCAACACCGGCCGGGTCATACAGACCAGCGTTTTCGAAGCCACGGCTTTTCAGGTCGACGATGCGTTCGGCAGCGTGTTCCTTCATGTCTTCCTTGGTGCCGAAAACGATGGCGCCGGTCGGGCAGGTTTTCACGCAGGCCGGTTCCAGCCCTACCGCTACGCGATCCGAACACAGGGTGCATTTGTAGGCCTTGTGATCCTTCTGCGAAATGCGCGGAATGTTGAACGGGCAACCGGTGATGCAATAGCCGCAACCGATGCAGTGATCCTGATCGAAATCGACGATGCCGTTGGCGTGCTTGATGATCGCGCCGGGGCTAGGGCACGCCGCCAGACAACCGGGCTCGGCGCAGTGCATGCAGCCGTCCTTGCGGATCAGCCATTCGAGGTTGCCGGCGTCGGTTTCGTGCTCGGTGAAGCGCATCAACGTCCAGGTTTCCGCGCTCAAGTCTTGCGGGTTGTCGTAGGTGCCGTGGTTGTGGCCGACCTCGTCGCGCAGCTCGTTCCATTCCGAGCAGGCGACCTGACAGGCCTTGCAGCCGATGCATTTGGTGGTGTCGATCAGCTTGGCAACTGCCTCCTGATTCCTCACCGACGGCGGCACAGTCGTGGTGGCCGAGCGGGCAATAATGTCTTGGCTGGCCATTTACAGTTTCTCCACGTTGACCAGGAATGACTTGGATTCCGGGGTCTGGGTATTGCCATCGCCGAGGAACGGCACCAGGGTGTTGGTCAAATAACCGTGACGCGTCAGGCCGGTGAAACCCCAGTGCAGCGGGATGCCGATCTGATGCACGACCTGGCCGTTGACCTGCAGCGGCCGGATCCTTTTCGTCACCACCGCCACCGCTTCGATAAAGCCGCGTTTGCAACTGACCCGCACCCGATCTCCGGCAGCAATGCCCTTCTCTTTCGCCAGCACTTCGCCGATTTCGACGAACTGCTCGGGCTGGGCAATTGCGTTCAACTTGCAGTGCTTGCTCCAGAAGTGGAAATGCTCTGTGAGTCGGTAACTGGTGCCGGCGTACGGGAAATCCTTGGCTTCGCCGAGGGTTTCCCAGACCGAATCGAAGATCCGCGCCGCCGGGTTGCTGGTGGCTTTCTTGTTTTGCGGGTGCAGCGGGTTGATGCCGATCGGCGTTTCAAACGGCTCGTAGTGCTCGGGGAATGGCCCCTCGTTCATCTTGTCGACGGCGAAGAACCGCGCGACGCCTTCGGGGTTCATGATGAACGGGTTCATCCCCACCTCTGGCGGCACGTCGGCTTTGTAGTCCGGCACATCGGTGCCGCCCCAGGCTTTGCCGTTCCACCAGACCAGACGTTTTTTCGGATCCCACGGTTTGCCGGCGACGTCCGCCGAAGCGCGGTTGTAGAGAATCCGCCGGTTGGCCGGCCAGGCCCACGCCCAGCCGAGATGCTGGTGCATGCCGAACGGATCGCTGTTGTCGCGGCGGGCCATCTGGTTGCCGGCCTCGGTCCAGCTGCCGGCGAAGATCCAGCAACCGGACGCGGTGCTGCCGTCATCCTTGAGCAAGCCAAACCCGGCCAGTTGCGAGCCGGCCTTGACCGCAACGCCTGCGGCATCGGTGAAATCGGCGACAGCGCTGCCGTTGATTTCCTTGGCCAGTTCTTCCGGCGAAGGCTCGTCCGGGATCTTGTACGGCCACGTCAGTTTCAGCAGCGGATCGGGGAATTTGCCGCCCTCGGCCTGATAGCGTTTGCGCAGGCGCAGGAACAATTCGCTCATGATGCGAATGTCGGTCTGCGCTTCGCCGGGGCCGTCGGCACCCTTCCAGTGCCATTGCAGCCAGCGACTGCTGTTGACCAGCGAGCCGTCCTCTTCGGCAAAACAGGTGGTCGGCAGGCGAATGACTTCGGTCTGGATTTCGTCGGTTTTCACATCGTTGTACGGCCCGACGTTGTGCCAGAACTCCGAGGTTTCGGTGGCCAGCGGATCCATCACCACCAGCCATTTCAGCTTGGCCAGTGCGCCCATCACGCGGTTCTTGTCCGGCAGCGCGGCGATCGGGTTGAAGCCTTGGCAGAAGTAGCCGTTGACCTTGCCCTGGCTCATCAGGTCGAACATCTTCAGGACGTCGTAGTTGGGGATGTCGAGTTTCGGCAAATGGTCGTAGCACCAATTGTTCTCGACGGTGGCGTTGGCGCCGTACCACGACTTCATCAGGCTGACGTGGAATTTGCTGTAGTTCTGCCAGTACGACAGTTGCCCCGGGCGCAGCGGTACTTGCGTGCGTTTATGGATGAAGGCGTTGTAGTCCTGCTCGCTGTCCTGACCCAAGGTCAGATAGCCCGGCAGCGCATTCGAAAGCAGGCCGAGATCAGTCAGGCCCTGAATATTCGAGTGACCGCGCAAGGCGTTGACGCCGCCACCGGGCATGCCGACGTTGCCCAGCAGCAGTTGCACCATCGCCGCGCTGCGGATGATCTGCGCGCCGATCGAGTGCTGGGTCCAGCCGAGGGCGTAGAGAATCGTCATGGTCTTGCCCGGGATCGAGCAGGTGGCGATCTCTTCCCAGATTTTCTGCATGGCATCGACTGGCATGCCGCAGATCTGGCTGGCGAGGTCGATGTTGTAGCGGCTGTAATGCTGCTTCATCAATTGATAGACGCAGCGCGGGTCTTGCAGGGTCGGGTCGACTCTGACGAAACCGTCCTCGCCCAGTTCGTAACCCCAGCCGGACTTGTCGGTGTAGCTGCGCTTGGCCACGTCGTAGCCGCTGAAAATCCCGTCTTCAAAGCCATAGCCGGCTTTGACGATGAACGACACGTCGGTGTAGTTACGCACGTACTCGTGCTGAATCTTGTCCTCGGTCAGCAGGTAATTGATCAAGCCGCCCATGAAGGCGATGTCGGTGCCGGTGCGGATCGGCGCGTAATAGTCGGCCACCGAAGCAGTCCGGGTAAAACGCGGATCAACCACAATCAGCCGCGCAGCGTTGTGCGCCTTGGCCTCGGTCACCCATTTGAAGCCGCACGGATGCGCTTCTGCTGCGTTGCCGCCCATCACCAGGATCAGATTCGCGTTGGCGATATCGGTCCAGGTATTGGTCATGGCACCACGGCCGTACGTCGGGGCAAGACTTGCCACCGTCGGGCCGTGTCAGACACGCGCCTGGTTATCGAACCCCAGCATGCCGAGACTGCGAATCACCTTCTGGGTGATGTAACCGGCTTCGTTGGACGCCGCCGATGCCGCGAGGAACCCGGTGCTCAGCCAGCGATTCACCGTTTGCCCGTTGGCATTTTTCTCGATGAAGTTGGCGTCGCGATCGGTCTTCATCAGGTCGGCGATGCGGTCGAGCGCTTCGTCCCAACTGATCCGCGTCCATTCGCTGCTGCCCGGTTTGCGGGTTTGCGGGTAGAGCAAACGGCCGGGGCTGTGAATGAAGTCGAGCAGGCCTGCGCCTTTCGGGCAGAGGGTGCCACGGTTGACCGGGTGGTCGGCGTCGCCCTCAATGTGAATGATGCTTTGCGCTACGTTCTTCGCGGTATCGCCCTGGCTGTACATGATCAACCCGCAACCGACCGAGCAATACGGGCAGGTGTTGCGGGTTTCATGGGTGTGGGCAAGCTTGAAGTGGCGCACCTGCTCGGCGAAGGCTTGCGTCGGGGCCATGCCCAACGCGCCCAGGCTCGAGCCTGCAAGGCCGATACCGGCGACCTTGAAGAACTGACGACGGCTGAGATCCATCGTGCACTCCTGATCAGGTGGAACCCGGTACTTGTGCCGGGTTTTATCTGGACAATCACGGTTGCGGCAAACGTCTGCCGACATTTTCACTGTAGACAATGACCATACAGTCTGTGTGAAAACCGACCGTCGGCCGTTTGTCGGGCAATACACGAATCTGTGTAGGAGCTGCCGAAGGCTGCGATCTTTTGATGTTGCTCTTTAAAAACAAAATCAAAAGATCGCAGCCTTCGGCAGCTCCTACACGGGTTGTAGGTTTATCATGCCGGCAGGACCAATCCCGCCTTCACGAGACCGCGCATGACTTTCGATTTTGATCAGCTATTCGACCGCCACAACACCGGCAGCACCAAGTGGAGCCGCTATTCGGCCGATGTGTTGCCGATGTGGGTCGCTGATATGGATTTCGCCGCGCCACCGGTGGTAATCGAGGCTTTACAGCAACGTTTGCTGCACCCGTTGGTGGGCTACAGCGTGCCTCAGGAGAACCTGCGCGAAGCCATCGTCGCCGACCTCTGGAACAAGTTTTCCTGGAAGGTCAAACCGCAAGAGCTGATCTTCCTGCCGGGCGTCGAATCAGGCTTCAACATGGCTTTGAAAGCGCTGGTGCAGCCACAGCAGAACGTCGTTGTGCAAGTCCCGAACTACCCGCCGCTGCGCCATGCGCCGGGCCATTGGGGGCTGAACAAGGTCGAGCTGGAGTTCGTCGCACAAGCCGACGGCACCTACGCCACCCCGCTCGACGTACTGCGTGAGTCGCTGAACGGTGGCGGCGCACTGTTGCTGAGCAACCCGCACAACCCGATCGGCAAAGTGTTCGGCCGTGACGAACTGCAAGCCGTGGCCGACATCTGTGCGGCGCAGGACGCATGGATCATCTCCGATGAAATCCACGCCGAGCTGTGCTTCGACGGTCGCGTGCATATTCCGACCGCCTCCCTTAGCCCGGAAATTGCCAAGCGCACGATCACCCTGATGTCGGCGAGCAAGGCCTACAACATCGCCGGCCTGAAGACCTCGTTCATGATCATTCAAGATGCGGCCCTGCGTGAGCGCGTCAACCACGCCCGCTGCGGCATGGTCGACAGCGTCAACCCGTTGGGCATGGAAGCCACCCGCGCGGCCTACAGCGAAGGCGGGCCATGGCTGACCGAGTTGAAAACCTACCTGCAGGCCAACCGCGACTGGCTGGTTGACGCGGTGCGCAGCCGCTTGCCGGGCGTGACCATCAATGTGCCGCAGGGCACCTATCTGGCGTGGCTGGATTGCTCGGCGCTGGATCTGGACGATCCGCAGCAGTTCTTTCTTGAGCAGGCCAAAGTGGGGCTGAGCGCCGGTCTGGACTTCGGCGATCAACACCAGCAGTTCGTGCGCCTGAACTTCGGCTGCCCGCGCTCGTTGCTCGAAGAAGGCATCGCCCGCATGGAGCGCGCCCTGACACAACGCAACACCTGAGAACACCACATCCCCCTGTAGGAGCTGCCGAAGGCTGCGATCTTTTGATCTTGCTTTTTAAAAGATCAAAATCAAAAGATCGCAGCCTTCGGCAGCTCCTACAGGGAATTTGCGTCACGTGTAAATCCGATCGAACTCACGGCAAACACACCGGGTCAACCGCCCATACCAGCCATGAGACCTCGGAGACCCGCGATGACCGACTATCCAAAACCACCCTTCCCCGCACAAGCCCAAGCCGTTCCCGGTTCGCAACGCAAAATGGAGCCCTATCCCGATTGCGGCGAGCAAAGTTATGTCGGTTCCGGGCGACTGGCCGGCAAGATCGCCCTGATCACCGGCGCTGACAGCGGTATCGGCCGCGCCGTGGCCATTGCTTTCGCCCGTGAAGGCGCTGACGTGGCGGTCGCCTATCTGAATGAGCACGAGGACGCCAAGGAAACCGCCCGCTGGGTCGAACAGGCCGGGCGTCAGTGTCTGCTGTTGCCGGGCGATATTGCGCAAAAGACCCAGTGTCAGGCCTTGGTCGACAAAACCGTCGAACGCTTTGGCCGCATCGACGTGCTGGTCAACAACGCCGCATTCCAGATGACTCACGAAAACTTCGAGGAAATCCCCGACGAGGAATGGGTGATGACCTTCGACGTCAACATCACCGCAATCTTCCGCCTGTGTCAGGCGGCGATCAAACACATGCGCGCCGGCTCGTCGATCATCAACACCAGCTCGGTCAACTCGGACATGCCCAAACCCACCCTGCTCGCCTACGCCACCACCAAAGGCGCGATCGCCAACTTCACCGGCGGCCTGGCGCAGATGCTCGGGCCCAAGGAAATCCGCGTGAACTGCGTGGCACCGGGGCCGATCTGGACGCCGCTGATCGTCTCGACCATGCCCGATGAAGAAGTGCAGAACTTCGGCGGCAACACCCCGCTCGGCCGCCCCGGGCAACCGGTGGAAGTCGCGCCGATCTATGTGCTGTTAGCCTCGGACGAAGCCAGTTACATCACCGGCCAGCGCTATGGCGTGACCGGCGGCAAACCGATGCTGTGATGCCCCCTTCGCCAACGCCTACAGTAAAACTGAAGGCCCATTGAACACGGTGCGATTGCCGTCACATCGTCCACTTGAGGGCGGCACATCATGAGTTTTGTCGTGTGGGTGGCGGTGCTCGGCGCCGTGCTGTTGACCCTGGCACTGACCTCGTCGTACCTGCGCTGGATGCCGGTCACCACCTCGGCGGTTTGTCTGCTGCTGGGGATCGGCATCGGCCCGAGTGGCCTCGATCTATTGAAACTGTCCTTGGAAAATGCCTCGCTGTGGATGGAGCACCTGACGGAAGTCGCGGTGCTGTTTTCCCTGTTCGTCTGCGGTTTGAAGTTGCGTTTACCCCTGCGCGACAAGCGTTGGCGAATCGCCTTTGGCCTCGCCGGGCCAGTGATGGTGCTGACCATTGCCGGGGTTTGTCTGCTGCTGCACTTTGCGTTGAGCTTGCCCTGGGGGCCGTCGCTGTTGATCGGCGCGATTCTGGCACCGACCGATCCGGTGCTGGCGGCGCTGGTGCAGGTCAACGATGCGCGGGATGTCGACAGCGTGCGTTTCGGGCTCTCTGGTGAGGCAGGGTTGAACGATGGGATTGCCTTTCCGTTTGTGATTCTCGGTCTGTTGTTGATGCACGGCGACGGCAGTGCTGCCGAATGGCAAGGCTGGGTGTTGCGCAACGTATTGTGGGCAGTGCCTGCCGGATTGCTTACCGGTTACTGGATGGGCCGAGGTATCGGTCGCGTGACCCTTTCGTTGCGAATCCACAATGACGACAGCACGCTCAGCCCCAATGATTATCTGGCGCTGTCGTTGATTGCCCTGGCCTATGTCGTTGCCGAAGCCATCGGCGGTTACGGCTTCCTGTCGGTATTCGCCGCCGGGTTGGGCCTGCGGCAAGTCGAAGTCAAATCCACCGGCGCCGGCCAACCGCCTGCCGAGCATCTGGTGCAACCAGTGGTCGGCCATCAGAACGTCGAACCGCAGCACGCGGTGCACGGCGACACCGAACGGCTGGAGAGTGACCAGGTCGCCGCCGGGATCATGATGGGCGACATGCTGTCATTCGGCAGTCTGGTCGAGCGCGCCATGGAAGTGTTTCTGGTGACCCTGCTCGGCGTGGTGCTGGTGGCGCACTGGGATTGGCGGGCGTTACTGGTGGGCGGCGTGCTGTTCTGCCTGATCCGCCCGGCCTGCGTTGCGTTGATGCCTTGGGGCGCATTGCTGGAGGGACGCCAACGGCTGTTGATTGGCTGGTTCGGCATTCGTGGGATCGGCAGCCTGTTCTATCTGTTTTATGCCTTGAATCATGGGCTGACCGATAGCGTGGCCAGCGTGTGCACTGACCTGACCTTGTCGGTGGTGGCGCTGAGCATTTTGCTTCACGGGATCAGCACGCAACCGATCCTGGCTCGCTATGAACAGCGTAAAAAACAAAAAAACTGATTTTTGTTTCTTGGATTTATTCAGAGGATTGATCGAATTTTTTTCTTTAAAAAAATGGATCCCTCGGCAAACGCCGACAGTCACAAGCATAACCCCCTCGCCAAATGTATCCGGCGGGGCACGGCAGGTTCGGTTCCACTGCGGCGTTTAAGCCTGTTAAAGGAATCCTTGAAGAATAAGGTTACGGTCATGAAAGAATGCTCGACTCCGGCGCAAATCAAGGCTTGCAGAGCACTGGCTCTGGAACGCAATCGTCAATTGTTCGATAACGCCCATACGCTTAATCGAGCGGCCAATGCGCTGCTTGACGTGGCTGATATGGACATTGAACAGTTTGAGCACTATCGGGCGCTGCGCAAGAAAGCCGACTCGATGTTTGAAGATGCTATCGATCATTTGTGTGTGTTGAACGAAGACTTCCCGCCGATCCCGATGTCGTCGCAGAACTCGGTGGCGTTGCGTCGAGAGCTTGAGACCGTGGAGTGAGCCAGAACAGCCCCCTCACCCTAGCCCTCTCCCCCAGGAGAGGGAACTGACCGAGGTGAATGGTTGAGGTACGCCGACTTGAGATACCGAGTTGAACGCAGATTCTGAACACAACGGAGATCGACTCCTTTTCGAGTGAACCCTGACAGCCCCTCACCCTAGCCCTCTCCCGGAGGGAGAGGGAACTGACCGAGTTGAATGGTCGGGATACGCCGACCTGAGATACCGAGTCGATCGCAGACTTTGACCTGAGATACCGAGTCGAACGCAGATTTTGAACTGCACGAAGATCTGCTCCCTTCCCCCTCGCCCCCATTGGGGGAGAGGGCTGGGGTGAGGGGGATCGATCTGAATGGCAACACAAAATCCAAGCGAATGAAAAAGCCCGGCGATATAAGCCGGGCTTTTGCGTGAAGACCAATCATCCCCCCGGATTGGTCACCTGAATAAACACCGCATAACTCCCCAGCAACACCCAAAACGTCGCAAAGATCCACGGCGTGCGTACCGAAAACAGCAGCGACTTTCTATACCCCTTGTGGCTCGACTCCATTTCACTGAACAGCGGCGACTCGTCATACGCCAGGCCCATCAGCGGCTCACTGTGCAGCAAGTGGCTCTGCTTGAAATGCCAGTGATCGATGATGTCGTACGCCGCGCGAATCCCCGGCCAGGCATTCAGCGAGCTGAGCAACCCGAGCAGCGCCAGAAACGGCGGCACCACCAACGTAAATAACTTGCCCCATTCTGGATTGAGATTGGCCATGCACGAGGCAAAGGCAATCACCAGAAACGACTGCGCCGCCAGATAGGCATCGGTGCGGTTGGCGAGGATGCTGGTTTCGTACTGGATCTCCCGGCGATAGAAATCCAGCCGTTCCTTGGGTGAGCCGAACATCTTGGCGTCATGTTCGGTCAGGGTTTCTTCAGCGGTGGGCTCAGTCAGTATGCGAGACAAAAGATGCACGCTCCGGGGTGGGAAAAACGTTTAGAAGTCCCCGTTGGCGCGCAAGTTCAGCCGGATTGACCGGTGCCTCATTTCATCGATTGAGCAATGATTGCCACCAGATTCATCTGTGTAAACGGCTTGGGCAAGCGTGGCAGTTGCGCAGCAAAACCTTCCAGACGCTCGGCGTAACCGGTGGCCAGGATGATCGGCAGATCCGGTTTGAGCAGACGCACTGCGTGGGCAAGTTGCGCGCCACTCATCTGCGGCATGGCCATGTCGGTGATCATCAGGTCAATCACCTCGCCCTGATCGAACAGCGCCAGCGCCTGCGCACCGGACGTCGCACTGACCACCCGATGGCCAAGGTCTTCCAGCAACAGACTGGTGCTGGTCAACACCAATGAGTCGTCATCCACCACCAGCACGCTGAGTCTTGGCACCACCACCGGCTCGGCGTGTGGCAGCAGCGACTTGCTGGGCATGCCCTCGACGGCCACCGGAATCCACAATTCAGCCGTTGTGCCCTGGGCCTTTTCGCTCTTGAGGACAAAACGACCGCCGAGCTGCTCCATGAAGCCGTGGACCATCGACAAGCCCAGTCCAGTGCCCTTGCCCAAACCTTTGGTGGTGAAGAATGGATCTCTGGCCGACGCCAGCGTGTGCTCATCCATGCCCTCCCCGGTATCGATCACACTGAGGCAGACGTAACGCCCCGCCGGCAGATCAGAATGCCCCAGCTCGAGCACCACTTGCGGTTCAGCGGTGATGCTCACCGCGCCACCGTCAGGCATGGCGTCGCGGGCGTTGGTTGCCAGGTTGAGCAAGGCCAGTTCCAGCTGATTGGTGTCCGCCAGCACCGGCGCCAGATCGGCAGGAAACCGCGTATCGATGCGAATGCCCGGACCCAGGGAGCTGCGCAACAACCCGGTGATGCCCTGAACCAGTTGCGCAATATCCACCGACTCGGTTTTCAATTCCTGACGGCGGGCAAATGCCAGCATGCGCTGGGTCAGCGACACGCCACGCAATGCGCCTTGGGTGGCGTTTTCCAGCAGGCGGCTGATTTTCGCATCGTCACCCATGCGTTTTTGCACGATCTCCAGGTTTCCGAGAATCACCGTCAGCAAATTATTGAAGTCATGAGCGATGCCGCCGCTGAGTTGCCCGATGGCCTGCATCTTCTGCGCCTGGAACAGTGCTTCCCGAGTTTTCTCCAGCGCTTGCTGCGCCTGGTGGGCTTCGGTGATATCGCGGGTGATCTTGGCAAAACCGAGCAAAGTGCCGGTATCGCCACGAATCGCATCGACCACCACATGGGCGAGAAACCGCGTGCCGTCCTTGCGCATGCGCCAGCTCTTGTTCTCGAAGCGGCCCTCGCGGGTGGCGATTTCCAGCGCCCGCTGCGGCTCGCCGAGTTCGCGGTCTTCGGGGGTATAGAAGATCGAAAAGTGCTGGCCGATGATTTCTTCCGGCAAATAACCCTTGATGCGCTGCGCGCCCTGGTTCCAGTTGCTAACACGGCCTTCGGGGCTGAGCATGTAGATCGCATAGTCGGTGACGCCCTGCACCAGCAAACGGAATTGCTGCTCGCTTTGCTTGAGGGTTTCCTCGGCCATTTTGCGGTCGGTCAGGTCGCGGGTGATCTTGGCGAAACCGAGCAACTTGCCGCTGGGATCAATGATCGGATCGATCACCACGTGCGACCAGAAATTGGTGCCGTCCTTGCGCACCCGCCAGCCCTCGCCTTCGAAGCGCCCTTCACGGATCGCGGTATCGAGCGCCCTTTGCGGCAGACCGGCGGCCCGGTCGTCAGCGGTATAGAAACGCGAGAAATGCTCGCCGAGGATTTCCGCTTCTTCGTAGCCCTTGAAGCGCTTGGCTCCGGAGTTCCAGCTGGTGATGATTCCGTCCGGGTCGATCATGTAGATCGCATAGTCGACCACCGCATCGATCAGCAGACGAAAACGCATCTCTTCGATCGCCGCGGTCTTGTTTTTCTCGCTCATCACACTCACCAGCCATTGTCATGATCGGAAGTATGCGTCAATCCGGCGAATTGGGAAGCGGCCGACTCATGATTGATTGCCCACCAACGCGGCAGCAGCTGTTTGATCCGGCTCTCGGCAAAGCGGTCGTCAATCAGCATCACCACGCCGCGATCCTCGCGGGTACGGATGACTCGCCCGGCGGCCTGCACCACTTTCTGCACGCCGGGGTACAGATAGGTGTAGTCGTAACCGGCACCGAAGATAGCCGCCATGCGGTGTTTGAGTTGTTCGTTGACCGGATTGAACTGCGCCAGCCCCAGCGTGGCAATGAACGCGCCGATCAGCCGCGCACCGGGTAAATCGATGCCTTCGCCAAACGCACCGCCCAACACAGCAAAGCCAATGCCCTGGCTGTGTGCGGTGAACTGGTCGAGAAAGGCCTGCCGCGCGCCTTCGAGCATGCCCCGCGATTGCTGCCAGAGGGTGATGTGCGGGTAACGCTCTGCCAGTAACGACGCGACTTGTTGCAGATAATCGAAGCTGCTGAAAAACGCCAGGTAGTTGCCAGGACGTTCGCTGAACTGCCGCGCGATCAATTCAACGATCGGCTCCAGCGAGGCCTGCCGATGATTGAAGCGCGTCGAGATGCGGCTGACGATCTGCACCTGCAACTGCTCGGCGCAAAACGGCGATTCAACGTCGATCCACACGGTGTCGGTGGGCGTGCCAAGCAAATCGGCGTAATAGTGACGCGGGCTGAGGGTCGCGGAGAACAGCACGCTGCTGCGCGCCGCTTTCAGGCGCGGGCCGATGAACGCGGCCGGCACCACATTGCGCAGGCACAACTGCGACAGCGGCTTTTTACGTTCGAGGTCGCGCTTGCTGATGTCGAACAGGTAATGCTCGTCGTACAGCTCCGCCACCCGGGCGAATTGCAGCAGGTCGAAGTAGAAGTTCTGCAGCCCGCTGTCGAGACCCTGCGGATGGTCATTGAGGTAATCGCCAATCGCGGCGCAACACAGCGAAATCGCCTGCAGGAGTTTTTCCGGAGCCTTGTCGTACGCCTGATAGGCCGCCAGTTGCGGCGCATGCAGGGCGTTCCATTCCCGGTTGATCCGTTGCAGAGACTTTTTCAACGGCGCCGGTGCCGTTTTGCGCACGCTGCCCAAGGTGAACTGATCGAGACTGGCGCTGTACATCTGCCGGCCACGTTCGACGAGGTTGTGCGCCTCATCCGCCAGCACCGCGACTTTCCATTGGTTGAGCTGGGCGAGACCGAAGAGCATGGCGCTGAAGTCGAAGTAATAGTTGTAGTCGGCGATGACCACGTCGACCCAACGGGCCATCTCCTGACTCAAGTAATACGGGCACACCGCGTGTTGCGCGGCGACCTCGCGCATGGCCGCTTGATCGAGCAACTGGAGTCGACTGGCCGCTTCCCGGGCGGCGGGCAAGCGATCGTAAAAGCCTTGGGCCAGCGGGCAGGACTCGCCGTGACAGGCTTTGTCCGGGTGTTCGCAGGCCTTGTCGCGGGCGACCATTTCCAGCACCCGTAAGGGCAAGGCTGGCGACTGATCGAACAGCACCCGACTGGCATCCAGCGCCAGTTTGCGCCCCGGCGTCTTGGCAGTGAGGAAGAACACCTTGTCCAGTTGCTGCGGTGCCAGCGCTTTGAGCACCGGGAACAACGTGCCGAGGGTTTTGCCGATACCGGTCGGCGCCTGGGCCATCAGGCAGCGCCCGGTGCTGACAGCCTTGAACACCGACTCGGCCAAATGCCGCTGACCCGGACGAAAATCGGCATGGGGAAACGCCAGTTGTTGCGCCGCCAG
The DNA here is from genome assembly GCF_900187515.1 of Pseudomonas sp. Irchel s3f10. Taxonomy (NCBI): domain Bacteria; kingdom Pseudomonadati; phylum Pseudomonadota; class Gammaproteobacteria; order Pseudomonadales; family Pseudomonadaceae; genus Pseudomonas; species Pseudomonas sp. Irchel s3f10. The sequence goes on from NZ_FYDZ01000008.1 coordinate 23,441, forward strand.
ATTGCGCGCCTCGCGATGGGCCATTTCCTGTTCGGCCCATTGCAGGAACAGCGTACATTGCTGCTCGAAAAACGCTTTCAACGCATCTGCGCTGAACGCTTCGACCAGACAGGTCTCTTTCTCGCTGACGATATCGAAGTACACCAGCGCCAGATTGATCTGCTCAAGTTCGAGTTTGCGGCACATCAACCAGCCGTAGATCTTCGCCTGCGCCCAGTGCAACTGGCGGTGGTTGGCCGGTTGTTTGCTCAGATCGCCACGGTAGGTTTTGACTTCTTCCAGGCAGTTTTGCGCGGGATCGTAGCCGTCCGCCCTGCCCTTGACCTTCAATTGCAGAAACGCGCCTTCCAGCGCCACTTCGCTTTGGTATTTCTCGCTGCGCCGCGAGGCCACGGTGCGGTGGCCGGCGATGCCTTCCAGCGCCGTGGGTGATGGGGTGAAGCGCAGGTCGAGGTCGCCGGTCTTGGCGGTGAACTCGCACAGTGCGCGCACGGCAATGTTGTAGCTCAAGCGCTCTGCTCCGCCCATTGCACGTAACACACCGCCACCGGCATTTGGTGTTGGTGACAGAACTCGAGCCAGCGCAGTTGATTGTCCTGCAGGCGATCGCCGGGGCCTTTCACTTCAATCATTCGGTAGGTTTTGTGCTGCGGCCAGAACTGGATCAGGTCGGGCATGCCAGCACGGTTGGCCTTGATGTCGAGCAGCAAACGGTTGAACCAGTGTTTGAGGTGTTCGGCGGGCAGACAGGCCAGTGCTTGCTCCAGCAACGTTTCATTCAATGCGCCCCAGAACACGAATGGCGACTGAATGCCCCACTTGTCGATGAAGCGCTGGCGAATGGTCGCCGTATAGCGACCGTCATCGAGTTCGCGCAGGCACGCCTGAAACAGCTCGGCGCGGCGTTGCTGGAAGTCTTCATTGAGCAGGTCCACCGGGCCACGCTGGAACGGGTGAAAGAACGCTCCGGGCAACGGCGCGAAGATCGCCGGCCAGCACAACAGGCCAAACAGCGAATTGATCAGGCTGTTTTCCACGTAATGCACCGGGCCATCGTCATCGTGCAGATGCGCCTGCACGTAAAGCTCCACGGACAATGCAGGATCGCTGCGCGGCAACTGCAGATCCAGACGCTCGACCGGTCTGGCGGCTGCACGTTTGAGCGGCGGGCCACCGAGTTTGCGCCGCACCCTTGGCAATATCCGTTGCAGGCCTTGCTGCTCGGCGGCGCTTTCCGGCGCCTGTTCTGCAAGCGTTGCGAGTTCCAGCGCCAACGGGTATTCGCCACTGCGTTCCAGCACACGAATCATGCGCAAACGCGCGCCGGGATAGGCGCAGTCGCGGTAAATGCTCAGGGCCAGGGCAAACTCGCTGATGCGCTCGCAATACTGGCCGATCTGGAACAGCACCTTGCCACGCCGGCGTTGCAGCCACGGGTTGTCGAAGTGCAAGGCGCTGACCTGCTCGACGATAGTTTCCAGTGGCTCACCGGCCTCGAAACGCAATTGACAGTTGTGCAGGAACAGGCACGCATCGACGTCTTCGCGACTGCGCAGGCCCCGCGAGTCGGCGCAGAACTCGACTTTTTCATAGGTGAAGATGCCCAGGTCGGCGAGGACGAATTCCGACCAGTCCTGATACAGGTTGCCGAAGAACATCAGACGCAAGCGGTCGCACAGGTCCATGATGGTCAGGCTGAACAGCCGGTCATCGAGCAGTGGCGCCCAGTCGCGCAGGCAGCGCAATTCTCTGAACTGCTCGGCCAACAGCGGCAGCCACTCATCCTTGCGCCCCTTGGGCTGTTCGATGGCGGCGCCGAAGGCCTGCACAAGCTCGGCTTTGAGCAACACGTCGAACAACTCGGCGAGGGCCAGCGGTGCGTGTTCATCGATCCAGCCACGCTCCAGCAAGGGCTGCGCGGCCGCAGCGATGTCACCGATTTCAGCGTAATTGAGTTTGCCGGCGCGAAAATGCACGCCCTTGCGCATGACCATCCGCACCAGCAAACACTGACTCGCACGGGGCAAGGCCTTGAAGTCGCGGATGAACGCGTGTTCCGTTTCGCTCATCACATCGGCATAGCGAAGTTCAAGCCAATCAAGCACTTGCCGGAAGTTGTTAAGGTAATAGAACGGGTCGTCGAGGGGATTGGCAGTCACGGGAATTCTGGGGCCATGGCGAACGAATACTGGTTATGCGTACAGATACCAGCTGTGCCCTGCCCGGTGCAAACGGAAAATGATCAATGGCATTTTTTCGCCGGGCTATCGAACTTTTCTCACGGAGATAGCACCAACCGCGTTAGAAGGCCGACAATGCTCGGCATTACATCGAATGAGGATTTAGAGGTGGGTATGAAAATCAAGTCACTGGGTATCCCTTTCGCCGTCGTTGCCGCGCTGGCACTGGCCGGTTGCTCGACCCCGACGGTGGTCACTCTGCAGAACGGCACCCAGTATCTGACCAAGGACATGCCGAAAACCAAAACCAAGGATGGCTTCTATGAGTTCGAAGATATTTCCGGGTCCAAGGTGAAGGTTCGCGCCGATGAAGTAGCCACGGTGCGCGAAGAAGACTAGGTTTCGCTCGTTCCCACGCTCTGCGTGGGAATGCAGCCCGGGACGCTCCGCGTCCCTTCAAAGCCGAACGCGGAGCGTCCGTTGAGGCATTCCTTTGCTGCGCGTGGGAACGATCATTGAGTGTTATTCGAAGGTCGGCATGCCCGGAATGCTGCCGTCGCAAGGCATGTACGTGCCACCCCGCTTGACCACTTCACCCTGCAAACGCCGGCAGCGTTCCAGATCCTGCTGCGCCATGCGATCAATGCTCAGATTGCCGGTGGTTTGCGGCTGTTTGCCGTCACCCAGGCGCAGGGTCACGAACGGTTGTTCGGGCTGAATCTGAAAGCGGCTTTTCTCTTCGACCGGTTCCACCGTCTCGCTTTTCGGCGGACTCGGCAGTTGGTCGGTGGTGATGCCGTAACGGCTCAGAATCGAACTTTGAGGCAGATCGGCCCAGACATTGGCCGAACACAGCGCCAGTGCAACGAACCCGACATACCCCTTGAAACCTTTCACGTTTGAATCTCCTGTACTCAATGGCGGCTAGCTATAGAACGTGTGTGCACGTGCTGGCTTTAGGCCGCATTTCCTGTTTTTGCAGGGGTTTGAGTCAGGGAATGGCTGTCGAGTCACTTTTAACACCGCGTTATCGTTCTTCGCGAGCAGGCTCGCTCCCACACTGGATCTGTTTCGTTTACAAATCCCCTGTGGGAGCGAGCCTGCTCGCGAAAGGGCCCTTACCGGCGCCCCATCAACCTCAGGCGATCACAACACCGTCAGCACTCAGGCTATTCAGCGACACCCCGACCAGCGTCACCGAATCGTTGCCAAACGTCAGCACCGTATCCTGTCCTACTGAAGAGGCATGGGCACGGAAGTCCTCCGCCGGCAAAACACCCTGCACGCCGAGAAACACCAGTTTGTCGTTGGCGGTAAAGCCCACCACCCGGTCTTGGCCGAATGCACCGTTGAACAAGAACGTATCCGCCCCGCCCCCCGACTCCATCAGGTCGTTACCGGCGCCGCCGACAAACACGTCATTGCCCGCGCCGCCAATCAGGTGATCGTTACCGTCCAGCCCGAACAACCAATCGCCGCCCGCATGCGCCTTCAACGTATCAGCGCCGCCGGTGCCTTTGACGCTGGATTCGTACGCAGTGACATTGTTGCCGACCTTCAAGCCGCTGGCCGTGACGCTGTGGGTCACATCGTCCTTGAACAAGCCCCAGAGAAACCCCGGTTCTTTGGTGACAATGCTGCCGATGTCGCGGGTGATGCTGATCCCGCCGTTGGCGTCGCGCACGTAGAGATTGCCGGCGCCGTCATTGGCGAAGTCGAAGTTCTTCACCGCGCTTTGCAGGTCGAGGGTGTTGCTGCCCTGCCCGCCAAGGATGACGTTGTAGCCACCGCTGTCGCGGAAGGTGTCGTTGCCGGCGCGACCTTCCAGATAATCGTTGCCGCTACCGCCCTGGATCAGGTCATTGGCGTCGCTGCCGATGATGAACGTGCTGCCCTTGTGGGTTTCGGCGTTGCGGTTGAGGTCCTGCACCCAGGTGTTGGCCCGCGCCGGGTCCGAGAGGTTGGCGACAATGATCGTCGAGTCGCGGCTGGTGAGGTCGTAGAATTTTGAGTCGATCACCCGGTTCATGCCGTCGCCATACGCAGTCGGCAAATGCGAGATCCAGGTGGGAATGTTGAGGATCGAGTACGGCAGCAGATTCCACGCGGTCGAGGCGTAATGATCGTTGAAACTGACGATGTTGTCGGTGGCAGACTCTTTGGGCGCATCGTGCACGCCGACGGAGGCGCCGGTGAAGGTCGAACCGTCGAGGGCGCGGAACACCGGGTCGTTTTCGTAACCGACGTTGAGCACTTTGTCGGTGCTGCTTTGCGTTGGCGAGGCGTAGGCGATGTAGTTGGAATCGGCAAAGAAACCGCCCCACTTGCCGCCGCTCAAGTCGGCCATGCTGTTGACCGCCAGGCCGCCGAGGCTGTGGCCGCTGACCAGTACGTCCTTGCCGCTGAGGCCGTTGGCCTTGGCAAACGCCACCACATCATTGAGCAGATTGCCGAAGGCTTCACCGACGTAATTCTTGGCGTAATCCTTGGGGCCGAAGGCGGCGAGCAGGTCGTTGATCACGTCGCCGATGGAGTCGAGGATCAGGTTCTCACGCGGGCCGCTGGTGCCGCGAAAGGCAATGCCTAGTTCGGTGAGATGGCCCTGGGCGTCGTACTTGCCGAGAATTTCCACTTGCGCGGTGGTGTAACCGGCCTTCTCGCCGAAGAAAGTTCCCCGCGCATCGGTCTTGCCGTCGTAGCCCAGTTGCGAGGCGGTGATCGGCGTCCAGCCGGCCTGTTTCACGGCGTCGAGGGCGAGTTTTTCCGAGTCGGGGTTCCACGGAATGCCGGGGATGACACCTTGCGAATCGGTGCCGCCGAGCAGCGCCGTGACCAATGTCGCAGGCAGCCCGAGGCCGAAACCGTTGTGCTGATAACCGGCGGCAAAGCCGTTATCGAGGTTGTGATAGGAATACAGCGTGATCGCCATGGCATCGCTGAACAACGCCTTGGAATCGGCTGTGCCGAAGTTCTTGTAGTCATACACACCCATTGCTATTGCCTCTCTCTTGTTGGAATTGTTAGAGATAGCTCACAGCCAGGGCGCCCCACGGGGACGCCCCGGAGCATTTCAGAATTTACATAGCTTTTAACTGTAGGAGTGAGCCTGCTCGCGATAGCGGTGTGCCAGATGAAAAAATGCAAACTGACACACCGCTATCGCGAGCAGGCTCACTCCTACAGGGGTTACTAGGCGAACACGAACGCCGAGTCCGACAGGTTAGCCACTCCCACCCCGATCAGGGTCACGGCATAGTCGCCAATCTTCAGCACGGTATCGCTGCCGGTCTGCGACGCGTGTTGCTTGTAGTCGTAGCCCTGCCCCGCGCCTTCGACGCCCATGAACACCAGTTTGTCGCTGCCCTGATAACCGTTGATGGCATCGAAACCGAACGCGCCGCTGAACAGGAAGGTGTTGTTGCCACCCACTGCGCTCATCACGTCGTTACCGGCGCCACCGACGAAGGTCACATGGCCCTTGTCGCTGATCAGCTTGTCATCGCCTCCGAGGCCGAACAGCCAGTCACCGTCAGCCGTGGCGTGCAGCGCATTGCCGTAGCCATCGCCGCTGAGCGAGTGGTTGTACTGGGTCAGCTCGCTGCCGTTGGTCAAACCCTTGGCGGTGACGCCCCAGGTGATTTCCTTGCTGCCCCACCACGAACCCGACTCCTTGCTCACCAGCGCGCCGATATCGCGGGTCATGCTGATGCCGCCGTAGGCGTCGCGCACGTACAGCGTGCCGTCCCCGTCGTTGGCGAAGCTGAAGTTCTGCAGCGGTTTCTGCAGTTCGAAGGTGTTGTGCCCCTGGCCACCGAGCAGAATGTTGTAGCCGCCGTCATCACGGAAACGGTCATCGCCGCCCAGGCCTTCAAGGAAGTCGTTGCCCGCGCCGCCCTTGAGCCAGTCGCTGCTCTGGGTGCCGATGATGAAGGTGCTGCCGGTGTGCGGCTCGCCGCTGCGACCGAGATCTTCAACCCAGGTTTTGCCCCGGGACGCTTCTTCCAGGTTGGAGACGATGATCGTCGAGTCTTTATGCGTCAGGTTGTAGAACTTCGAATCGATCACCCGATTCAAGCCATCGGCATAGCCCAGCGAGCTGTGGGCCGACCAGTTCAGCGGATTGACGATGCTGAACGGCACGAGGTTCTGCGCGGTGGACGCGTAGTTGTCGTTGAAGTTGACGATGTTGTCAGTAGTCGAATCGTGCGGCTTGTCGTGCTTGCCCATCGACGCGCTGCTGAAGGTGGTGCCGTCGAGCACGCGGAACACCGGGTCGTTCTCGAAACCGATGTTCAGCACGTTATTGCCGGTGCTGCTTTGGGTTGGCGAGGCGAAGGTGATGTAGTTGGCGTCCTTGAAGAAGCCGCCCCAGTTGCTCGCGCTCAACTCGGCCACGCTGTTGACCCCGAGCCCGCCGAGGCTGTGGCCGCTGAGCAGCACGTCCTTGGCACCGATGCCGTTGGCAATGGCGAACGCGGCGACAGCCTTGAGCAAATTGTCGAAGGCGTTTTTCGCGTAGTTGCTCGCATAGTCCGATGGACCAATAGCCGCCAGCAGATTGTTTTTCAAGTCGCCGAAGGTGTCGCTGTAACCCAGCCCACCGGTGCCACGAAAGGCCACGCCGATGCCGATCAGTTTGCCGGCGGCGTCGTATTTGCCGAGCACTTCGGCTTCGGCGCTGGTAAAGCCATCCTTCTCGCCGAAGAACGTGCCTTGCGGCCCGACCTTGCCCTGATAGCCCAGCGCCGTTGCTGTGAGCGGCGCCCAAGCGGTGGCCGGTAACGGTTTGCCGGTCGGCGTGTAGGCATACAGCGTCAGTGCGATGGCTTCGCTGTACAACGCTTTGCCATCGGCATTTTTATAATCGAACAGTCCCATGTTGTGCTCTCTCTTGCATCAAATGTCTGGCAGCTCTTTGCAGAGCTGCCAGCACGCCTTAGAACTGCCAGTCGAGGGTCAGACCCACGCCGTGGTCCTTCTCGTTCGAGCCGATCAGCCCGTTGTAATCCAGGTTCACCCGCACATCGCGGTTGAGCGCCAGACCTGCGCGCACGCCGACCACCGCCGCATCGCGATCCATCGACACGCCCTGCACGGTGAACGCACTGTTGCCGTTGGCGAAGGCCAGATGGCTGTCGGCATCGACGTTGTTCAGGTTGTGCTGCCAGCCGAGGCTCGCACCCAGTTCCAGTTGCTGCTGATCCGACAAGGCGAACGAACGCTTGGCGCGCACGCCGAGGGTCGACAGCACCACATCACGATTGTCCTCACCGCCCTTCAACGCTGCCGCGTCACCCTTTTCGGTGAAGCTTTCAGTATTGAGGTGCACGTAAGCCAGATTGGCGAACGGCTCCAGGTTCATCGGTTGCAGGCCCAGATCATAAGCGGCCTCGGTGAAGACTTGCGTGGTTGCGGCATCGTGCTTGGTCTTTTGTTTACTGCTCACGTCCCCGAACTGCAGGTCACGTTTGACGTCGACACGGTGCCAGCTGTAAGCGCCACCGACGGTCAGCCGCAGCGCATCGATCTGATGCCCCAGGTACGCACCCAAGTGGTAGCTGTCGACCGACGCCGACGAATGCGTGCCGCTGCCCATGCTCAACGAGCTGTCGCTATAACCGGTAACGAAACCCAGACGGGTATCTTCAGCGATCAAGCCGTCGACACCGGCGAGCAGGCCACCGATAGAGCTGTTGGAGTCGGCATTGTCATGCCCGCCATCGCTCTTGCCCCACGAACCCAAGACCTTGACCCACGCATTGCTGCGATCGTCAGTCGGTGCACCGGCATTGAACAGATCACGCTCACGCAGACGCTCGCCCACCGCTTCACGCAGGTAACGACTGTCGTTGATCAGCATGGTGCCAATGGCCGGATGGATCTCGCCGGACAACTGCTGGAAGGCTTGTTGCGCCGACGCCGCATTCGGCGACAGCAACAGGGTTTCGAACAGCGCATTGCCGGCGCCCAAACGCTCAGCTGCCGCACCAACCGCACGCTGGTTCGGCGTCAGGCCGACACTGGCGAACGAGGCCTCGTTACGCCCGACTGCCAACTGAATACCAGTGGCCGAGTACGCCAGCGTGCCGCCGAGGAAGGCGTAATCCGGTAACACCTGACCGAAGCGTCCTTCAATACCTCCGGCCGCTTGCAGGATGTTGTACTGAGTGCCGAGCAGGCTTTGCACTTCGTTGGTGGTCAACAGGCTCGGGCTGTTTTCCAGCGACATGCTCACTGTGGCGCCTTCAATCACGGCTTTGCCGGTAGCGATAATCTGATCACTGCTGGTCGGCGACAGCTCTACCGCGTAAGTCGAACCCGGTGCAAAGGTCACGTCACCGGCCACGTTCAGGGTGCCGATGGAATTACCCGGTGCGACCGTACCGCCGCTGTTCACCGACAGCGCGCCGATGTGGCCATTGCCGCCGAGGATACCGCCGTCATTCACCGTCACCGCCGATTGCAGCGAACCGTTGATGGCCAGGCGTCCCTGATTGACCAGGGTCGGGCCGCTGTAAGTGTTGTTGCCGGTCAGTACCAACGTGCCGAGACCTTGCTTGGTCAAACCGCCGTGACCGGAAATGTCGTTGCGCCAGGTATCGAGGCCGCAAGTGATGTCGGTGCAGACGCGCTCGGTCGGTTTGCCTTGATCGATGATCGCGCCGATGCCCGGCAGATCCGCGACAAACTGGCCGGAGCCGTAAGCACCGTCGATGCGGAATTCCGCTGGAATGTCCTGCTCGGTGACGAACATCGACGGGCCGTCGATGCCTTTGCGCAGGTTGATCATGCCCCAGCCGTACAAGGCGTCGATGCCCGGCGCGCCGAGGTCGGTGGCGGTGGTGCGCAAGACCGTGGCGACTTGATCGCCGGTCATGTACGGGAAGCGCTCCATCAGCACCGCCATGGAGCCGGCCACGTGTGGCGCGGCCATCGAGGTGCCGTTGTAGTTTTTGTAGCCGGTGGTGAGGTTGTCGGCGTTGGTGCCTTCAATGATCGAACTGAAGATTTTCGTGCCCGGCGCCGAGACGCAGAAACTCGCGGTGTAGCCGCAACGCGAAGAGAACGTACTCATGATGTACGGGTTGGCGCTGGCCAGGTCCGGGTTCTTCTGCAGCGCGGCAACGGTGATCCAGTTCGGCGCGATGTCCGGGACGAAGTAGCCGAGGCCGGCGATGGCGTCCGGGTTGTTGAGGTTGTAATCGTTGCCCGCGGCGAAGATCGTCACGATGCCGCTGCGCGCGGCGGCAATTGCGCCGTCATAGGCGCCGCCCGGTTTGGTGCCGAGCAGTGTGCGGATTTCGTTGAACTGCAACTGCGCGTCATTGACGGTGAAATGCGGGTACGCCGGATCGCGGCCGCCGAGGTCGAAACGGTCAGTGATGCCGATGCCCCAGCTGTTGTTGATGATGCGCGCGCCACTGGCGATCAGTGCATCCCAACCGGCCTTGTACACCGCGCCGTCGTTACCGCGAACGATGCCGTCTTCCGGGCCCGGGTCACCGTTGTCGGCGCTGATGATCTGCGCACCGAACGCCACACCGTGCATCGGTCCACCGTCGCGACTACCGGCGGCGATGCCGCCGACGTGGGTGCCGTGGGCGCCAAGTTTTCCGTCGGAGCCGACCGAGGGCGAACCGTCATAGCGGAACGCATCGCCGGCTTTGACCGGGATGTACGGGTCGGTGTATTCGCGGATCCCGCTGGTGACCAGGGTGACGACTTTATTGCTGCCGGAAAACTCCGGGTGCGCGGCGTACACCGGCTGGTCGAAGATCCCCAGTTTCACGCCTTTGCCGGTATAGCCGGCGGCGTAGGCGTGATCAGCACCGATCGCGCCCAGGCCCCAATCGGCCTGAAACTCGGCACTGCGCCAACTCGACGGATCGCCCGTGCGACCGCTCTCCACGTAGGGTGCGGCATGCGCAGTGCCGATGGCACAGAGCACAGCGAGCGTGAGGGTTTTCAGGGCAAAGCGGCCTCCCGTTTGCGCGGGGGTATTGTTGTTATTCATCCAGCGACCTTCCTTAGTGATGTTGCGAAAAATCCTGATCGTTCCCACACAGAGCAACTGATCGTTCCCACGCTCCGCGTGGGAATGCAGCCCGTGACGCTCCGCGTCACTGGACGCAGAGCGTCCCTAGAGGCATTCCCACGCAGAGCGTGGGAACGATCGGACGCAGAGCGTGGGGTTAGAACTGCCAGTTCAGGCTCAAGCCAACGCCATGCAGCTTTTCGCGATTGGCCAGTTGTCCGTTGTAATCAAGGTTGACCCGTACGTCTTTGCTCAACGCTAGGCTGGCCTGGACGCCAACCAGCGCGGCATCGCGCACCAGCGCCGAGCTCTCCACCGCGTACGGCGTGCCACCGCTGGCAAAGCGCAGATGCTGCTCGGAATCGATGTCGCTGAGGCTGTGCTGCCAGCCGAGGTGGCCGCTCACGTCCAGCGATTGCCGGGGCGAAAGATTGAAGGTCTTGATCGCCCGCACACCCAGGGTGCTCAGCACCGCGTCACGTTGATCGCCGTTGCTTTTCAACGCGGCCGCGTCGCCTTTCTCGGTCAAGCCTTCAGTGTCCAGATGCACGTAGGCCAGGTTGGCGAAAGGTTCCAGCGCCAGTGGTTGCAGGTGCAAGCGATAAGCCGCTTCGCCGAACACTTGCGTGGTTGCCGCATCGACTTTAGCTTTCTGTTTGCCGCTGACGTCGCCGTATTGCAGATCGCGTTTCACATCGGCGCGATGCCAGCTGTACGCCGCGCCGGTGCTCAAGCGCCAGGCGCCAATGTCACGACCGGCATATGCGCCGAGGTGATAGCTGTCGACCTTGGCCGAGGAATGCGTGCCCGAACCCATGCTCAGCGAACTGTCGCTGTAACCGGTGACCAGACCGATGCGGGTCTGATCGTCCAGCGCGCCATCGACACCGGCCAGCAATCCGCCAATCGAAGTGTTGTAGCCCGCCGTGTCGTGACTCGAATCGGTCGTGCCCCATGCCCCGAGAGCCTTGATCCAGCCGTTGCTTTGCGCAGCCGTTGTGTCATGCAGACGCTCACCCACCGCGTCGCGCAACTGGCGGCTGTCGTTGATCAGCATCGAACTCAACGCCGGGTAGATCTCGCCGCTCAACTGCTGGAACGCTTGTTGCGCCGAAGCGGCGTCCGGTGAACGCAACAGGCTTTCGTAGACCGAATTGCCGGCGCCCAGGCCTTCGACGGCAAAGGCGACCGAGCGTTGATTCGGTGTTTGCCCGACGCTGGCGAAGGTTGTGGCGTTACGTTCGACGCTCAGTTGAATAGCGTTGGCGGCGTAGTCGAGGCTGCCGCCGATAAACACATAATTCGGCAGCACCGTACTGAACTGACCCTGAATGCCACCGGTCGCTTGCAGGATGTCGTACTGGCGACCGAGCAGGCTTTGCGCTTCGGTGGTGGTGAGCAACGTCGGACTGTTTTCCAGCGAAAGGCTGACGGTCGCGCCGCTGACGCTGGCCGTGCCGCCGGCAACGATGCGGTCGCTGCTGGTCGGCGACAGTTCAACGGCGTATGTCGAGCCCGGCGCGAAGGTCACGTCACCGGCCACGTTCAAGGTACCGATGGAGTTGCCCGGTGCCACGCGAGCGCCGCTGTTGGCAAGCAGCGCGCCGATTCGCCCGGAACCGCCGAGGGTGCCGCTGTCATTCACCGTCACAGCGGAAGTCAGCGAACCGTTGACCGTGAGCAAACCGCCATTGACCGTAGTTGCACCGCGATAGGTGTTGGCGCCGGTGAGAATCAGCTGCCCGCCGCCGGACTTGATCAGGCTGCCCTGGTACACCCGGCTCGCCGCCGCCGCATCACGGGCAGTGCCAACGGCGTAATCGGTCTGATCCTGTTGGCTGGCGCCTGCGGGAACGCCGTTCTGCCAGCCCTTGTCCTGCAGGGTTTGCTGCCAGGAGCTGTGCTCGGCGAGGTCTTCGCTTTGGCGTTGAATCAGCGCCTTGTCGGAGATGTCATTGCTCCAAACATCGCGCTGCCCTGCCCCCAGGCTGGCGTCGAACGCACCGAGCAATTGCCCCGGCCCGCGCATCGCCCGATTCAGATTGGCCACGCCCCAACCGACTCGCTCAGTCGGCGCGTCGGTGACCGAGCCATCCAGTTGCGTGGCGGTGGTCAGCAGCACTTCGAGGGCCTGCTGATTGTTCATGTACGGGTAGCGCTCCATCACCAACGCCAGCGCACCGGTCGCATGCGGCGCCGACATCGAGGTGCCGGACTTGATCGCGTAACCGCCACCGGGAATGGTGCTGTCGATCTTCGCTCCCGGCGTGGTGATGCACCAGTATTTGGCGAGGCCGCACTGGTTGTACTTCTGCTGATTGCTCTGATCGAGGCCCGACACGGCCAGCCAGTGACCTTCCAGATCCGGCTGAAAATACGGCAGCGCCGAACGCACGCTGGCGTTTGGATAGCCGCTGTTGCCGGCGCTGAACACGTTGATCACACCGCGTCGGGAGACATCGGCGGCGGCATCGAGCCAGGTGCCTTTGTTCCAGTGCTGGGCGTACGCGGCGTGCAGATCGGCGAGGGTGCGGTAGCTGACATCCGGCGGCTGGCTGCCCCAGCTGTTGTTGATCGCGCGTACGCCGGCATCGGCGAGCGCGTCATACACCGCTTTGAAATAGCGCGGATCGGGGTTGGGACCGAACAGGAAACTGTCGTTCTTGTTGGTGTTGCCGACGTAGATCTGCGCGCTGTACGCCACGCCGTGCATGCCAGTGCCGTCGCGCGAGGCGCCCATGGTGCCGACGACGTGAGTACCGTGGGAGTCGTTGTTGGGGTTGAGGGTACCGTCGACGTTGAACAGCGAGCCGTCGATGTAGCTGCCGCTGGCCAGTACCGGGTGATAGCGGGCTGAAGCGAATTCCGGGTGGGCGACATCGAAACCGGAATCGAGGGCGCCGATTTTCACGCCTTGGCCGGTGATCCCGGCGGCGTACGCTTGCTCGGCCTGCATGCGGCTCAAGCCCCAGTCGCGGAGGAATTCAGCGCTGCGCCAACTGGTGGGATCGCCGGGTTTGCCGGCTTCGAGGTATTGCGCCTGAGCCTGGGTTGCAGAAATCACAAGCAGCAGGGTGCCGACCGAAATCGGCTTGATGCGTACGTCCATGTTCACCACTCACTTTTATTGTTTTATGCAGGTTGTTTTGCGGTGTTGCCTGTTCCCCTCACCCCAGCCCTCTCCCCCAGGAGAGGGAGCTGACCGTGGGGTCTTGCATCATTCATCGACCTGAAAAATCGGGTCGATTGTGGATTCGGTGAAGCAGATCCTTCCCAAAGAACAGGAAGCTGACCGAGGTGTCTCTCGTCATACATCGACCTGAAAGACCGCGTCGATGCTGGATTCAGTGACGCTCATTCAGGTCGGTGTACTTCTAAAATATCCCCCGTTCGGTCCCCTCTCCCTCTGGGAGAGGGTTAGGGTGAGGGCTGTTGAGCGACCACAAAAGCCTCATCCACCCGCGCCAGATCCTGCTCGTTCAAGGTCCCGGCGTAGTAATGCAATTTGGTCCAGGCCATCAGATAGTCGTACCGCGCCTGCGCAAGATCGCGGCGGGTGGTAAACAGTTGCTGCTCGGCGTTCAACGCGTCGAGATTGGTCCGCTCACCACCGAGAATGCTCTGCTTGGTCGACACCACCAGCGCTTCCGCCGAGCTCAACGCCTTCTTATAGGCCCGCAGTTTGCTCACCCCGGACAGGCAAGCGCTGAACTGCCGGCGCAATTCAATCAGCGTTTCACGCGTCTTGCCGTCAAGTTCATACTCGGCCTGTTCCATGGTGCGACTGGCCTGACGCGTCGACGCCGAAACCCCGCCACCGGCATACAACGGCACGCTGACTTCAAAACCGATGGTGTTGGTTTCGTAGCGCTGGTTGTAAGTGTTGCCGCTTTCCGATTCGTTCTGGCGCATCGAGGCGTAGGCATTGATTTTCGGCAGATGCCCGGCGCGATTGCGCTCCACCTCATAACGCGCAACTTCCACGGCCTGACGTTGCGAGGCCAGATTCGGGTTATTGCTCACCGCCATTTCGTGCCAGGTGTCGTAATTGGCCGGCATCAGCGCGAAGGTCTGGAAGTTCTGATCCAGCGGCGCCAGATCACCAATGTCCACCGCTGGCGTGCCCACCAGCGCACCCAGTTCCCGCAGCGCCGCGTCTTGTTCATTGCGCGCCTCGATCTCCTCGGCGGTCGCCAGTTCATAGCGCGACTCAGCTTCGAGAATGTCGGTACGCGTGCCCTCGCCCTGCTTGAACATGTGTTCGTTCTGCTGGAACTGCTGCTCGTACGCCTTCTTCTTCGCCTGCGCGATGTCGATCTGATCCTGCGCGAACAGTGCCTTGGTGTAGTTATCCAGCACGCGAACCAACAACTCCTGACTCTTGCCGCGAAAGTTCTCGTCAGCGAACAACGACTGCGCGACACCTTTGCGATAGGCGGCATAGGCCTCGTAGTCGAGCAGCGGTTGCTGCAACGTCAGCGCCGAGCCGTAACTGCTGTAATTGCGGTCGTCGGTACGGTTGCGCGCGCGCTCATCCAGCGAGGTGGCTTTCGAGGAGTTGCGCCCCTTGTTGTAGGTGTAACCGATGCGCGGCAGCAGGCCGGCACGGCCAATCGCACGGTTCTCCAGACCCGCATCACGCTCCTTGATCGCCCCGAGGAACACCGGGTCATTGCGCAACGCCTGTTCGTAGATCTCGAACGGCCCCATGGCCGCCACTGCCGAGTGACTCGCGAGCAGCAAGAATGCTGCTGCGAGCGTGGAAAGCTTATTCATACAGCCGAACATCCTTATTCTTCGGTCAGCGCAGAGCCGGCCCGGTCAAGCAGCGGTTTGAACAGATAGTTGAGCAGTGAACGCTCACCCGTACGCACGAACATTTCTGCCGGCATGCCCGGCTTGATCACCAGACCGTTGAGTTTTTCCATGGCCTGGTCACTGACGCTGCTGCGCAACACGTAATAAGGCACGCCGGTTTTCTCATCGACCATCTGGTCGGCGGAAATCAGGCTGACCTCACCCGGTACACGCGGAGTTTTGCTCTGATTGAACGCGGTAAACAGGATGTCCACCGGCAAGTGCGCGCCAACCTTGTCGATCAGGTTGATCGGCAAGTGCCCTTCCACTTCGAGCGTGGTGCCTTGCGGAACGATCTCCAGCAACGTTTCACCCTGACGCACCACGGCGCCCTCGGTGTGCACGCCGAGGTTGACCGCGACGCCGTCGGCGGTGGCGATGATTTCGCTGTGTTGCAGGTCGAAACCGGCCGAAGTCAGTTGCTCCGACAGGGTCACGCTTTTCAGCTGCGCGTCGGCCAATTGCGTGCGGACTTCCTTCTGGTATTCCTCGGCGTGCTGTTGCAGCTTCAGCCGCGACTCAAGGATGCCCTGCTCGACCCGGCCGCTTTCTCCGGTGTTTTCTGCCAGTTGCTGCTGCACCTGCGACAGTTGACGCTGGTATTCCATCAAGCGGTTGCGCGGGATGTAGCCGTTGTCGGCGAGCGGTTGCAGATTGCTCAACTGCTGTTGCAGCGAGTCGGCCTGAGCATTGAGGTCGGTACGCGCGCGGCGCATGCCGGCCAGTTGCGCGGTGGCGCCTTCGATGCTTGCGCGCAGTCCGGCCTGCTCGCGGTAGTACGCCTCGCGACGGCTGCTGAACAGTTGGCGCTGGCCTTCCAGCACCAGTGCCAGACGCGGATCCGGGTCATTGCTCAGCTCAGCCGGAAAGGTCACTTGCTTGAGGTTGTCGCGCTCAGCCTGCCAACGCGCGAGGCTAGCCCAAGCCATGCGATATTGCGCTTGCAGCGACTGCACGTCGGCGGCGACTTGCGTCTGATCGAGGCGGAACAGCGGCTGGCCCTGCTTCACGATTTCGCCTTCGCGCACCAGAATCCGGCTGACCACGCCGCTGCTCATCGACTGCACGGCTTTGCGTTTGCCCGACACGACGACCGTGCCCTGCACCGGGATGCCTTGATCGAGCGGCGCCAACGCCGCCCAAGTGAAGAAACTGCCGGCGCCAACGATCGCCAGAATCCAGCCCATACGTGCGAAGAACTTCGCATCGCGCTCCGGGCGTTCGGTGATGTAGGCGTGTTCCATGCTCGCTTCGTTTTCAGTGTTCATGCTTGCGCTGCTCATACACCCGAATTCCTTGTCGTGGGCTGATACTGTCGGCTCATGCTGAGCCCGCCCGGTGCCTGCGCAGCTTTTTCCCGTTGTTGTTCTTGCTGGCCTGAGAGTGCCTTGAGCACGTCCTGACTTGGGCCAAACGCCTGCAAACGACCGTCATTGAGCACCAGCAGTTTGTCGGCCTGGGCCAACACCGAAGAACGGTGCGTCACCAGCACCACCGTGGTGCCCTGGGCTTTCAGCGCAGCGATGGCGCTGGCCAGTGCGGCTTCACCGACGGTGTCGAGGTTGGAATTGGGCTCATCCAGCACCACCAGACTCGGTGTGCCATACATTGAACGCGCCAATGCCACGCGCTGCTTCTGGCCGCCGGACAAACCGCTGCCGTCCTCGCCCAGTTGCGTGTCGTAGCCTTGCGGCAGACGCAGGATCATTTCGTGCACACCCGCCTGTTGCGCAGCCGCCACGACTTTCTGCGGATCGGCTTCGCTGAAACGGGCAATGTTCTCGGCGATGCTGCCGCTGAACAGTTCGATGTCTTGCGGCAGATAGCCGATGTACGGGCCAAGGTCATCGCGGTTCCAACGATGAATATCCGCGCCATCGAGGCGCACGGTGCCGCCGAGGGTTGGCCAGACACCGACCAGCACACGGGCCAGCGTCGATTTGCCGGAACCGGATGCACCGAGGACGCCGAGCACTTCGCCGGCATTCAGATTGAAGTTGACCATTTGCAGAGTCGCCGCACGTTGCCCCGGTGGGCCGGCGCTGACCTGTTCGAAGGTGATCTGGCCTTTCGGTGCCGGCAGCGCCATGGCGTCGTCACTCGGCGGGAACGCTTGCAGCAATGCATCGAGACGGCGGTAAGCCAGCTTCGCCCCGCTCCACTGCTTCCACACGGCGATCAACTGGTCGATCGGGCTGAGCACGCGGCCCATCAGAATGGAACCGGCGATCATCATCCCGGCGGTCATGTCGCCCTTGATCACCAGCAAAGCGCCCAGGCCCAGCACCAACGATTGCAGGCACAGGCGCAGGGTTTTGCTCAGCGAACTGATCACCGCACCGGTGTCGCTGGCCTGATTCTGCAGACCGAGGAACCGCGAGTGCACCTGGAACCAGCGCTTGCGCAGGGAACCGAGCATGCCCATCGCCTGAATGGTTTCGGCGTTATGCAAATGGCTGGTGGCCAACTGACTGGACTTTTGCGAATAACCGGCGGCTTCGCCCAGCGGCTTTTTGGTCATGTATTCATTGAGGCAGGCCAGGCCGATCAGCAGCAACGCCCCCGCCGTGGCGAGCACGCCGAGCCAGACGTTGAACAGGTAAATCACGAACAGATAGACCGGGAACCACGGCGCATCGAAAAACGCGAACAGCGCAGGACCGGTGACAAATTGGCGAATGTGCGTCAGATCGCCCAGCGACTGCCCGGCGTTGCCCTCGCCCTGGAACAGGTTGCGCTCAAACGCGGCTTGGTAAACGCGCAGGTTGAAGCGGCGCTCCAACTGGCTGCCGATGCGGATCACGATAAAGCTGCGCACCACTTCCAGCAGGCCGATAAAGGCGAAGAAACCGACGACCATCAGCGACAGCATTGCCAGGGTGGTCTCGTTCTGCGAGGACAGCACCCGGTCATAGACCTGAAGCATATAGATGGAGGGCACCAGCATCAGCACGTTAATCAGCGCAGTAAAGCAACCGACGCTGATCAGAATACTTTTATAGTCACCCAATGCCTTGAATAAGGGCGCGGTGGCTGGGGCCTTCGCCATCTTCATTGATTATTCCTGGAAAATATCTCCCGCCACTCGTTGGCGAGACTCGAATTAATTAACCGCACAACGTCGGAACTTGATTTTTTGTCTACCGCTTACACTTTCATAACAACTCAAGCAATTAAATGCGGCGCAGTTGCCACTCAGCGTTACTTATAACCATAGCGCGGCGCTTTATATTAAAACTTTGTCGCCGTCTGGATAGCCAAGGCTATTGCGCTGCGCGCTCAAGCGTAATCACCAGACCTGACTTCAAAGTGGTCAGATAAAGCCCATCACGTTGTCGGCTGAAGAACTGGATTCTTGAGCCTTCCTTGCCGGTAATCGACAGGCCGTCCGGATCGGGAAACCAACCGATCGGGGCTTGCTCAAGCCAGGCACCGAGACAGTCGGCCCCTTTGCCCAAGGTCTGATTGGATTCAAGGTCGATCAGGCAAGTATTCGAAGGCTTGTCCTGCTGCTTTTGCGCTTCTCGATCATCATCCCGGGTAGATAATGTCGCTTGCCATTGCCCCGCAAATACCGAGGGCTCTTCGAGTCTGAGGCTGCTTGCCATACTGGTTTCTCCTGAAATCATCATGAGCGCCGCCGAAAACCACGCCGCCACCTTGTAGGTAAAAGCTTTACTGATCATGGGAATATTCGCTCCGGCCTGTAGCCTTGCTTACCTGCCAATACGATGCAAGCAAAGAAAGCGGCGCATCACACGCCGCTTTCCACTGCTACATCACGCTACGATGTCGCTGGTCGCTGCCTGGCCAACTGTGCTGACCTGGAAGTCGGCCACGCCGTGCCCGGAGAAGTCCACCGACAGCAGGCTGTTGCCGCCCGACGACGTCAGAATCGCGTCACCGGCGGAACCGGTGAAGCTGCTGACGAAGTGCAGGCCGGCGCCGTTGGTGATGCCGGTCAGATCGATTTTGTCCAGACCGCTGACGAAATCGAGGATCTGATCGATCGCACCTGGCTTGGAGTCGGAGCTGGCAGCGAACACAAACGTGTCCGAACCGGCACCGCCCCACAGCTTGTCAGCACCACCGCCACCCCAGAGGATGTCGTTGCCGGCACCGCCCTTGAGTTCGTTGGCCACGCTGTTGCCGATCAGCAGATCGCTGCCGGAACCGCCAATGGCGTTCTCGATGATCGCGCCCTTGGCGATGGACACGTTGCCCACCAGGCCGCCAACGTCGGAGAACGAGGCGTCATTGAGGTTGATTTTCTGGTTCTGGGTGAAACCCGAGAAGTCCAGAGTGTCCTTGCCGCCCGCGTCCCACACCGAGAACACCACTTTGTCACTCGACGACGAAGCGCTGAGGAAATCGCGGCCGGCGTTGGAGTTGAAGCCGTAGGTGGTGTCACCGGTACGAGTGGTGGTGTTGGCACCGTAGAGCTTCTGGATAGCAGCGATATCGTCCATCAGCGGGCCGGACGAATACGCTTCGACACCGCCCTTGCTGAAGTTCTGATTGGTGTTGCTTTCGCTCCAGTAGCTCATGACGCTGTAGCCGCGGGTATCTTGCCCGTAGGAAGCGTCGTTGTAGGTCGGGTTGCCATTACCGGCGTTGTAGTCGCCAGGGTGAGCCAGACCCAGGCTGTGGCCGATTTCGTGCGTCAGGGTCTGACGACCGTAGTTGTTCAGATCCGGATTCTTGTTCTGCGTGTAGCCACTGTTGATCAGGTACCACGAGGTGCCGTCATAACCGGCGCCGGTGCCTGGCAGATAAGCGAACGCTGCAGCGCCATCCTGGCCACCGCTGTAGTTACCGAAGGTCATGTGGCCGTCACCGCCCGAGGTTTTCTCGGTGAAGGTCACATTGGCCACGTCAGCCCAGGATTGCATGGCGAGCTTGGCCTGGGCTTGTTGCTGCGCACTGAACTGACTGAACCCGGTGATCCCGTGCTTGTTCATCGTGCTGGACGATGCCGAGGTCAGGAACGTGTAGGTGAGTTCGATCTTGCCGCTGCCATCCTTGTCCTGGTAGGCAGCACCGTCGCGCAGCAACTGGGTTGCGGCCTGGTCGACGGAGTAGGAGGGTTTGCCATTGACCGTGAGGTTGCCGCCACGATCGTACTGATGGCTGAAGCTATTGATCTGGTTATACGCCGAGCTGAAGGCAGACAGCTGAAAAGCCTGTTCGGCGGTATCAATAGCATTCGCTTTTACTTTCGACATAAACACACTTCCTTGTTTAGCAATGGAACAGTTTTTGTCCGATAGGACTCTCTCTGGCGAGATCGTCCTATCACTCGCCCAATGAAGGCGTAAGAAACCTGACACAATTTGAAATCTGCCGTAAAGGATTTTTTTGAAATCAAATCGGGCTGTTTCGCAAAACTGCCGTAAACAAAGCGTGCGGGGATGAAAGAATGTTTTAGTTGCGCGGCTTTCGCCTAATTGTCTGACGATTTTCTATTTAAATATTAAATATGAGTAAGTTGTTTTTTGTTAGGCGCGTCTCACTTTTCCGCACTTTATTAGTGCGATGCCAGTGTATTGACATCAACCATTAATCAGCCACCCGGAAACAAATGGGGGAGCGAGCTTGCTCGCGAAAGCGGCGGAACAGTCGAACGGTATGTCGGATACCCCACCAACCTTGCGAGCGAGCCCTACCCATATCGAGGTTCTTAAGCACTCAGCGCAAAAACCACATCGATCACGTAATCGTTTCCGTCGTTTTTTTCAGTTGTAAAGTGCAGACGGCCGTTAATTGCGTTCTCTGGCTGCCGCTGCAGCAGGATACTGCCAGACAAGGACGCGAACTCATCCCAATGTGTTGTGTCCCTGAATTTGCGCCTGTATACGAGGTAAAGAACCCTCGAATCCGGCAGATTGATGGTACCGCTAGGCTCCTGGCTTTCGCTGAGCTGAAGCGTTATCTGCTCTCGATTATCCATCACCCCGTGAAAGTACAGACTTCCTTGTCGCTCATCCCGATAGATGAAGGTGGCATTGAACGAATGCTCCGCCCCTGTACCCCGATGAGTGATGGTGCCCTTGATGATTTCTGCCGGCAGTTCTTCTATTCCGTCAACAACCTTGTTGCTCATGGTCAATCTCCTGGATCAGAAAATTTGGGGATCCAAACTTCCGCGCCCGGTTATTGAACAGGAATCTATCAATCTTGAGACCTGTCAGATATGACAGGTATAAAAACCAAGCTCGTTATTCCATAGCCGAGAAAAATAACGCCCGCCAGACATCGATGCCCGGCGGGGATTTATCAACTCCCCGTCCGAATCTTGTTCCACACCCGCGTGCGGATCCGGTCAATGTTCAACGGCATCGCCTCCAGCGCAAACAGCTTGCCCATCATCTCCGGGCTCGGATAAACCTTGGTGTCGTTCTTGATCGCCGGGTCGATCAGACTGTCTGCCTGCTCGTTGCCATTGGCGTAGTGCACGTAGTTGCTGATGCCGGCCATCACATCCGGACGCAGCAGGTAGTTCATGAACGCATAACCGGCCTTCTCGTCCGGCGCATCGGCCGGCATGGCGACCATGTCGAACCAGATCGCCGCGCCTTCCTTGGGAATCGCGTAGCCGATGTCGACGCCATTCTTCGCCTCTTTGGCACGGTTCTCGGCCTGCAGGATGTCGCCAGAGAAGCCGACCGCCACGCAGATGTCGCCGTTGGCCAGGTCACTGGTGTATTTCGACGAGTGGAAGTAGCTGACGTACGGCCGCACCTTCAGCAACAGCGCTTCGGCTTTTTTATAGTCCTCGGGATTTTTGCTGTGGTGCGGCAAGCCCAGGTAATTGAGCGCCGCCGGCAGCAATTCCGGGCCGTTGTCGAGGATCGCCACGCCGCACTTCTGCAGTTTTTCCATGTACTCGGGCTTGAAGATCAGGTCCCAGGAGTCCACCGGCGCATTGTCGCCAAGCACGGCTTTGACTTTGGCGATGTTGTAACCAATGCCGGTGCTGCCCCACAGGTACGGGAAGCCGTGCTCGTTGTTCGGGTCGTTGGTCTGTAGGGCTTTGAGCAGCACCGGATTGAGGTTTTTCCAGTTCGGCAACTGGCTCTTGTCGAGTTTCTTCAGTGCCCCGCCCTGAATCTGCCGGGCCATGAAGTGGTTGGACGGGAACACCACGTCGTACCCGGATTTACCGGTCATCAACTTGCCGTCGAGGGTTTCGTTGCTGTCGTAGACGTCATAGGTGACACCCACGCCCGTCTCTTTCTCGAAGTTCTTGGTGGTGTCCGGCGCGATGTAGTCGGACCAGTTGTAAACCTTGACCGTTTCCGCTGCCTGAGCAAGGGAAACAGCGAGCATCAGCGGTGCCAGAGCGAGGGTCTTGCGGATCATGGATCGATTCCTGTGTGGGTTTTCTTTTTTGTTGGCAGGCAATCAAAGGATCAAAACAATCAGAAAATCAGCACGTAGCTCTTGCGCACGGTTTCCTGGATATCCCAGATACCGAGCGTGTTGGCCGGCAACATCAGTGCGTCGCCACCTTGTATGTGCAGGGTTTCGCCGCCACCGTCGGGGGTGAACGTGCAGCGCCCGGAAATGAAGTGACAGAACTCCTGCGCGGTGATCTGCCGGCGCCAGCGCCCGGGGGTGCATTCCCAGACGCCGGTTTCGGCGCCGTCGTCGCGCTCGACGCTGGTGGTTGAAGCGATCGCCACCGGCTCGCCGAGGGGTACGGCTACCGGACTGGATTCATCGAGTAGCAGGGTTGCGGTGTTTTTGAACTGGGTAATGCTCATGGTCTGACCTGTCTTTTAAATTAACGGCTTTTAGTGCATGAAACCTTCCATGAACCCCGCGACCTGGCTGGCGAGTTTGCGCCGCCATGGCGCGGTCACCGGGTTGGCCAAGGTCTGGTCTTCGTGGACGAAGCTTTTGATGATCGCGTTGTAGCCGAGCCAACGGCACGGCTCCGGTTCCCACGCACGCAGCGCATGAATGCCACCGTCCGGCAGCACCCATGGCTGGCGAACCAGCTCGGTATCGCGCTCAAGAATCAGATCGGCCAGGGTGCGGCCGCCGAGATTGCTGGCGCCGACGCCCTCCCCGCCATAACCGCCTGACAGCGCGATGCCATTGGCGCGATCACAGAGCATGTGCGGTTTGAAGTGCCGGGACATGCCGAGGTTGCCGCCCCAGGCGTGGGTGATCTGCACGTTTTTCAGCTGCGGGAACAGTTCGCCGAATAGATAGCGGCGCAGCTCGACTTCATCGCGGGTCAGATCGAAGTTATGCCGCAGCTTTCCGGCAAACTGATAACCGCCTCGGGCGCCGAAAATCAGACGATTGTCGGCGCTGCGCTGGCCGTAGGTGACCTGACGACTGAACTCGCTGAATGCCTGACCCCGGCTGAGGCCTATTTCGTCCCAGGTCGCGGCAGACAAGGGTTCGGTGGCGACAATCAGGCTCTGCACCGGCAATTGATAGCGGCCCAGCGGCGGCAAAGTCACCGAATAACCTTCGACGGCCGGCACGATCCAGCGACTGCGCACGCTGGCTTTGGCGGTGCGCAAGCTGCCCGACTGCCAGTGCGTGACCGGGCTGTTTTCGTAGATCTTCACGCCCATGTTCTGCACGGTGCGCGCCAGACCGCGCACCAGTTTCGCCGGGTGGATGGTCGCCACGTGTGGCGCGTAAATCCCGCCATAAGGCTTGGCCACACGGATCTGCTGCGCCAGTTGCTCGGGGCTGAGCCAGCGGTAATCGTCGTCGGTCAGGCCCTGGGCGTGCAGCTTGGCCAGATATTCACGCAGCGAGGCTTCCTGCTCTGGATAGCGCGCCGCGCAATACAGCACGCCGCCCTTACGGTAATCGCAATCGATGCCTTCGCGTTCGAGGACGATTTCGACTTCATCAGGAATGCTGTGCAGCAGATCGAATGAGGCGCGGCGTTGCTCTGGCGACAACCCGGCCAGCAGACGATCCTCGCCGAGCAGGTTGCCCATCAGCCAGCCGCCATTACGCCCAGAGGCGCCAAATCCGGCGGTCTGCGCTTCGACAATCGCAATGTCGAGACCCGGCGCGAGTTTCTTCAGGTAGTACGCCGTCCACAATCCGGTGTAACCGGCGCCGATGATCGCCACGTCGACGTCCAGATCTCGTTCAAGCTCGGGCCGCGCGGTCAGCGGCTCATCGAGTTGATCCATCCACAAACTGATAGTGCGCCACGCCGGCATGCAAGACTCCGCCACTGAAAACCTTCGATGGCGTCGATCCTAGTGGCTGTGTTCAGTCGAAGTCTTGCGCGCGTGCCCGCAAAGAAATTTGTTTCGCGTAGGCCTTGGGCGACTGGCCGGTGTGCTGGCGGAAACAGCTGTAGAACGCCGACAACGAATTGAAACCGGCGGCGAACGCCAGCTCATCGATGCGCAGCGGCGGCGTGGCGTTATCCAACGAGCGCAGCAGATGTTGCAGGCGCGCCTGATTGACATAGCGATAGAAGCTTTGCCCGAGCACCTGATTGAGCAGATAGGAAATCTGATTGCGGCTGTACCCGCACTCCTTCGCCACCCGCTGCAAGTCGAGTTCGGGATCGAGGTACGGCTGCTGTTTTTCGAAATACTGCTGCAGGTCTTCGGCCATGAAGCTCAACTGGCGCGGCGACAGGCCCAGGCGACTGGCCGCTGGACGCTGACTGGGTACCTTTGTGCTGGCGGACTGCGCGCGCACCAATGAAGCGTATTCATTGACGCGCCAGATCAGTCCTTCTTTGACCGTGATCGCTTCACTGGAGCGGAACGACACCAGCCCTTCACCACCGCGCAGCGTCACTTCATATTGGATGAACGCGGTGTTGCCATCGACACGGATGCGGTCGCAGTGCTCAAGCGCTTCGTCGGATTCACGCGGCATGCTCACGCGCACGTACTCGCGCAACTCGTCGAGACCGAGCACGCGGTTCTGGAAGAAATCGTTGTACTGGATCTCCGGGTGGTACAGCGCCATGACGCTGTCGAGGTCGCGGTGCTTCCAGCTCAGGTGATAACGCATGACCGTGGCCGCCGTGGCCTGGGTCTGTTCTGGGCCGTCGTCGTCGGCGTGCATAAGAGGCTCGGCGAAAAAGAACCGAGCTTGCCGAAGTTCGGCGCGGGCTTCAATTGCTAATCCGTAGTGGCCTTTTGGCGAAGATTGCGTAGGCCGTGACTTACATCAAAAAATGCGAAGCAATCGCAAAATGAACTGAAAAATCTCACAGGAATTTCACATGCAGATGCTACTTTTAATGTCAGTCACCGGTTGAGCCAATGAAGGCTCTTCCCACCTAACATGAGCAAACGGAAGCGCTCGATGAAGAAGGCGGGCAACACATGAATAAAGGGTCAAGCAAAGTCACGTTCCCCAACGCATGCCAGTTGATGCGCTGGCATTTTCATCCGATGGGGTTTGAAGCAACGATGGACGCGCCGGGCAGTATGATCGCCCGACTGTTCGATCGTGCCAGCGGCGAAACCATGATCGCCATCGCCGGGATCCCGTGCGCGACGGTGATGAATGCAGCGGATGTCGAGCGAATCATCGAGGCTGTGGAGGATGAACTGGAAGCGTTCATTCCTCCAGAGTCTCTCAAGAGTTACGCATAAGCTTATGATTTAAAACGAAAAGCCCGCATCGATGCGGGCTTTTTTGTGCTCACGCGGTTTGCTTGGAGGTGCGGTGATCAACGAAGAATGGCTTGCCTTTGGCCACCCGATCGGACGCCCTGGGCATGTTCACCGCTTGCGCCTCCTGCGGTTCGACATACCAGTAGCAATGGCTGACAGCCCGCGTGATGCCGACATACGCCAGGCGCAGGATCTCGTCCTTTTGCGCACTGTCGTACGGCTCACTGTCGCCCGACTTACCCAATCCGGCCATGCGGTAGACCTGGTTCTTGTAGGGCGAACTGGTCAGGTGCTGACAGTCACCGAGCAAAAACACCGCATCCGCCTGCAAGCCTTTGGCGCTGTGGTAGGTCAGTTGTTTCAGACGCCGTGCTTCGTAAGGCAAGCTCGAATCCACATTAACTACAGACTGAATATGTTCTTCAATCAATGACTTATCGCCGCTTTTTCGATAAAGCATCAAGATTGAATGACCTTGGCGGTAGTGCTCGGCGAGGCGTTGCCCCAAAGCCTGATCGTCGCGCTCCAGCACATTGACTGGCTGCAGCGGCTTGGGCGCGCCGCTGGCCTTGGCTTTTTTGCCGGGGATCGCCGGCGCCGCGCGGACGATGTGCTCAGCGGCATCAATGATGTGTTGATGACTGCGGTAATTGTCACTGAGCATCACCCGCGTGGTGCTCGGCGACGGGAACTCCTTGTCGAACGCCATGAAGTAACTCGGCGAGCTGCCGCGCCAACCGTAAATCGACTGCCAGTCATCGCCGACGCACAGCAGCGACGAACGCTGTGCGCCCCGCCCGACGTGCATGGCCGGACCTCGGCTGCGTATTTCGCTGAGGCTGGCGCGTATCCACGAAACAATCTGCGGCGAGACGTCCTGAAACTCATCGATCATCAGGTGCGACAGCGGCCGGAGCAACTCATCGCTCAACAGCTTGAGGTTCTCCGGCGAGTGCTCGCTGAACAGCGCGAACATACGGTTGTAGGTCATGATCGGCGGTTTCTGATCCAGCAGATGATCTTCAAAGGCCCGCCAGAACAGACTCAGGGCCTCAAAGAAGAAACGGTCAGGATCGTCTTTGGCAAAACTCATGCGACCGACCGCATCAGGCACGTCCAGGCCAAGGTTCTCGATGAAGCCCGCTGCCGCCACGAAACAGTCGAGCAACGGCGCGGAAGTCAGCTCACCCTTGACCTTGTAATCGAAGCCCGGCCCGGCGCTGGCATCGCCTGCCAGCGTTGCCAGAACGCGCTTCGACCCCTCGTAGCTATCAAGCCAAATCAATGGCTTACGACAGAAAGCTTGAAACAGGGTGCGCTTGACTGCCCACTCTGCGCGCACGCTGAGCTTGGCGTTTGGCCGGCTCAGCTGCGGATTTTCCCGCGGATCGAAGCCGAGCACCACCCAGGCATCAAGGCTCGGAATATAGCCATGGCAATGAAATTTTGCGCCGTTGATATCGAAACTCTGCCGGTTCGGCTCAATGCCCTTGATCGGCCAGGCGCCAGCGCGAAACCACAAGTCTTCGATGGCATCGCACAGTTCTTCGTCGCGCTGGGAGGCCAACTGCGTCACCGCAACGCGTTTTTGCACGTCGAGGTGATCGCGCTCCAACTCCTTGAGCTGCAAACCGGCGCGAGACAATGGCTGAATCAATTGACGGAAACGCTCGTCGTCATTGAACAAGCGGTGATAACAGGCGTTGAGTTGCTGACGTTGCACGTCGTTGATGCGCAGGTCGAACGGATTACTGTCGACCTCCTGCTCATCACCTTGTGCGCGGTGACTGAGGTTTTCAAAGGCCTGCAAGCGTTCGAAACCCGGCAAGCTGCGCACCATCGGCAGAATGCGCGAGTGGAAGGTACGCACCAGTTCGCGCGCCTGGCGCAGATTCAGCGTCTGGCCCCAGAGTGCGAACAGCTCGATCAGCTTGTTTATGAAATCCTTGCGCGACTCGCGGGTAAACGTCACCACGGTCATCGAATCCAGTTCAAAGCCCAGATAGTGGTGGAGCAACAGAATGCGCAGCACCAGTGTGGTGGACTTGCCCGCGCCGGCGCCGGCGACCACAGAGGTCGACGGCGTTTCACTGAAAATCATCTTCCATTGCGCGACGCTTGGCTGAGCGTGCTCAGGCAATAAACGTGCGACATCAGCCTTCATGCGCTTTTTCAGCTCGCCCGTCAGCGGCAGGCGCCAATCGTCAAACAGGTGATTATCGACACTGGGCGGGCGATGCTCGGTGTTGCGACTGTCACGGATCAGCAGCACCTGACGACCCTCTTCCAGCCCCTCAAGCTTGCCCTCGTTGAAGCCATATTCGACACCAGCGGTATGGCCGCTGCGAAAGCCGTCGGCTTGACCGTGCAACCACGATGCTCGGTGTTGAGCCCGCAGCCGGGTCAAACCGTGACCAAAGAAGCGTGCAGCCAGGCGTTTGAACCATGGCATCTCGGCCAAGGGGCGAAGTTCGGGAGGAAGATCGGGGGTGTGTTGCGCCACGCTGACGGGCTCCAGTGTGTGAGGCTGTGGCGGCTATGGTGTCTGTATTTGCCGCTCAGTTCTAGCGAAATGCTTACAGGTCATTGGTTTAGGCGATGAACTGAAGGTTGGATGAGATCCTTTCGAGCCTTTTCTTATCAATCGTTTCGATGGTAATGCCGCACTTTTTACGCTTTTTATCGATAGTTGACTGATAGATGATCGCCGTCATAAACCACCGGTATCGCGTCGGGTGCAACTCATCACGCCCCATGACGAACCTTTTCAGGAGACGATCATGCTTGAACTCAGACCCTTCAGCTCGCTGGGCGGCGCCCATCACGGCTGGTTGGATGCCCATCACCACTTTTCGTTCGCCGAGTACTACGACCCGCAGCGCATGAGCTGGGGCAACTTGCGGGTGTGGAACGATGATGTGATCGCGGCGGGCACCGGTTTCCCGCAGCACCCACACCGCGACATGGAAATTATCACCTATGTCCGGGAAGGCGCGATTACTCACCAGGACAATCTGGGCAACAAGGGCCGCACCGAGGCTGGCGACGTCCAGGTAATGAGCGCCGGCACCGGCATTGCTCACAGCGAATACAACCTGGAAGCGAAAGACACCAAGATCTTCCAGATCTGGATTCTGCCGACGGAAACCGGCGCCCCGCCATCGTGGGGTGCGAAACCATTTCCGAAAGGCCAGCGCGAAGGCTTTGTCACCTTGGCCAGCGGCAAGGATGGCGATGACCAGAGCCTGCGAATTCGCGCTGATGCAAGGTTGGTCGCGGCCAATCTCAAGGCGGGTGAAACCGCGGAATATCGTCTGGATGAAGGCCGTCGCGCCTATCTGGTACCGGCCACCGGCGCGATTGAAGTCAACGGCTTGCGTGCACAAGCTCGAGATGGTGTCGCGGTAGCGCACGAGCGTGTGCTGACCGTCACGGCCGTTGAGGACAGTGAAATCGTCTTGGTGGACTTGGCTTAATCGTCTGAAGTGCAGGACAAAAAAAAGGGGCAACCATCTCGGTTGCCCCTTTTTTCATGCGCTGGTGAGCATCACTTGCTGGAGATGGCGCCATCCACCAGTGTCTGCGCTTCAACGACCAATTGCTTGAGGTGGTCGTCACTGATAAAGCTTTCAGCGTAGATCTTGTAGATGTCTTCGGTGCCCGACGGACGCGCGGCGAACCAGCCGTTTTCCGTCATCACCTTAAGACCGCCAATCGCCTGATCATTGCCCGGTGCATGGCTAAGAATGCTCTGGATTTTCTCGCCAGCCAGTTCGGTCGAAGTGACCTGGTCAGGCGACAACTTGCTCAGCAGTGCTTTCTGCTCCGGATTGGCCTTGGCATCGACGCGTACCGAGAACGGCTCGCCCAGCTCATCGGTCAATGCCTTGTAGGCCTGGCTCGGATCGCGGCCGGTGCGTGCGGTCATTTCGGCGGCGAGCAAGGCCGGGATCAGACCGTCCTTGTCGGTGCTCCAGACGCCACCATCCTTGCGCAGGAACGATGCGCCGGCGCTCTCTTCGCCGCCGAAACCCAACGAACCATCGAACAGGCCGTCAGCGAACCATTTGAAACCGACCGGGACTTCGTACAGACGACGACCCAGACGCTTGGCCACGCGATCGATCAAACCACTGCTGACCACGGTTTTACCCACGCCAGCATCCGCGCGCCACTGCGGGCGGTTCTGGAACAGGTAATCGATCGACACCGCCAGATAGTTGTTCGGCGCGAGCAAACCACCGGACGGCGTCACGATGCCGTGGCGGTCGTGATCGGGGTCGCAGGCGAAAGCGACATCGAAGCGCTCTTTCAGGCCGATCAGCCCCTGCATCGCGTGGCTCGACGATGGGTCCATCCGAATCTGGCCATCCCAGTCGACGGTCATGAAACGGAAGGTCGAATCGACCTCCTTGTTCACCACGTCCAGGTCCAGACGGTAATGCTCGGCAATTGCCGACCAGTAGCGCACCCCTGCTCCACCCAGCGGATCAACGCCCAGGCGCAGTTTGGCGTCACGAATGGCGTCGAAGTCGATCACGTTGATCAGGTCGGCCACGTAGGTATTCACGTAGTCGTGACGATGGGTGGTGCTGGCCTTGAGGGCTTGCTCGTAGCTGATGCGTTTAACCCCTGCCAGCTTATTGGCCAGCAGTTCGTTGGCCTTGGCTTCGATCCACTTGGTGATGTGGGTGTCGGCCGGGCCGCCGTTGGTTGGGTTGTATTTGTAGCCACCGCTTTGCGGCGGGTTGTGCGACGGCGTTATGACAACGCCATCGGCCAGGCCCGAAGTACGGCCACGGTTGTAGCACAGAATGGCGTGGGAAATAGCGGGCGTTGGCGTGTATTCATCCCCTTCGGCGATCATTACGGTCACACCGTTGGCCGCCAATACTTCCAGCGCGCTGGCCCCGGCCGGGGTCGACAGCGCGTGTGTGTCGATGCCGACAAACAGCGGTCCGGTGATCCCTTGGGCTTCACGGTACAGACAGATCGCCTGACTGATGGCCAGAACATGCCATTCATTGAAACTCAAGTCGAAGGAACTGCCCCGATGCCCGGAAGTACCGAACGCCACACGTTGCGTGGAAATGGAAGCGTCAGGCTGACCGGTGTAATAAGCCGTTACCAGTCGCGGGATATCGACCAACAATTCTGCCGGTGCCGGTTTGCCCGCAAAAGGACTGAGTGTCATGCAAAACCTCTGAAATAGAGTGGTTCAGGAATAGAGCGCAGTTTACTGGCAGTTTGACCGCAGCGCGATGGTATCTATCCGCGGCACTTCCGATGTTTTTTAACGTTAGTCTGACGGCGCCAGCCGCAACGCTTCGCCCAGCAACCCGGCGACGCTGACCAAGTCATGGTCACCATTGAACAGCGGGCTCAAACGCAAATGGTGCGTATGCAACCCTTGCAGACTGAACAACTCACCGGGCGCAATAATGATCTGTTGCTTGAGCAGGCGATGAAAAACGTTCCCCATATCCACCGGACGTAGTGAGCGCGCCCAGATCGTCGCCCCTCCCTGCGGCTCGACAATTTGCAATACATCGCCCAGACGCTCGCGCAGTAGCTGAATCAGGGGCGTGCGGCGCTCTCTGAGCATACGTCTGAGTACGGACAAATGCTGATCCAGGCGACCGCCAGCCAACAGCCTGGCAATTGCCTTCTGGCGAATAGGCGACAAGCGAAATGCTCGCAGCAGAAAGTGGCGCTGCAGCTCACTTCGCCAATGGTGTGACAGGACATAACCAAAAGGAGCCTCCGCACCGATGAATTTCTCGAACGTTGAAAATATCAACAAACGATCAGGGTCCAGCCAGTCGCGCAAGCGATCGGTGCCGACCGCTTCGTCGAGTTCGCTGTAGCAGTCGTTTTCCAGCACCCAGGTGCCATGACACCCGAGCAAATGTGCAACCGTTTGCCGATTGGCCTGAGACAGCAGGCTACCGTGAGGCATGCTCAATACCGAGGACAGAAGAATCAATCGCACCGGCTCGCTTTTAAGCAATGACTCCAGCCGTTGCGGATCGATCACTCCCCCCTCCAGTAGCGGCAACTCGATAACCCGCACCCCGGCAGTTTCCAGCAGACGCAGGATTATCCAGTCACAGGGCGATTCAACCACGACCGTGGCGCCGCGCAACTCAAGCACCGAGATGAGTATCTCAAGCACACCGCGTAGATCGGCACCGACATAGACATCATCCGCATGCCAGCAATTCGTCGTTGACGAGGTGTAGCGCGCCGCAAGCACTGTGCGCAGTTCCAGATCACCGCAAGGTTGCAACAGCAATTGTGGTTGTCGGGGATATTGCCGCAGCAGTTCCCGCTCAAGCATCAACAGCGGACTGTCCAGCGGTTGCAAGGTCGCCGGATCGTCGGCGCTCAACACACACATGCCCGGGCGGCGGGCGTTGACGTAGACCGTCTCAAGCAAGTCATTGCCACTACCGGGCAACTCGATCGTGGGTAGCGCCTGCGCGTAATACCCGGACTTGGCGATCGAATAGACCCTGTTTTCCTTTTCCAGCAGTGCATAGGCGTACTGAACGGTCGAAATGGACACATTCAGTCGGTCAGCCAACTGCCGCAACGAAGGCAGGCGCACTGCCGAACTGCTCCCCGCTTCGTCGATCAGTTGCGTCAGGTAGCGGTAAACCGCCTGATAAACGAAGTCGGTTTCCTGAGCCTTCACGACCCCGCAGCCATTGGCCGGGATACAAAAACTGGCAGATGGCTCACGTTCAGCCTTCCGCCGACCGATCGACTGTCGCCCCGCGACCCGCCTCGTTCAGATTTGCGTCATCCGCAGCGCCTTCGCTGGTTGCCGGCATGCGAATGGGCCCCGTTGCGTAAAGACGAACAATCATCGCGACCGGCAAACCGCTGACATCGGTCATCCACTTCAGGACCTGTTCCGGCGCATTGAGGCCCTGCATGGCCCGATGCAGATCAGGCATCGCCACCAACATCCCGGGATGACAATTGCGCAGGAACCTTTCGAGCCCGGCACCGCTATCTATAAACGGTGCAAACAACAGACACGTCAACTGCGCTTCGTTCAGATCGAAACTCGCCAACAAACTGGCCTCTGCCTGCATACGCAAGTGCTTGGGATCTTCAAGGTCACCAAAACTGCTGAGCAACTGTTCGCACAGCGGTTCGGGCACCTGCTTGCGCCGCATCTCCATCAAGCGGTTCTGCAGGTATTTGCCGATTCCATCCTCATACGTGCGACCTTCGATGAACTGCGCCTGCAAACCACGCAAATGCGCCGCGACCAAGGGCTCTGCGTATTCGTCGTCATTTTGATAAAGGCTCTGGTCATTTGCCTGGAATCCCAGAAAGTCGCTGAGCAAAGGCCAGCGCTCTTCCAGTTTGCCGACGATCATGTCGTTGATATTGATGAAACCGGTACGCCGACAGGCCTCGAACTGCCCTTCGGGCCGCCACGTCACGCGATCTTCGTCGGTGTAGAACTCGCGATAATAATCACCCCCCAGGCCATCGAGCACAGGGAACAGCATTTCAAAGCCCGAGGTATTGAGCAGTGGTCCGGAGATTGCCGCTTTCTGTACTGCTCGACTCAATCCGTCGAGGAAGTGCTTCTGGCGCTGTGGGGGCTCGCTACCGATCATTGCATCAACACCACTGTTCCAGCGAGCGATCTGACCGTAGAACTCAGCGGTAGCCAGATAGGCGTCATCCCACAATTCGAGCGGTTCGTTGAACGTTCGGCGATGACCAAGCACCAGCAAATTCACGCGATGGGCTTCACGCCCCTCGTCGCTGAGTGGTGCCTGATGGTCGAACGGCAAAACCTGGCGATGATCGACCATCATCAGCTCGACCCGAGGATCGTCATACAGGAACAGCGCACTGAAGCTGCGATGCATGTTCTGCAGTGCCGTTTGAGTGTTGCCGTTCCAACGCAGGGTCGCTACACGCAATTGAAAGGTTGCGGGGGCCCGCCCGGCGATAGTCAGCTGCGCAGCCCGCAACAAAGCCAGCGTATAACAGCTGTCACGCGCCCCGGACTGGTTCACCAGCACTTTGAAATGACCGATGTTCTCCATGCCGCCAGCAGCGACGGCCAGCCGCTGGATCAGCAACTGCAATGCCGTGCGCTCTGCGCGAGAGAAGAAACTCAGCAGGCGCTGCAAGACTTGCTGGTAGACGTAATTCATTGCCTGATCATGGATAGTGCTCATCGGTATTTACCCGGTATCAAAAGTTTCATGGCATGCAGACAAAACATTAGCCGCACGACAATTCATCAATAAGTAATAGACGCTCAAATGCTAACACTTACAAAATTGTAGTTATTTGAAACACTTGAGTTCAAGAAAGCCAGCCTACCACCGAAAGGCAGTGTCAACCCTCTGTAAATGCTAGGGATTTTCTAGAATTAAATCTTCCTAGGAAACTTCCCACAACATCCCACGACAAGTGAGTACAAGAAAAAGAGACGCGGTTTCGGAATAGCCCTACAACAATTAAACAGAAGTTGGTGCGATCAACAGTTTTAGCCGTTTGATAATGTGAGGGACGAATTGAATGCACAGTCATGGCTCATTCCTTGAGATGAAAGTAATCATTCAATTATCAGGGCTTATGTTGTGATTAGAAGATACAGATCGAGAGCAAAAACCAGTTCAGTTGCTGAACGGCGTCGGGTGCAGCTCTCGGAGTCTCTGTTTTACACGGTAGGATAAACGCACAAGAGTCCGTGGGGCCACGGACTCTGATTACAAGGCTTACGCCGGTTCGACTTGCAGAGCAACCCGTTCGCGACAAGGGCATTCGTCCATGTAGCGATGCGCTTCGACGAACTCGTTGAACGGAAATACACGGGTCTTGAGGGGCAGCAGCACGCGGTCAGCGGTCAACTGGTTGATGTCACGCAAGGCACGTTGCAAAGCGACGTGATCCTGAGTGATGCCCAGTTCCGGCTTGCCGGTGAAGTTGCCGATGCAATGCACGAAGAACTGGATGTTCTTCTGGAACGCTGCGCAGGCCGGGAACGGCGTCTGGTTGCCGCCCTGCAAACCGTACAGCACCAGGCTGCCACGCGGCGCCAGCACATCGCCAAGCAGCGACATCTGCGGCCCGCCGAGGCCGTCGAACACCACGTCGACACCACGGTTGTCGGTGATCTTGTTGATTCGCATCAACAGATCTTCCTCTTCGGTGACGATGACCTTTTCTGCACCAAGGGACAGCAGGTACTCGCGTTCTTCGGCTTCTTTGGTCGCGGCAATCACCCGCACACCCATTGCCTTACCCAACTGGACAAACGAAGGACCGGCGCAATGGCTGGCGTCAGTGACCAGAGCGAATTGACCCGGCTTGACCCGCGCCAGATCGGCGTAGGCAAAGTAGGCGATCAGTAGCGGCGTGTAGTGCACGCTGGCTTCGATCGGGCTGAGCACATCCGGATAACGGGTCAGCGCAGTACGCGGCAGCACGATCGATTCGCCGTAGACCGGGTAGTCGTTCGCACTCTCGGCCGGAAAACTGGCGACCTTGTCACCCACTGCCAGATCATCAACACCGTCGCCGACAGCGGTGATCACACCGGCCATCTCGTGACCAAGACCCGCAGGCAGTCGCGCCTGAGACGAGGCCAGATTCTGACGCCAGAGGGTGTCATACCAGCTGATGCCGATCGCCTCGACACGCACCTGCACTTCGCCAGGACCTGGCTGAGCGGCCGCATGCTCTTCGCATTTGAGCACCTCGGCCGGACCAAACTTGTGAAAACGGATCGTGCGGGACATCGCAAACCTCGTCAAAGTAACCTCTAATGCCCTGAACTCTATCTGGGCTTTTGACCCAAGACTATCAGTGGCTATTAATAGTCGACATGCCTGTCATTGATTCCGCAGTATGGGCGGCATTGGCAAAATCCGTGAAAAACTGCTGCCATCGTCTCAGTTAAGCTGAATTTTCCGGTGCAGAGTACCAGTCTTTCCCCGTAAGATTCATGCCGGCCATTGTTCTCATATGGCCGCTCTCGTCAAGCTTGATGACTCTGCCAGGACTCCAGATGAATCGTAATGACCTGCGTCGTGTCGACCTGAACCTGTTGATCGTATTCGAAACATTGATGCACGAACGCAGTGTGACCCGGGCGGCAGAAAAACTGTTTCTCGGTCAACCGGCGATCAGTGCGGCGCTCTCGCGCCTGCGCAGCCTGTTCGATGACCCGCTATTCGTGCGCACCGGGCGCAGCATGGAACCGTCCGCCCGCGCGGTGGAAATCTTCGCCCTGCTCTCGCCGGCCCTCGATTCGATTTCGACCGCCGTCAGCCGTGCAGCCGAATTCGACCCGGCCACCAGCACTTCGGTATTTCGGATCGGTTTGTCCGACGACGTCGAATTCGCCCTGCTGCCGATGCTGCTCAAACGCCTGCGCGCCGAATCGCCAGGAATCGTGCTGGTGATTCGTCGCGTCAATTACATATTGATGCCAGGCCTGTTGGCCTCCGGCGAGATCTCCATTGGCGTCAGCTACACCACGGACCTGCCGGCCAACGCCAAGCGCAAGGTCCTGCGTCGCAGCGCGCCTAAACTGCTGCGCGCCGATACCGTGCCGGGACCGTTGAGCCTGGACGACTACTGCGCGCGTCCGCATGCACTGGTGTCGTTTGCCGGTGACCTCAGTGGTTTCATTGATGAAGAGCTGGAGAAGCTGGGGCGCAAACGACATGTCGTACTGGCTGTGCCGCAGTTCAATGGCTTGAGTACGTTGCTGGCCGGCACTGACATCGTGGCGACCGTGCCGGATTACACTGCGGAGGCGCTGACGGCGGCTGGTGGCGTTCGCGCGGAAGATCCGCCGTTGCCTACGCGTACGTTTGAGTTGCATATGGCGTGGCGTGGGTCGCAGGATAATGATCCGGGTGAGCGGTGGCTGCGGTCGCGGATTCAGATGTTTTTTGGCGATCCGGATAGTCTCTAGGGGTCTTCTCCGCTATTCGATAGACCGGTCTAAGGCTTTCAGCGGAACAGTGGAAGCAATAAAACTGCGTATGTCGGCCGAGTGAAAACGGTGAGCGCTCACCGTTTTCATTCGGGTCGGGATACTAATATTTGAAACGACCCACCAGGCCTTTGAGCTGACCGGAAATGTCTATCAATCGACCCGAGCCAGCCTGTGACGACTGAGCAAAGCCTTCGACCAGTTGGGCATCGGCATGGATCTGCGCGATGTGGCGATTGATCTCTTCGGCCACCTGGTGCTGCTCCTCAGCGGCTGTGGCGATCTGGGTATTCTGGTCGCGGATCGAGTCCACCGAGCCACGGATCTTGTCGAAGCTGTCACGCGC
The DNA here is from genome assembly GCF_900187515.1 of Pseudomonas sp. Irchel s3f10. Classification (NCBI taxonomy): domain Bacteria; kingdom Pseudomonadati; phylum Pseudomonadota; class Gammaproteobacteria; order Pseudomonadales; family Pseudomonadaceae; genus Pseudomonas; species Pseudomonas sp. Irchel s3f10. The sequence continues at coordinate 60,474 of NZ_FYDZ01000008.1, forward strand.
CTGCTGAATGCGTTCCACACTGGCGTGGGACACTTGCAGGCTGCCTTGCATCTGCTGCGTGACCTCTTGGGTGCGGCGGGCGAGATTGCCCAGCAAGCTGTCGATCTCGCCGGTGGAGTCGGCTGTCCTGCGAGCCAGGGCGCGGACTTCGTCGGCGACTACGGCGAAACCTCGGCCTTGGTCACCGGCGCGCGCGGCTTCAATCGCCGCATTGAGCGCTAGCAAGTTGGTCTGCTCGGCAATCGAGCGGATGGTATCGAGAATGGTGTTGATGTTCTGGCTGTCCTGCTCCAGCAACTGCATGGTCTGGGTCGACTTCTGCAGGTCTTCGCTGAGCTTGAGCACGCTGCCGGTGGCTTCGCCGATGTGCTGCTGGCCGTCATGTACGTCGCGGTAGCCTTCGTCGGCACTCGTCGCGGCAGCACTGCACGAACGTGCAACTTCGTTGGCAGTAGCGACCATTTCGTTGAATGCGGTGCTCACCAACTCCACGGCCTCACGCTGGCGACCTGCAGCCTGGTTCATGTTGTTGGCCACTTCGCTAGTGTCGGCGGCCGCGGTCTGCAGGTCAGATGAGGCGTTGCCGATGCGTTGCACCAATTGTGCAATCATGCTAAGGAACTGGTTGAACCAGCCCGCCAGGCTGGCGGTTTCGTCCTTGCCCTGCACCTGGAGTTGGCGCGTCAGGTCGCCTTCTCCTTCGGCGATTTCTTGCAGGCCGTCGGCCACGCCGCGAATCGGACGCACGATGACGCTGGCAAAGCTGGCGCCTACTATCGCGAACACCAACGCCAATGCCGCGGCAATGGCGGCGATCAGCCAGGTCAGCCGGCTGACGTCGGCCATCACTTCATCACGCTTGATCAGGCCGATAAAGCGCCAGCCCAGGCCTTTGGAACTGACCACGTTGGCCATGTAGGCCACGCCATCAATCTCGATTTGGGTCACGCCGTCGCCTCCCTTGGCTAGTTCGGCGTAGTTGGGACCCAGGTCGGCCAGAGGCTTGAAGTTGTGCTTCGCGTCGCTGGCGTCTACCAGCACGTTACCGTTGTCTTCCACCAGCATCAGGTAGCCGCTATCGCCCAGCTTGATGTTGCGCACCAGTTCAGTGAGCTGTTTAAGCGATACATCAAGGCCAACCACTCCCAGGATATTCCCGGCGGCGTCGGCGACAGTACGCACGGTGCCGATCAGCGTCACATCGTCCGGTGCCCAATAGTAGGCACCCGTGCGCACAGTGGCGCCTGGCGTGGCGATGGCCGCTTTGTACCAGGGACGGACGCGCGGATCGTAGTTGTTCAGCTTGGTGTCGTCCGGCCAACTGGCGTAGCCGCCGTCACTCAGACCCAGGGACAGGTAAGCAGTACTCGGATGACTTTTGGCGAACTGGTCAAATATCGCCAGCAGCTCTTTGTTGGCCTGAGTAAGTGGAATTTGCGCAGCTTCGGCACCCGCGTAGCTCTTGAGGTCTTTGGCCGCGACAACGCGCGGGTCCTTGGCTATATAGTCGACGTTTTGGCTTATGCCGTCGAAAAACTGCTTCATGCCATTGTCGATCTGGCGGATCTCACGACCGCTGCTGTCGAGAAAATTGGCCTGGGCCCCCTCTCGCAAATTCAGCACTACCAAAACGGCGACCAAGATGACCGGGACGCACGCGATAGCTGCGAACGCCCAGGTCAGCTTCTGCTTGATATTCATGACTTCACCTGCGGATATTTATAGTTTTGGCAAGGGGAAACGCTAGCACTGAACGTCGCATGTATTGTTATGAGGAGATAGAGCCCATGCGTACTCTGAGTTATCGACCGCGACGGTGCGCACTTTAGAACGGCGAACATCGGCAAACTCAGCGCAATCTATCTGCGATTAAAGAAAGGCTTCCCTGCCTTGGAAAATCTTCCAAAACGTCGCATCGATTTTCCTCGCCGCCGCTTCACTGACCCAACCCTGCCAGATTTCTGGATCCGGCTTCTGCGCCAGTTGGACCCGATCCAACTGGCCCATTAGCGGCGTGGGAGTTCAGTAACAGAAAAGGATCGGTTCGCCCCGCTTGCAGCTCGATAACACGGCTGCGTCCCTGGTTACGGACGGATCGAGGCGGTTTGGCAAACCGGATCAAAGGTGCAGCGCGGGCTTCGACTGGCGAACGCCATGGCCAGAAGGGACGCGGACACGCAGGGCAATCAGCAACGCGGCCAGTAGCATCAGCACGGCTGCTGCTACGAATACGCCTGCGCTGCCACCGAGGCTGAACATTGCACCGCCAGCGGCGGCGCCGGTGGCGATGGCTGATTGCACAGATGCCACTACCATGCCTCCGGCGCTTTCCGCCTGATCAGGTACCGCGCTGGCGACCCAGTTCGACCACGCCACCGGCACACCACCAAAGGCCATGCCCCAGACCGCCAGCAATAGCGCCTGCCCCGGCACCGAGGCCGGCAACAGCACCAACGCCAGTGCTGCAACGCCGACCAGCGCGGGCATCAGCACCAGAGTAGCCAGCGGGTGGCGCTCCAGCAGCCTGCCGGCCAACAGCGTGCCGACGAAGTTCGCCACACCGAACCCCAGTAGCATCAGGGACAGCCCTTGCGCGCCGACGCCGGTAGTCCCTTCAAGGAATGGCCGAACATAGGTAAACATCGCGAAGTGGCCGCTGTGCACCAGCACACAACCGAACATCCCCATGGCGATGCCCGGGCGCTGCAACACCTCGAGTACCGTGCGCAGACGTGCCGGCCGGCGCGGCGCAAGACGCGGCAGAGTGAACGACTGGAAAGCCAGGGTGACCATGCCTACCGCCGCTGCGGCAAAGAACGCGCTGCGCCAGCCATATAACCCGCCCAGATAACTGCCCAGCGGCACTGCAACTACCGTCCCAATGGCAATGCCGCTGAAAATGATCGACAGCGCCCGGGGCAACAAGGCACTCGGCACCAAGCGCATCGCTACCGCCGCCGCCATGCTCCAGAACCCGCCAAGGGCCACGCCCAGCAAGATCCGCATCAATAACAGCACCGCGAAGCTGGAGGAAACGGCGACCAACAGATTGGAGGCGACCATCAACGTCGAAAAACCCAACAACACCCAGCGTCGGTCGATGCTGCGGGTCAGGCCTGGCACCAACAAGCCGGCGAACAGCGCCACCACGGCGGTTACCGTTACCGCCTGGCCAGCCAGCGCTTCGGACACTCCCAAGTCAGTAGACATCAGCGTCAACAAACTGGCCGGAAGGTACTCAGCGGTCAGTAACCCAAACACACCCATTGCCAACGAAAATACTGCCATCCACGCGGGGGTTGCAGGCTCTACGTCCGCGCCGACGCCGCAAGGGCGGTCGGATACGGTGTTACATACACAGTCAGTCATTGCACGGATTTCCCAATCTTCATTAAGAGCCGAAGTCTAGGCGCCGAAATCCGGATGATCTATGATCCAAAGTCTCTATTTTTTGACTAAAACACCTGAACGATGCCTGCAGATCAGTTTGCTCTTTCCTCGGACCTCATCAACGAGCTGTTGCGCGGCATGCGCCTGCGTGGTGTTGAATACCGGCGCATCCAGGCGGGCCCTGCCTTTGGTTTGGGCTTCGCGGAAAAAACTGGGCACGCCTGGTTCCACTTCATGGCCGTCGGCAATGCGGTGTTGCGGATGGAGGACGGGACCACGTACGCGCTGTCTGCCGGCAACGCCGTGTTTATTTCCCATGGCGCAGCCCATCAACTGTTTTCCCATCAGGGCGCGCCTGTCCAGGACATCGATCATCTAGACGGTGCGCCCTTGGGTGACACCGTCAGCGCGGTGGATACCGGAACCGATGCCAGCGCCACTCCGAGCACTATTCTGTTCAGTGGTTGTATGGAGTTTGAGCTGGGCAGTATCCATGGCCTTGGCCGGCTGATGCCGGGACTGATGCTGATTGATGCCGGCGGCCAGCGTTACCCCGGGCTGGTGCCGATCCTGACCACCATGGAGCGCGAGGTAAGCGCCGCTCGTGTCGGCTTCGCCGGTATCCTCGCGCGGTTGGCCGACGTGGTGGCGGCCATGGTCGTTCGCGGCTGGGTCGAGTGCGCCTGCGGCAATGCTTCTGGCCTGGTCGCCGCCTTGCGCGATCCCCGCTTGGCCGGAGCACTGCTTGCGCTCCATCAACAACCGGGCCGCGACTGGACTGTTGCGCAGTTGGCAAAGCACTGCAATTCCTCACGCTCGGTCTTCGCGGACCGCTTCCAGGCGACGATTGGCATGGCCCCGCTACGCTATGTCACCGAACTGCGAATGCGGCTTGCAAGCCAGTGGCTGACCCTCGAAAGGCTACCGATTGAAGAGGTAGCGCAGCGTTTGGGCTATACCTCCCAGGCCGCTTTCAGTCGTGCATTCAAGCGCATCACGGGCAAGACACCGGGTTTGAGTCGCAAGGTGAGGCAAGCCGAACGCAGGTAGTGGATGATCCGTGCCACTGACTCATTTGCCCCCCGTTACATCGAGGAATGTACCGGTAACGAAGGATGCCTCCGCGCTCGCCAACCATAGAATCGCGCGTGCCACTTCCTCAGGCTGTCCGCCCCGCCCCATCGGGATCGAATCCTTGACACGATCGACCCGCCCCGGCTCACCGCCGCTGGCATGCATTTCGGTATAGATATGTCCGGGGCGAATACAGTTGACGCGTATACCTTCCCGTGCGACCTCCTTCGCAAAGCCAATGGTGAACGTCTCCAAGGCTCCCTTTGACGCTGCATAGTCGACGTACTCATTGGGGCTGCCAAGGCGCGCCGAGGCCGAAGAGACATTGATCACCACGCCGCCCGGGCCGTTGTGACGGTAAGCCATGCGCTTCAACGCCTGCTGGGCACAGAGTATTGGCCCGATGGCATTGACCGCAAAGATGCGCTGCATCCGCTCGAAGCCGAGGTCTTCCAAGCGAGACTGAGGCGCCAGCATCCCGGCGTTATTGACCAGGACGTCGATGCGTCCGAACGTGCGGTCGATGGCCGCGAACAAATCGGCCACCTGTTGGGGGTCCGCACTGTCGGCCCGCATCGTCAACGCCCGGCGCCCCAATGCTTCTACATCCGCAGCCACGGCCAGCGCCGCGGACTCGTTGGCAACGTAGCTGATCGCCACGTCATAACCTCTTGCGGCGGCCAGCCGCGCGGTGGCTGCCCCCACTCCACGACTTCCACCCGTGATTAGAATCAGCGGTGCCTGCGAGACGTTGACCATGAAACATGACTCCTGAGCCGTTGGGCTGTATCAGCCAATGATGAGGGCGCCGCTGGCGATCACTACGCATGCCAGTATCCGGCGCGCGGTGAGCGTCTCGCCGAGAAACACATAGCCGATCAACGCCGCAAACAGCACGCTGGTTTCGCGCAATGCCGATACCGCGCCCAAGGGCGCTTCGTTCATGGCGTAGATGACCATTGCATAGGCGAGCAAAGAGACCAGCCCGCCGACCAACGCGGTCACTGTTCCGGGCCGGACGGAGAACAAGCTGCGGGTGTCGCGTAGGCCGATGTAGATCACTGGCATCAGTACGCCCCACAGCGCACACATCCACACCGTGTAGGCAAGCGGCGCGCCGGAGAGCTTGGCGCCGATGCCGTCGACCACGCTGTAGGCTGCGATAAAGCCGCCCGTTCCCAGCGCATAAGGCAGACTGGGAACCGACAGACTGCGCCCTCTGAAAGCCAGCGACATAATCCCGCCTGACACCAGCGCAATACCGAGTAACACGTCAGGCGTGATGCTTTCTCCAGCAAATACGGCGGCCCCCAAGGTAATCAGCACCGGCGACGATCCACGTGAAATCGGATAGGTCTGCCCCAGGTCGCCGACCCGGTAACTGCGCACCAGAAACAGGTTGTAGCCGACATGCAGCAAGCCCGAAAGCACCGCGTAGTCCCAGCTCTCAATCGCGGGGGGATCCATGAACACTGCGGCGACGCCACTGGTGATGGCAATGGCAATGCACATCACCGTCATGGACCACAACCGATCGGCGCCGCTACGCAGCAGCGCATTCCAGCTGGCATGCAGGAGCGCGGCGAAAAGCACAAGGAAGATGATATGAATAGGCATGCGCCACTTTAGGCAATGCGGCACCGGGACTAAAGCGAAGCCTCCTCATCACAGCATGAACGAATACTCATGACTCACTCATCCATTCGTTGGACTTTCAGTGCCTCGCTGACTAACCATTGGCGGAAGCTGGCGATGTGCGGTTGCGCTTCGATGCCCTTGGGGCAGACGAAGTAGTACGCCAGCGGTGATGGGAATGGCACATCAAACAGTCGCACCAGACGGCCATCGCTGATTTCGTTCTCGACATGCCCGCTGCGCACCAATGCAACGCCCTGGCCGAGCAAGGCTGCCTCGACCGTCATGTTGGTATCGCCAAATCTGACGCTCTCCTTGAGCGGCAAATAAGCCAGCCCGACGGCTTGAAACCATACCTCCCATTTTGGCACCAGTTCGGCACCATCCCGCGTCAGCAGCGGGAAATGCAACAACTCTGCGGGGCTCTGTGGTGTCCCATCGCGCCGCAGCAGTTCGGGGCTGGCCACAGGAAATACCTGCTCCCCAAACAGGAACTCAGAATGCAAACCGGGGTAATCGCCCTTGCCAAGCCTGATCGCAACATCCGCCTGGCCGTGAGAGAAGTGGATGATTTTATCCGTGGTGTCCAGCGAGACCAGCAGCTCGGGGTGCTGACGAGCGAGACGTGGCAAGCGTGGCAGCAGCCATTTGAGAGCGAAGGAATAGGTAGTGCTGACGCTGAGTCGAACTCTGTCTTTTTGCTCGCGCAAATCCCCCAAAGTCGCCTCCAGGCTGATGAAAAACTCGCGCACGATGGGCGCCAGCGCAGCCCCCGCTGCTGTGAGGCGTAATGCCTTGCCACGTTCAAACAACTGCACCCCCCAAAGGGCCTCGAGATGCTTGAGCTGATGACTGACCGCGCTTTGACTCACATGTAGCTCTTGCGCGGCCGACGTAAAGGTCAAGTGCCGGGTGGCAACTTCAAATGCGCGCAAGGTCGCGGTAGGTGGCAGGTCTCTCATAAGAGCAGTATCCAGCGATTTATCAGAAAGGTGCATACATGAAGGCCAGCTCATGATAGAACCAAACTCACTCTAAACGTCACTTCGATTATCGAGGCAGATCCGATCAGCAATAAAACCATTGATAAACACCATGCTTCTGCTGAGTGGCTGTTTATAGAGCCGGTGCAAGGGACGAAGTCCGCCTGCGATCTGATTTTTGCTTCAATCAACGGTATCTTCGGCCAATGAACAGATTCCGCACGGTCATTTACCTTGGCGTTCTTCTCTGCGGCGGTTGTGTAAAAACGGCGAGCATCCCGCCCGCCGACCTCACGTTATCGTCATTCGGCCTGGGCCCTGACAATCTGTTCACGGCGCACTTCAGTTCCACTGTGGACCTGGAGCGCGCGTTCAATGACTACGAAAACGCCCGTCAGCTGACGCCGACTCTGATCTGCTCTCTCAATCGAGACCCGGAATTCTCATCCGAGCATTCAATCACGATAAAAGCCGAGGGACGGGTGACTGCAAGCAGTCAGGCCGAGCCCAATTACAAGTTTTCCTCCGATCTGATCTTTTACTACACCAATCCGAATGGCGCGCAACGCGACTTGAATGACTACGACGCCATCAAACCGTTGCTGGCGTCGCAAGCTTCAATCCCGTGCAAAGTTCGCATAACTGCCTATGGGTATGAGGCCTATTACACGAACACGCTATTCATCCCGGCCAGGATCATGATTGAGCAGATCTTCAGATAACCGCCCTTTGCTGAGCCTGGCGCAGGGAATTGGCGAAGCTCTGATCGTCAGTTGATTGCACCCATAAAAAAGCCCGGGAACCGTCCCCGGGCTTTTTCATTTGTGCGCCTCTTTTGCGTTTTTGTGCGACACATCCCCTTTCAGGACTCCCGCAAGGCTCTGGCACGGTGTTAGGTTGTAAGTGTATGTGTCTCAACCTTGAGACACGCCTAACTCACTGCCCTGCAAAGGAATGCCCTTCGTAATGAATGTCCCTTTCAAAAAACTGGCTGCCACCACCTTGATGCTGGCCGGCCTTGGCGTGTTCACGGCGCCCGCGCAAGCCAATATCACCCCGCAGCAGAGCGCTGAAATTCTCAAGACCTACAGCGCCGACAAAGCCACAGACTTCCGCCAGTTCCTCGGCAGCCTGGGCAAGAGCGATCTGGCGAAAACCGCCGACATCGGCCCGGCTATTGGCGCTTACCTCGATAACAAGAGCCTGACGGCCGAGCAGCAGAACGAAATCTATCGTCTGTTGGGTATCTACACGCGCGCGAAATACAGCGATGCTGCCACCGAAACCCTGCGCGAACTGGTCGAGATCCCGACGTATCGCAAGGACGGTGTCGAACAGCATGACAACCCGGAATTCATCAAGATCGCGGCAAAGATCAAAAGTCTTGCCGAGTCATTCAATCTGAAATTCCGCAACATCGACAACCGTGTGTACGAGATTTCCCTCGACGGCAGTGGCGATGAAGTCGTCGGCATTCATGCGCACGCCGACGTGGTGCCGGTGACGCCGGAAAACTGGGTGCTCAAGGATGGCACCCGCCTCGATCCGTTCAAGATCACCCTGATCGGCGACCGCATGTATGGTCGCGGCACCGAAGATGACAAGAACGGCATCGTGGTCACGCTGTATGCCATGAAAGTCATCAAGGAAGAAAAACTGCCGTTGGTGCGCAACTTCAAGCTGCTGGTCGACACCACCGAAGAAACCACGGGCGACGCGATCCCTTACTACTTCGAACGCAATCCGACACCGAACTACAACCTCGCGCTGGATGGTGGTTACCCGGTGGTGATTGCCGAGAAAGGCTACGGCACCGTCATGGCCAACTTTGCCAAGCGCAAAGGTGAAGGCAAAGGTGCGGAGATCACCTCGATGACCGGTGGCCTGGCGAACAACCAGATTCCGTCGGCATCGGTCGCCACCCTGGTCACCGACAAGCCTGCGGAGCTGGCTGCCAGCCTGCAGAAGGCCGGTGACGAGTTTGCCAAGCGCAATGGCGGCGATTTCCAGGTGAGCACCAAGGTCGACGGCAAAGACGTCAAACTGACCGTGACCGGTGTGTCCGCGCACTCCTCCGAGCCCGAATCCGGAGTCAACCCGGTCGCGCGGATGCTGGTCTTTATCAATAGCCTTGATGGCAAAGTCGCGTTCAAGCACAACCACATCACCGATGCCGCACGTTACGCTGCCGACAATTGGGGTCTGGATTATCTCGGTAACAAGCTGGGGGTCGGATTCTCCGATGCCTTCATGGGGCCGCTGACAACATCGCTGACCTACGTCGGCATGGATGACAAAGCCTTCAAACTCGCGGTCAACCTGCGCGTTCCGAAGGGCAAGTCGCCGGAGAAACTCAAGGCTGAAATCGCTGGGAAATTGGCTGCCTGGAGCAAGAAAAGCCACATAGCCGTTGCTTTTGACTATTCGATCGACGAACCGATGTACCGCAATCCTGAGGGTGAGTGGGTCAAGACACTGTTGGCTGTTTCAACAGAAAATCTCGGCATGAAACACGAGTTCGGCACCTCCGCCGGCGCCACCTCGGTGCATGAATTGCCGAACGGCGTGCAATTCGGTCTGGCCATGCCAAATGTGAAATACACCGGTCACACCGATGGCGAGTTCAAGACTGTGGAGCAATTCCAGCTGGATCTGCAAATCGTCACGGAAATGATCGGCCGCATCGGTCAGTTGCCGATACTCTGATCGCATTGTCGAACCCGCCGCCATGGCGGGTTCGGCATTTTTAATCCCCGCGTAATCCTCGCCGCGCAGCCTCGCTCCTGACTTTTGCACACCGGGCAACACAGAATTGCCCTCAGAGAGATTGATAGCCACCTAACGAAAGGTGCATGCTAGAGGGCTCGTTCGGGTCTTATATCATTCCGAATGATAGTTACCTTTGCTTCATTCGATTCGTGCCATCACACCTCGCCGAGCATCATCCGCCCATCTTCAATACATTGGCGGATGCATCCATGGAACAGTCACTCAAACATTTGCGCTTCCCGTTGGCCATGCTGGCCGTACTGGTGATGAGCGCCTGCGGCAAGACTCCGGAGACTGCCGCCACCGCGCCTGCTGCCAAAGTCAGCGTGGCCAAGGTGATCGAACAACCGGTCAACGAGTGGGACGAATTCACCGGGCGCCTCGAAGCGCCGGAAACCGTTGAAATCCGTCCACGAGTCTCCGGCCAGATTGATGACGTCGCTTTCACTGAGGGCGCACTGGTCAAGAAAGGCGACCTGCTGTTCCAGATCGACCCGCGTCCGTTCCAGGCTGAGGTGCGCCGCCTCGAAGCCCTCGTAGCCCAATCCCGCGCCAACGCCACTCGCAGTGAAAACGAAGCCGGTCGTGGTGAACGTCTGCGTGCCAGCAACGCCATTTCCGCCGAACTGGCTGACTCGCGCACCAGCGCTGCCCAAGAAGCCCGCGCAGCCGTCGGTGCCCTGCAAGCGCAACTGGACCTGGCCAAACTGAACCTCAGCTTCACCCGCGTGACCGCGCCGATCAGTGGCCGCGTCAGCCGTGCCGAGATCACCGCCGGTAACCTGGTGACCGCCGACACCACCCCGCTGACCAGTGTGGTATCCACCGACCGCGTTTACGCCTACTTCGACGCCGACGAGCGTGTGTTCCTCAAGTACACCCAGCTCGCCCGCAACGGTCAACGCGGCGCCACGACCCCGGTGTACATGGGCCTGTCCAATGAAGACGGCAACCCGCACCTCGGCCAGATGAACTTCGTCGACAACCAGGTCAACCCGAAAACCGGCACCATCCGTGGTCGCGCGGTGTTCGATAACAGCGACGGCACCTACACCCCGGGCCTGTACGCACGCTTGAAGTTGGTCGGCAGCGGCACCTACAACGCCATGCTGATCAACGACGAAGCGGTCGGTACCGACCTCGGCAAGAAGTTCGTACTGGTGATGGATGCGGACAACAAAACCGCCTACCGAGCCGTCGAACTGGGTCCGAAAATCGAAGGCCTGCGCATCGTCCGTACCGGCCTGAACAAGGACGACACGATCATCGTCAAGGGTCTGCAACGGGTTCGTCCTGGCTCGCCGGTCACGCCTGAAGTGGTGCCAATGGCCAGCGAACAGACCATCGCGGCACTCGCTCAACAACGTCAAGCGCTGGAAGCCAGCAACCTGCCGAAAGTCGCCCCTGCCAAAGGCGCGTCCGGTTCGGTTGTGAAGCTGGCTGCTACGACCCCACGCGGTTAAGGGACGACAACTCCGATGAATTTTTCCCAATTCTTCATTTCACGGCCGATCTTCGCAGCGGTGCTTTCGCTGCTGATCCTGATCGCCGGTGCGATCTCGCTGTTCCAGCTACCAATCAGCGAATACCCGGAAGTCGTGCCGCCAACCGTGGTGGTACGTGCCAACTTCCCGGGCGCCAACCCTAAAGTCATCGGTGAAACCGTGGCCGCTCCGCTGGAGCAGGCCATCACCGGCGTCGAGAACATGCTGTACATGTCCTCGCAGTCGACCGCTGACGGCAAGATCACCCTGACCATCACCTTCGCCCTGGGCACTGACCTGGACAACGCGCAAGTGCAGGTGCAAAACCGGGTGACCCGTACCGAGCCGAAGCTTCCCGAGGAAGTGACGCGCATCGGTATCACCGTCGACAAGGCTTCGCCCGACCTGACCATGGTTGTGCACTTGACCTCACCGGACAAGCGCTACGACATGCTCTACCTGTCCAACTACGCAATCCTCAACATCAAGGATGAGCTGGCTCGTCTGAACGGTGTTGGTGATGTGCAGTTGTTTGGTATGGGCGATTACTCGCTGCGGGTCTGGCTCGATCCGAACAAGACCGCTTCGCGCAATCTGACTGCAACCGACGTGGTCACGGCGATTCGTGAGCAAAACCGTCAGGTCGCGGCCGGTCAATTGGGTGCCCCCCCTGCCCCGAATGCCCAGAGCTTCCAACTGTCGGTCAACACACAGGGTCGTCTGGTCTCCGAGGAAGAGTTCGAGAACATCATCATTCGTGCAGGCGACGACGGTGAAATCACTCGCCTCAAGGACATCGCTCGCGTTGAACTAGGCTCCAGCCAATACGCGCTGCGTTCGTTGCTGGACAACCAGCCGGCCGTAGCCATCCCGATCTTTCAGCGTCCAGGCTCCAATGCCATCGACATCTCGAACGACGTTCGGGCGAAAATGGACGAGTTGAAGAAAGGCTTCCCGCAAGGCATGGATTACAGCATCGTCTATGACCCGACGATCTTCGTGCGCGGTTCGATCGAAGCGGTGGTTCACACCCTCTTCGAAGCACTGATCCTCGTGGTACTGGTGGTGATCCTGTTCCTGCAAACCTGGCGCGCCTCGATCATTCCGTTGGTGGCGGTGCCGGTATCGTTGATCGGTACGTTTGCGGTGATGCACCTGTTCGGCTTCTCGCTCAACGCGCTGTCGCTGTTCGGCCTGGTACTGGCCATCGGTATCGTGGTCGACGACGCCATCGTGGTGGTGGAAAACGTCGAACGGAACATTGAACTCGGACTGACACCGGTCGAAGCAACCAAACGGGCCATGCGTGAAGTAACCGGTCCGATCGTTGCCACGGCGCTGGTGCTGTGTGCGGTGTTCATTCCGGCGGCGTTCATCTCCGGCCTCACCGGGCAGTTCTATAAGCAATTCGCACTGACCATCGCCATCTCGACCGTGATCTCGGCGTTCAACTCGCTGACCCTGTCGCCAGCATTGGCCGCAGTATTGCTGAAAGGCCATGACGCACCGAAAGACCGCTTTTCCAAGGTGCTCGACAAGATCTTCGGTGGCTGGTTGTTCCGTCCGTTCAACCGTTTCTTCGACCGCGCCAGCCATGGCTACGTCGGTACGGTGGGCCGGGTTATCCGTAGCAGCGGCATCGCCCTGCTGTTGTACGCAGGCCTGATGGTGCTGACCTTCTTCGGTTTCTCCAGCACGCCGACCGGTTTCGTCCCCGGCCAGGACAAGCAATACCTGGTGGCCTTCGCACAACTGCCGGATGCCTCGAGCCTGGATCGCACCGAAGAAGTGATCAAGCGCATGTCCGACATGGCGCTGAAACAGCCAGGCGTGGAAAGCGCGGTAGCGTTCCCGGGGCTGTCGATCAATGGCTTCACCAACAGTCCGAACGCCGGCATCGTCTTCGTGACCCTGAAACCGTTCGACGAACGTAAAGACCCGAGCATGTCCGCCGGTGCAATTGCCGGGGCCTTGAACGGTCAGTACGCGAACATTCAAGAGGCGTACATGGCGATCTTCCCGCCACCGCCGGTACAAGGTCTGGGCACCATTGGTGGTTTCCGCCTGCAAATCGAAGACCGGGGCAACCTGGGCTACGACGAGCTGTACAAAGAAACCATGAACATCATCAACAAGAGCCACAGCGTGCCGGAACTGGCCGGGTTGTTCACCAGTTACACGGTGAACGTGCCACAAGTCGATGCCGCCATCGACCGTGAAAAAGCCAAGACCCACGGCGTGGCTGTCAGCGACATCTTCGACACCCTGCAGATCTACCTGGGTTCGCTATATGCCAACGACTTCAACCGCTTCGGGCGCACCTATCAGGTCAACGTTCAGGCCGAGCAGCAGTTCCGCCTCGAATCCGACCAGATCGGCCAGCTGAAAGTGCGCAACAACAAAGGCGAAATGATCCCGCTGGCGACCTTCATCAAGGTCAGCGACACCTCGGGCCCGGATCGCGTGATGCACTACAACGGCTTCATCACCGCAGAAATCAACGGCGCGGCTGCTCCGGGCTACAGTTCCGGTCAGGCGGAAAAAGCCATCGAGAAACTGCTGAAGGATGAACTGCCGAACGGCATGACCTACGAGTGGACCGACCTGACCTACCAGCAGATTCTGTCCGGCAACACCGCGCTGTTCGTGTTCCCGCTCTGCGTATTGCTGGCGTTCCTGGTACTGGCCGCTCAATACGAAAGCTGGAGCCTGCCACTGGCGGTGATCCTGATCGTACCGATGACCCTGCTGTCGGCCATCACCGGCGTGATCATCTCGGGCGGTGACAACAACATCTTCACCCAGATCGGCTTGATCGTATTGGTGGGACTTGCCTGTAAGAACGCGATTCTGATCGTCGAATTCGCCAAGGACAAACAGGAAGAAGGCCTCGACCCGCTCGCGGCGGTACTGGAAGCCTGCCGTCTGCGTCTGCGGCCGATCCTGATGACCTCCTTCGCGTTCATCATGGGTGTGGTGCCACTGGTGTTCTCCAGCGGTGCCGGTGCCGAGATGCGTCACGCCATGGGTGTGGCGGTGTTCTCCGGGATGCTCGGGGTGACCTTCTTCGGTCTGTTGCTGACGCCAGTGTTCTACGTACTGATCCGTAACTTTGTCGAACGCGGCGAAGCCCGCAAAGCGGCCAAAGCTCTGAAACTGGAGGCGCAACAATGAGTCTGAAAGTCTTCCTGCCGAGTCTGCTGGTGCTGGCCCTCAGCGCCTGCGCTGTCGGCCCCGACTACAAGACCCCAGCCACGGAGGCGGCCAATATCACGGCCGTCACCGACGGCGCCGCCGGGCAAAAGAACTTCGACCGTTCGAAATTCGAAGGCATCTGGTGGCAGCAATTCGACGATCCGACCCTCAATCAGTTGGTGACCCAATCGCTGCAAGGCAACCGTGAACTGCGCGTGGCGTTCGCCCGCTGGAAAGCCGCCCGGGCAATCCGCGACGACGCCAGCAACGATGCGATGCCGACCATCACCAGCCGCGCCAGCAGTGATCTGGCCAAGGGACAAATCCCTGGCCAGACCACCGACCGGGTCAATAGCGAACGCTATGACCTGGGGCTGGACATGGCCTGGGAACTGGATCTGTTCGGGCGTATCCAGCGCAATCTGGAAGCCAGCGACGCCGACCAGCAAGCGGCCGAAGCCGATCTGTACCAACTGCAAGTCACCATGATTGCCGAACTGGTCGACGCTTACGGTCAACTGCGCGGCGCGCAACTGCGCGAAAGGATCGCCGTGGCCAACCTCAACAATCAGGTGGAATCGCGCAAGATCACCATCAGCCTGCGAGACGCCGGTGTCGGTGATCAGCTTGATGTCGAGCGCGCCGATGCGCGTCTAGCCAACGTTGAAGCCACCGTGCCGCAGTTGCAGGCGGAACAGGTTCGGCAGAAAAACCGTATCGCCACCCTGCTCGGTGAGCGTCCGGACAAACTGACTGTCGATCTGAGTCCGAAAGACTTGCCCGCGATTGCCAAAGCCTTGCCGATCGGTGATCCGGGCGAACTGTTGCAACGTCGTCCGGACATTCTCAGCGCTGAACGCAATCTGGCTTCGGCCACGGCGCGCATTGGTGTCGCGAAAGCCGATCTGTTCCCACGGGTCAGCCTCAGCGGCTTCCTCGGCTGGACGGCCGGGCGTGGTTCGCAAATCGGTTCCTCGGCGGCCAACGCCTGGGCACTCGGTCCGAGCATCACGTGGGCGGCGTTCGACCTTGGCAGCGTACGCGCCCGTTTGCGTGGCGCCGATGCTGAAGCCGAAGGCGCACTGGCGACTTACGAGCAACAAGTGCTGCTGGCCCTGGAAGAGTCGGAAAACGCTTTCAGTGACTACGGCAAACGTCAGCAACGCCTGATCTCGCTGATTCGTCAGAGCGAATCAAGCCGCAAGGCTGCCGACCTCGCCGAAATCCGCTATCGCGAAGGCACGACTGACTTCCTCGTGCTGCTCGACGCGCAGCGCGAACGGTTAAACGCCGAAGACAGTCAGGCCCAGGCTGAAGTCGACCTGTATCGCGGCATTGTCGCGATCTACAAGGCCCTTGGCGGCGGCTGGCAACCGGAGACTGTTGCCAGCAAGTAATCGATTGTTAAAGAGCTCCTTTGGTTGGCCGCAACCAACCAAATTTTTTGCCCCGCGTATCATTCGGTCGCGGGGCTTTTTTTTGATTTTTGATCGATGAAATCTTGTGGGAGCGAGCCTGCTCGCGAATGCGGTGTGTCAGGCGATACCATCGGGGCTGATCCAATGCTTTCGCGAGCAGGCTCGCTCCCACGGGGTTAACGGTGTTCTTCAGATCGGGTGTTTTCCAGCACTGTGACGGTGGCTGTGGTGCCCGCTCGCAGGCGGTTTTTACCGGCGTAGTCGCCATCGATATCGATCCGCACCGGCACCCGCTGCGCGAGTTTTACCCAGGTGTAACTCGGGTTGATATTGGCCAGTAACCGACTGCCCGGCGCGTTCTCACGGTCGGCAATGGCGAAGGCAATGCTCTGCACCCTGCCGCCGAAGGTCTCCCCGCTCATCAATTGCACCCGCACCCGATCGCCCTCGCCGATTCGCGGCAATTTGGTTTCTTCGAAGTAACCACTGATGTAGAACGAGTCACTGTCGACCAGCGCCAGCAAAGCGCCGCCGCTCACCGCGTAGTCACCCTCACGGGTCAGGAGGTTGGTCACGTAACCGCTGACTGGCGACTCGACGCGGGTGCGCTGCAAGTCCAGTTCAGCCTGGGTCAATGCGGCAATTGCCAACTGCACATTGGCCTCGGCAAGACCGAGATTGGCCTGATTGCGCAACACGTCCGCCTGGGCCATGGCCACATCGGTACTGGATTTTTCCCACTCTTCGCCAGAGATCGCGAACCCCTGCTTGAGCGTACGTCGTCGGCGCTCTTCACTCTGCCGCTGCTTGAGCAAGGCTTCACTGGCAACAATGGAGGCTTGAGACTGGCCCAGCGTTGCCTTCGCGACCTCCACCGACCGTCGCGCGTGCTCCACCGCCAGGCTATAGCGCGCCGGATCGATTTCCAGCAGCAGTTGCCCCTTGGCGACATGTTGGTTGTCCTGCACCGCAAGCCTGACAATCCGCCCCGAAACGTCGGCAGACAAGGTCACGACATCCGCCCTCACCCGTGCATCCCGGGTCCACGGCGCACGGGTGTAATGCTCCCAGGCAAACCAGCCGAGTACGATCGCCAGCAGCACCACCGCCAATGTGATCAATCGCGTGAATAGCACTTTCAAGGCATCAGGCTCCCATCAGCAAAATCAGCGTGGCACACACGCAGGCATACAAGGCACCTTCGAACAGCGCCTCATGCCAGACCAGACGCAGCACGCCCAGACGCCGCAATCCCCAGTCCAGCATCATGAATATCGGGATGGCCAGCAGTAACGCCTGGGCAATGGGCGGCAGATAGACACCGCCGATTTCGAAATCAATGGGCAAGGGCTGCTTCTCCTTCCGGGACGGTACGCTGAATATCGTCACCGTGGCGCTGCAGAAATGACACGACGATCAACAGGGCCACACGCATACGAAACAGCGACCAGACATGCTCATGGCTGGCGACGTGCAGTTCATCAAGTTCGTCGCCCAACATATGCAGGGTGGCCAACAACGGCGCCAGTTGCACGTCCTGTCGCCCGGCGACAAAGCGCCCGGTTTTGCGCACGGCCGATGCCAGACGCTGAGTGAAGGCGTCCGTCAGCAGCGCATTGTTGTGCGCCTGCTGACGCAACTGGTGCATTGCCACGCCGAGTGCCACGCAAGCCAGACTGATTTCATACAGTTGCTGCATGGGCCGGCTGTTCGCCGCTGGCAGCAGGCCGAGCATGCTGGTCAGGCGATCGACCATACGGCTTTCGAAGGCAAACTGTTGTTCATCGGTCGCGGGGGTTTTGGTCAGCGCATACACCTGCTCGCGCGCTTCGTTATACAGACGGCGAAGGCGCCACGCCGGGCGAAACGGGAAAATCCACGCATAGACAATCAGGGCAAGCATGGCCGCGCTGACGTAGGCGCCGGCGAATTCGAACCATTGAATCGCGGTGTTCTGCCCGGTGCCGACATTTTGCGGGCCGAGCAGCAGGAAACTCGACAATCCCAACCCCATGCCGATCCCCGCTGTTGCCGGACTCGCCAAGCCGACAGCGATCACATACAGCAGCGGTACCAGCAGTAATGCCAACAGCTCGAAATCACTGATCGCCGGTACCAGCATGAATTGATAAAAGGCTGATACCACCAGCGCCAGCCCCAAGCCTCGGGCGTAACTCTGTGCGGCCAGCAGCGGCCGCGGAAACGTCGCCATCAGCGAACAAAGAATGCCCACCAGAATCATCCCGCCTCGTGCGCCATCCCAGGCGGTTTCGATCCAGATCAACCCGGCAACCAGTAATGCGGTAAAGGCGCGGACGGCGTTCATCGAGGCCAGAGTGAAATCCAGGTGCAAGGGGCTGGCCTGACCACGATAAAGGCAACTGGCCTCCCGCCCTTCCCGAATGGCATCGCTCAACTCCAGAATCTGTTCCAGTTGCTGTAACAGCCGCGCCTGTTCCCAACGCAACGCCCATGCCAGCGAACGCAGAGTAGCGCTCATGTCTTCGGTCAGTTGCTCGGCCTTATAGGCCAACACCTCGAACTGTTGCTGCAAAGTGACTATGTGATGGCGTCTATCCGGAGGCAGTGACCGCCCCTGCTCCGCCAATTGGTCGAGAAGTGCCAGTTCATCGGCACGAAGGCGTTGGATATCGAGGGGCAGATCACCCTCCCAGCGCTCGGTCAGCAGTTCGCGCTGATGCCGTAAAGCGGTCAACCGCGAGGTCAGCAGCATCAGTTGATTGCCCAGCAATAGCACCAGGTTATTGGCGCTGCGCAAACGTGGCGCATCGAAATACAAATGGCGACGCAACCCTTCCAGGGCACTGATCTCCCCAAGCAAACGCATTTGTCGGTGTTGAAAATCGGCTTCGCTTTCCTCCGTGCGCAACACTGCCGCGGCATGGCTCGCTGCCAGCTTGATCACCTGATCAACCTTGGCGAAGTAACCTTTGGCCACGGTTTGCGGGCGCGCCGTGAGCAGGCTGACCACACAGACACAGGCCACAGCCAGCAAGGTTTCGGTAACACGGGTAATGGCAAGGAGGAAGGTGCCATCCTGATCAGGAATAGCCAGCAACGCCACTACCACAGCGGTATAACCGCTGAGTACAAACGCCTGGGAACTGGTGTAACGCAGCAACGTGCCGCCCGCGGTACAGAGCGCCAGCCACAGAGCCAGCGTGGTAATGAACGGCAGCGGCGCCTGCGGGAAGACCGCCATGATCAATACTGCAACCGTCGCACCAAGGGTGGTGCCGATCACCTGGCCGAAACTGCGCGCCAGCGCCATGCCCGCCAACGGCTGACTGACAATGACGACCGCCATGATCGACCACTTGGGCTGATCGAGATCGAACAAAAACGCCAGATACAACGTCAACAGACCCGCCGCAATGGTACGCAGGGCAAACAGCAGTACGGCTTGACCTGGATGGATCACAACCTTGAAATAATTGAACAGAGCTTGCATGGCAACACTCAACGAAGCGACTCCTGCAAGCGTAGACACTGCATCGCATGCCTGACGGGTTTCGAAGTCGACAGAACTTGTAGGGCGATTCGCTTGCTCGGTGTTTGACTCAGAGCCCGAGCTGACCGAAGCTTGCCGCTCTGCTCAAGTACGTCTGTTTTCGGAAACCTGCATGCCTCAGTCTCGTCGCTACCTGCTTATCAGTCTTGGCCTTGTTCTCATTGCCGCCGTGGTCTGGCTGTCCGTGCGCAGCACCACTGCGGTGATTCCGGATGCAATCAAACATGGCTACAGCGAAGCGCTGGGCGCCGCCCGTACCGGTGAACCGGGCGCGGCGCGTCAGTTGTATCAGCAACTGGGACGTCCGGATCTTTCGGTCAAGCGGCGTGTCTGGCTGCATGGCGAGTTGCCCAACTACCCAAGCCCACAGGCCCTGAAGCTCGCCGACGCGGATCTCCAGAACGAAGCGCCCGCGGTGCGCCTGGCGGCGATCAAAAGTGTCGTGGGCCTGGTGCCTGGCGGGCAACGCAGCCTGTTGCTGGGGCCGATGCTGGATGACGAGGATCAAACCGTTCGTTTTGCGGCAATCAATGCTCTGCTCGGCCTGTCCCCGGACGAACTGGGTCTGTATTTCGCACCGTTGCAGCAGGCAATCGATGGCTGGGAACAGGCGCTGAAGGATCAACCGGAAAGCGCCGCGTCTTATGCGCAACTGGCGCGCCTCTATATACATAACGCCGAACTCAAGGAAGCGCAGCTGGCGCTGGACAACACACTGCGGCTGGAACCCGGCAACCTGCCGGCATTGGTGATGCAGATCGACGTGCTCGACCGCCAGGGCCAGAGTGACGCCGCCCGCCAACTGCTCGCCCGACAGCTTAAAGCCCAGCCTGACTCCGCCTATCTGCAACATGCCCTCGGCCTGTGGCTGCTGCACCACGGCCAGCGTGAATATGCCTTGCTCGGCCTGTCCAAGGCTGTCGAACTGGAGCCCGATAACAAGGACTACCGCTACGACCTTGCAACCACCCTGCACAGTGCGCAAGAGCTGGAAGCGGCGCAGAAACAGTTGCAGGAAATCGTCCAGCGCCACCCTGCCGACCGCAAGGCGCGGGTCTTGCTGATCAATTACTGGAAGGAAAGCGGTCAACTGCAGAACGTACAGATTTTGCTGGCTCAACTGGAGCAGTTGAACCCTGACGATCCGGCGCTGCTGCAAGGTCTTTGATCCTGCGGCAATGGGGTAAATCCTTTCGCGCTGAAGAAAAAGCGGAACTGCCATCATTGCTGCGGGTCAAGTAGTTCAGGCCGTTCAATTCAGTCAGCGGCCTCGCTTCCCTTAGTCATGAGAGGGCATTTTTTGTCTACATCTAACGAGTTGATCAGTGCGAAAGCCGCCACCGGTATTGTAGGCCTGGATGACATCCTCGCCGGTGGCTTGTCTCGCGGGCATGTCTTTTTGCTGGAGGGTGAACCCGGTACCGGCAAAACCACGGTCGCTTTGCATTTTCTCATGGCCGGCGCCAAAGCCGGCGAGCGCTCGTTGTACATCACGCTCTCGGAAACCGAGCGTGAACTGCGCCAAGGGGCGCTTTCCCATGGTTGGGAGCTGGACGAGAATATCCACATTTTCGAGCTGACACCCCCGGAAAGTCTCCTCAACGCTGAACATCAGCAGAGCCTGCTGTATTCCTCCGACCTGGAGTTGGGTGAGGCGACCAAGCAGATTTTCGAGGTGGTCGAACGCTTCAAACCGACGCGAGTGGTACTCGACAGCCTGTCGGAGATCCGGTTGCTGGCGCAAAGCTCCTTGCGTTATCGCCGGCAGATTCTGGCGATCAAGCATTATTTCGTGCGCTACGACGCCACCGTGTTGCTGCTCGACGACCTGACCACCGAATCCCTCGACAAGACCGTGCACAGTGTCGCCCATGGGGTGATTCGTCTTGAAGAACTGACGCCTAACTACGGTGCCGAGCGCCGACGTATTCGCGTGATCAAATACCGTGGGCAAAAATACCGCGGCGGTTATCACGACTTCACCATCATGGGTGATGGCGTGCACGTATTCCCGCGCCTGGTAGCGGCGGAGCACCGTGGTGACTATCCGCGCCTGCAATTGACCAGCGGCATCAAAGAGTTGGATGCCTTGCTCGGCGGCGGTATCGAAACCGGCTCCAGCACCCTGATTCTGGGCCCGGCAGGTACCGGCAAATCATTGATATCGATGATTTTCGCCGCCGCTGCTGTGGCTCGCGGGGAAAAAGCCGCGCTGTTCATCTTCGACGAAGAGCTGGAACTGCTGTTCGAGCGCATGAGAAATATCGGCATCGATCTCAAGGCCCTGCGCGCCACCGGTAATCTGCTGATCGAGCAGGTTGACGCCGCCGAGTTGTCACCGGGTGAGTTCTCGCACCGTGTACGTCGTTGCGTCGACGAGCGCCAGATCAAAACGGTGGTCATTGACAGCATCAACGGCTATCAGGCGGCGATGCCGGAAGAAAACGCTTTGGTGCTGCACATGCACGAGCTGCTGCTGTATCTCAACCGCAAAGGTGCGGCGACGTTCATGACAGTGGCCCAGCACGGTCTGGTTGGCGACATGCAGGCGCCGGTCGACATCACTTATCTGGCTGACACGGTGATTCTGTTGCGCTACTTCGAAGCCATCGGCAAAGTCCGCCGTGCGATATCCATTATCAAGAAACGCACCGGCAGCCATGAATCAACGATTCGTGAATACCGGATCTCGAAACAGGGCATGACCATCGGCGAACCATTGGAAGCCTTTCAAGGCGTGCTTCGCGGGGTGCCCACTTACCTCGGCGCGAGTAATCCACTGTTACAGGAACAAGGCTCGTGACAGTTGCGGTTCCGCTGTCCGAACGGGCGCTGATTCTGGCGCCCATGGGCCGCGACAGCCAGATTGCGCTGATGATTCTCAACGAGGCGGGTTACGGCGGCATGATCACCCCCGATCTCGCCACGCTGTGTACGCAACTGGAACCCGGTGCCGGGCTATTGTTGATTGCGGCAGAAGCATTACGCGGTCCGGAAATGGAGGCGTTGTTGCACTATCTGGAGCAACAACCGGCGTGGTCGGATCTACCGATTGTGCTGCTCACCCATCACGGCGGACAGGAGCAAGGCCCGTCTTCGCACCTCAGCGGCCTGTTGGGCAACGTGACTTTCCTTGAGCGCCCTTTTCACCCGGCCACCTTGGTCAGCCTGGTATCCGCTGCCTTGCGCGGTCGACGACGACAGTATGAAGCCCGCGACCGTCTGATCGATCTCAGTGAAAGTGAACGACGCCTGCAATCGACGCTGGAAACGCTTGAGCAACAGGTCGAGGAACGCACCGCCCAACTGCGGCACAACGAAGAAGCGTTGCGCCAGTCGCAGAAGATGGAAGCGGTCGGCCAGCTCACCGGCGGTATCGCCCACGACTTCAACAACATGCTTACCGGCATCATCGGCAGTCTTGAATTACTGCGTCGGCGCCTGGCGCGAGGTCGCACCGAAGACCTCGACAGCCTGATCGATCTGGGTGTGACCTCCGCTAATCGTGCCGCCGGCCTGACCCATCGGCTTCTGGCGTTTTCGCGCAGACAATCGCTCGATTCGAAAGCCGTACAGATGAACACCCTGGTGCTGTCGATGAGCGAGCTATTGCAGCGCAGTCTCAACGAAAGCATTCAGCTGGACATGCGTCTTGACGACAAGTTGTGGGTCGCCGAAGCAGATCCCAATCAACTGGAAAGCGCCCTGCTCAACCTGGTGATCAATGCCCGCGACGCCATGCCCGAGGGCGGCAAACTGGTGGTCGAGACCAGTAATCAGGTACTGCACCGTGACTTTACTCAGGCCTACGCCAATCTTGAGCCTGGTGATTACGTGATGTTGAGCGTCACCGACAACGGCAGCGGCATGCCGCAGAGTGTGGTAAGCCGTGCATTCGATCCATTTTTCACCACCAAGCCGATCGGTCAGGGTACCGGTCTGGGCCTGTCGATGATCTACGGTTTCAGCAAGCAGTCGCGTGGGCACGTCTCGATCGACAGCGAAATCGATCAGGGCACGACGGTCAAACTTTACTTGCCGCGTTTCCGTGGCGAAGAACTCGAACTTCCCGCTTCCGATACCGAGCAGGCTCCCCAAGCCATAGATGGCGAGACCGTGCTGATCGTCGAAGACGACCCGGCCGTACGCGTGCTGGTCAGTGCTGTGCTCAGTGAATTGGGTTATGCATTTGTGGAGGCCGGAGACGCCGACGGTGCCTTGCCGATTCTCAATTCAGCGCAACGCATTGATCTGCTGATCAGCGACGTCGGTCTGCCGGGCATGAATGGTCGGCAACTTGCGGAGATTGGCCGGCAATACCGGCCGGGGTTGAAAGTGTTGTTCATCACCGGCTACGCCGAACATGCGGCCGTGCGTGGCGGATTCCTCGACTCAGGAATGCAGATGATCACCAAGCCATTCACTTTTGACCTATTGACCGCCAAGGTGCGGGAGATGATCAAAAGCTGAAACCGCTGAAACACTGAAACCGTAGGAGCTGCCGAAGGCTGCGATCTTTTGATCATCAACATCAAAAGATCACAGCCTTCGGCAGCTCCTACAGGGCTTTACGCGAGCAACTCCTGAATCTTTTCCTGCAAGACATCCAGATCGAACGGTTTCTCCAGAATCGGCGCCTTGCGCGTAATCGGGCTGCCGGTCTCGCGGATTTCCTGCGGGTAACCGCTGATGAAAATCACCTTCAGATCAGGACGCAGCTTTACCGCAGGTTCAGCAATCTGCACGCCGGAAATACCGCCAGGCAGACGAAAGTCGGTGATCAACATGTCCAGATGTGGCTTGCTCGCGAGAATTTCGAAGGCCTGCTCGCCGTTTTCGGCCTGCAGCACGCGATAGCCCTGGCCCGACAGGTAATCTGTCAGAACCATCAAGATAACCGGTTCGTCCTCGACGACGAGTACTACATCTTGCGCATCTACACTCATGGGAAGCCTTTGTTCGGTCAATAGCTGCTGATACGACCGTGTGGTCACTCAGAGGTTGCGTCGGATGTGCCGTTTTCCTCGACCGGCAGACAAACGCGAAACAGGGCGCCCTCGTTGATTTGACTCTCGACGACGATGGAACCGCCATGGGCGGTGACGATCTGCTCGGAAATGAACAGACCCAGTCCGAGGCCGGCCACTACCGTCTTGGCGGAGACCCGTTCGAACTGTTGGAAAATGCGCTTCTGGTTCTCTTCGCTGATGCCGATTCCGTGGTCCTGAACCTCGACCCGTGCCTGATTGCCCTGACGGTAGACGCGCACCTGAATCGGGCTTCTGCCACCGTAACGCAAGGCATTGGTCAACAGATTGGAAATGACCTGCTCGATGCGGAACTCATCCCAGCAACCCTCCACCGGATGCTCCGCTTCGAAGGAAACGGTGGTTTCCGCTGCCTCAATCTGCTGCGCGAAGTTCTGCAGCAGATTGCTCACCAACTGCACCAGATCAAAACGACTTGGACGAATCGACAGCTTGCCGGTGCGGATCCGCGACACGTCGAGCATGTCCTCTATCAGCCGGATCAGGCTTTTGATCTGTCGCTCATCGCGATCGACCATGGCGTGCATCTTGTCGAGGGTGAACGCTGCGGCGTTGTCCCGCGCCAGGTGCATCTTGCGCAATTGGGTTTCAAGTATCAGGCCGTTGAGCGGCGTGCGCACTTCGTGAGCGACGATTGACATGAAGTCATCGCGCATCCGCACCGCTTGCTCAAGTTCAAGCTGGGTGCTCTGCAACCGTTGCAGCAGTGCCTCCTGCTCGCGCCGGGCCTGCTCCAGGGCTTCGACCTGTTGCTTCATGGCTTTGCTCTGGCGGTACAGGTCGACAAACACATTGACCTTGCTTTTTACCGCGTGGATATCCAGCGGCTTGTGCAGGAAGTCCACCGCGCCGCTTTCGTAGCCTTTGAATGCGTAGTTCAGTTCACGGCCGGCGGCGCTGACGAAAATGATCGGAATGTTCTTGGTTTTCTCGGTACCGCGCATCAACTCCGCCAGTTCGAAGCCGTTCATGCCGGGCATCTGCACGTCGAGAATGGCCATGGCGAACTCGTGTTGCAGCAGCAGCGACAGTGCTTCGTCCGCCGACAGCGCTTTGTAAACAGTGCGGTCTTCGCGTTTGATCAGGGCTTCGAGAGCCAGCAGGTTCTCGGGCAGATCGTCGACGATCAGCAGTTTTGCCTGGATATTACTCAGCATGCGATTCGTTCCAGCTCGACTAGCAGACGGCCGATGCCGTGAATGGGTAAGACATGATCCGGCGGCTGAATTTTCAGCGCGGCCAGTGGCATGGTGGCGACCTGAGCGTCTTCGGGGTCTTGCACGATGGTCAGCCCGCCGTGGCGTTTGACCTGGGCAAGACCGCGCGCACCATCGTGATTGGCGCCCGTCAGCAACACAGCCGCCAGCCTGGTTCCGTAGACATCGGCGGCGGATTCGAAGAGGTAATCGATCGATGGCCGGGAATGATGAACGCGGTCCTCAAGGCTCAAGGACAGACTGCGATCCTGTTCCACGGACAGGTGATAACCGGGGGTGGCGAAATACACCGTACCGGCCTCGATGTCCTGTTTGTCCGTCGCCTCTTCCACCGGCAGCAGCAGACGCCGGGCAAACACCTCGGCCAATTGGCTGCGGCGCTCTTCAGGCAAGTGCAGCACGATGATGATCGGCAACACAAACCCCTTGCGCAAAGGGCCAAGCAGATTCATCAACGCTTCGACACCACCGGCCGAAGCACCGACCACAATAGCCTCGATTCGAGGCAGATCCGTGGTGTCGTTCATGATTTGCGGTAGATCCGTTCTTGTTTCACCAAGGGCTCGAACTGGTTGGCGTAGCTGGAAAAATCCAGCGTCTCTTTGCTGCCGAGCACCAGAAAACCGCGATGGCAAAGCGATTCATGGAACAGCCCGAACGCTCGATCCTGAAGTTTCTTGTTGAAGTAGATCAACACGTTGCGGCAAGAAATCAATTGGGTTTCCGAGAACACACTGTCGGTGGCCAGGCTGTGATCAGCGAACGTCACGTTTTCGCACAGGCTCTTGTCGAAAATCGCGTAACCATAAGCGGCGGTGTAGTAGTCGGCAAATGAACACTGCCCCCCGGCCTGCTGGTAGTTGGCGGTATAGGCACGGACGTTCTCCATCGAGAAAATCCCTTGCTTGGCCTTGTCCAGCGAGCGCGGATTGATGTCCGTAGCGTAAATGATCGTGCGATCAAGCAGGCCTTCTTCGCGCAGCAGAATCGCCATCGAATAGACCTCCTCGCCGGTGCTGCATCCGGCGATCCAGATTTTGATCGACGGATAGGTCCTGAGCAGCGGCACCACTTCCTTGCGAATCGCCAGAAAGTGCGACGGGTCGCGAAACATCTCGCTGACGGGAATCGTCAACAATTGCAGCAATTGCATGAACGCGGTCGGGTCGTGCAGGACTTTTTCCTGCAACGCCGAAATGGTCGCGCACTCGAACTGGCTCAACGCGTGTTGCACCCGGCGCTTGATCGAAGCGCCTGAGTAATCGCGAAAATCGTAGCTGTACTTGAGGTAGATTGCCTCGATCAACAGCCGCAATTCGATTTCACTGTTTCGTTCCACGGAGTGACTACGTTCCACTAAATGCGTTCCATCTTCGGTAACCACACGCGAATCAGCGAGAACAGGCGATCCAGGTCGATGGGCTTGGCCAGGTAATCATTGGCGCCCGCCTGCAGGCAGCGCTCCTGATCGTCCTTCATGGCCTTGGCCGTCACGGCGATGATTGGCAGTTTGCGCCAGCGCGGATCCTTGCGGATTTCAATGGTGGCTTCGAAACCGTCCATTTCCGGCATCATCACGTCCATCAACACCAGATCGATGTCCTCGACTTCGTTCAACTTCTCAATCGCTTCACGGCCGTTACGGCCGATCACCACGACCGCACCTTTGGTTTCAAGGGCACTGGTCAAAGCAAAAATGTTGCGTACATCGTCATCGACCAGCAGCACTTTGCGACCCTCGAAGACCTTGTCGCGGCTGCGCGCGGTCTTGAGCATCTTCTGCCGTTCATGGGACAACTGCGATTCGACTTTGTGCAAAAAGAGTGTGACCTCATCGAGCAGACGCTCCGGCGACCGTGCGCCCTTGATGATGATCGAACGCGAGTATTTGCGCAGGTCTGCCTCTTCATCGCGCGTCAGGTTACGACCGGTATAGACGATGACTGGCGGGAACGAGCAGATGTCTTCGGTGGACATGCGCTTGAGCAGTTCATTGCCAAGCATGTCCGGCAGCTTCAGGTCGATGACCATGCAGTCGAAAATCGTCGTGCGCAGCAAATTCAGGGCGTCTTGCGCCAGGCCCACGGCGGTGATCTCGATGTCTTCGTCACCGATCAGCCGGGCGATGCTCTCGCGCTGCAGATCGTCGTCCTCGACCAACAACACTCGCTTGACCTTCTGGGTCAGTTTGGCTTCCAGACGGGCAAACACATCCTTGAGTTCTTCGCGGGTAGTCGGTTTGACCGCGTAGCCAATGGCCCCCATGTGCATCGCCGCTTCGACGCGGTCCTCAACCGAAATCACATGCACAGGGATGTGGCGGGTTTCGGCGTGTTCCTTCAAGCGTTGCAACACGGTCAGACCGGAGTGATCCGGCAGGCGCATGTCGAGCAGGATCGCGTCCGGCACGTACTCGCGAGCCAGGTCGTAACCTTCATCGGCACCATGGGCAACCAGACACTGATAACCGAGTTCATGCGCCAGATCGTAGAGGATGTGCGCAAAGTTAGGCTCGTCCTCCACCACCAGGATGCAGCGAGTGGCGAAGGGAGCCTTGTCACGGTCATCGGCGAAACGCGGAATGTGCACCGGCGCCAACGGCGAAACCGGAACAGCAGGTGCAACGGGCGCGGTCACCGCTGGTGCTGGCGGGGTGAAGGTCAACGGTGCGCTCGATACATCGCTGAGCTCGTTGTACTGCTGCGGCAACACCAGCGTGAACACACTGCCCTGCCCCGGTACACTGCTGACGCTGATGGAACCGCCAAGCAAGGTCGCCAGATCCCTGGAGATCGACAGGCCGAGCCCGGTGCCGCCGTACTTGCGGTTGGTGGTGCCGTCAGCCTGGCGGAACGCTTCGAAGATGCTTTCCTGTTGATCGGCGGCAATGCCGATACCCGAATCGCGCACGATGAACGCGATGCGATCGTTGGGCTGACTGCTGATCGTCAGGCTGACCGCGCCTTGTTCGGTGAACTTGAGGGCGTTGGACAGCAAGTTCTTGATCACCTGTTCCAGGCGCTGGCGGTCGGTGAACAGCGTAGTCGGCGCGTCCGGTTGCAATGCGACGGTGAATGTCAGGCGTTTGTCCGCCGCCAGCGGTTCGAACACGCTGCGCAGGCCATCGGCCAGACGCGCGACGCTGGTGGTTTCCGGAATCACTTCAAGCTTGCCGGCCTCGACCTTGGAGATATCGAGGATGTCGTTGATCAAGTTGAGCAGATCGTTGCCGGCGGAGTAGATCGACTCGGCGAACTTGACCTGTTCGGCGCTGAGATTGTCCTGCGGGTTTTCCGCCAGCAACTTGGCCAGAATCAGCGAGCTGTTCAGCGGCGTGCGCAGTTCGTGGGACATGTTGGCGAGGAATTCGGACTTGTACTTGCTTGAGCGCTGCAGCTCTTCGGCGCGCTCTTCGAGCTGCACCTGAGCCTGATTCAGTTCGGTGTTTTTCAGATCCATGGCGTCGCGTTGCTCGGCCAGGGTCTGCGCCTGCTCGGCCAGCTGCTCGTTGGTCTGCTCCAGTTCGACTTGCTGGGTCTCCAGATGCGCCTGGGACTCCTTGAGAATCCGCGATTGTTCTTCCAGCTCTTCGTTGGCGGTTTTCAGCTCTTCCTGCTGCACCTGCAACTCTTCGTTGAGCTGCTGGGTTTCGGCCAACACTTCCTGCAAGCGCTGACGATAGCGCGCAGCTTCAATGGAGGTACCAATGTTGCCGGCAATCAACTCCAGCAGTTCGATATCGCGATCATTGAGCGGCCGCAGGAAACCCAATTCGATCACGCCGTTGACCCGATCATCATCGCTGGTGGGCACCACCAGCACACTGTGCGGCAAGCCTTCACCCAGCCCGGAGCTGACTTTGAAGTAGTCGGACGGCACCGAATCGAGACGAATCAGCCGCGCCTGCTGCGCCACTTGGCCGACGATGCCCTCGCCGCTGTAGATCGACTGTTCCTGCTCTTCCTGCTCACGGGAGAAGCCATAAGTCGCCACACGCTTGAGGCCGCCGTGCTCTTCACGCACATACAGCGCGGCTACGGCGGTGCCGAGGTATTGCGCACAGAATTGCAGAATATTGCGCCCCAACAGATTCAGCGTCAGTTGTCCCAGCACCTGTTCGGCCAGTTCGGTCTGACCATTGCGCAACCACGCCTGCTGTTCCAGACGCACGGCACTGGCTTGCTGTGCGGCCAGATTGGCACCGTAGTTGGTCGACAGATTGACCAGATCACGTCGGCCAATATAAGCCAGCAAACCACTGATACCGGCAATGAACAGCAGGTACAGGCTGATGCTCCAGATTGTGGTGCGGCGCACCTCTTCATTGCGCGTGGTGCGCAAGACCTGTTCGGTTTCGATAACGTCTTCGAATTGCTTGCGGATTTCGTCCGTCAGGCGCTTGCCACGCCCGGCCTTGACCGCGCCGCGGTAATCGCCGCTGGATCGCTGCAGATCGATCATCGATTGCGCGTAATTGGCCCACTCGGTCTGCAACGCCTGGAGGCGGCGCAGACGATCGGTTTGCACCGGATTGTCGGCAGTCAGTTCGAGCAAGGTATTGAGCGCCACGGTGATACGCGGCTTGGCCGTCTCGTAAGGGTCGAGGAAGTGCTCGTCGCCGCTGAGCAGAAAACCACGCATGCCGGTTTCCAGGTCCACAGTGAGCTTCACCGCTTCATTGGCGTTATTGATCACTCGGTCGGTGTGCTCCACCCACTGGATAACCGACAGCAGATAAGTGATCAGCGACACGAAGAACACGGCACTGAGTACACCGACGCCCAAGGGCAGACTGATGTTGCGACTCAGGAGTTTGCGAAACCGTTGCTCATCAACCGTAGACGGAGAGGACATGGGGCAGCCTTGTCGAACTGTTGAAAACCCGAGAGTTTGCCCCAAAACGGTGGTATGGATCCATTTTTCTCACAGCTTTGGCAGCAAATTCCTACATTTGCTCGCGTCTAGAGCCACGCCAACAGTTATCCTTGCCTGTCCATTTGCAGTGAATGTTTTTTGTATCAAACCGGGAACTTATGGCCATGCGCCACTTACTCATGCATGAGCCCGGCAGATTCGACCGGCCGATACCCCTGAATTTCTATCTTTGAGAGCCTCTATTATGTCCACCCCAGCGTCCATCATCCTTGTAGTAGAAGACGATGCCATTGTGCGCATGCTGATCGTCGATGTGCTGGAGGAGTTGGAGTACAAGGTGCTGGAGGCTGACGGCAGCGAACAGGCGCTGGAGTTTCTCAATGACAAGAACCAGAACATTGATTTGATGATGACCGATGTAGGTTTGCCGGGTATGGATGGTCGTGAGTTGGCGACTCAGGCACGCATCGTGCGCCCCGCCCTGCCAATCCTGTTTGCCAGTGGTTACGCTGAAAGTATCGAAGTGCCCGAAGGCATGCAGGTCATCGGCAAACCCTTTTCGATCGATCAATTGCGCGACAAAGTAAAACGCATCACTCAATAACCAACTCAACGCACCGCCCCTTTCAAACAACTTCAAGGGGCAGTCCGGCCTCATATTTTCGCGAATAAAATACAAGCTGGCGAGCTGTTGAAAAACACACTCACATAATGCTTCTTGATAAACGCAGCCCAACAAAAGAGGATCACTCAAACATACTAACCAAAATAAACGAATTTATTATGACCCTAAAACTTTCAAACTCCCTGAATCAACGTTACTTATCCCGACCTGCCCCTTCTTCTAACCGTCACCGTGAATACGTTGCAAGCGATAACCGTGAACGAGAGGAAGTGATCTATAAACTCAAGCAGCGCTCAGCGCATCTTGCTCCTGCGCAAAGAATTTCACTGGAAGGCGCAAAACTTTCTGTGGAGTCGGGATCGTCACTTGAAGACGCCCTGCTTCCCGGCAGACAGCTATTGCAACTGATGTCCGAACAAGACTCCTTCAAAAGACTACTGGGCACGCTAAGACTTTCCGAGCACTCAGACTTTGAAGTGACCGCTGAAGGCGAAATAAATGCAAAGCACTCCGGTGCGATCGTGAGTTTTGCAAACGCCTTCAAACTTTCCCCTGATCTGAAAGATGATCTGCAGACACTGGTTGAAATGGCCCATTTGACCGGTGGCAAAATTTCCACCGCAGACGAAGTTGATTTAGCACAATGGCTGGCTTTCCACGGTTACTTGACCCCTCGCCATGCCGCCGACGTTTACCGGTTACTGGCATTCATGCAAGCTGCCCCTCCTGCAAGCCCAGAGTTGAGTAACTATTGGGAAATGATAAAGACTGGAGAAGGCAACTCGGCGACGCTTACTGCAACTGGGCGCAGTGAGTTCCGCAAACTCATCACCAGTTACATCAAGGATCAATCGTTACTGGAGCATTTGTCGGAGAGCATTTTTGGCGGACGAACTGCGCCCTTCACACGTGCCGAGGCTGAGGACATTATCAAGGCACTTGTTTCCAGCCCCATCGCTGCTGACTGGGCCGACGCTTACGTACGGGATCTTGACTGGTACGGCGCGCGCGACAACCAACCGCAATCGGAAACGTCGCGCAAGCAGATTGTCCTGACTTCGCTGCTGCTCAATCTTCATCCTCAAGTCGGCGAAGATGTACCGCGAAATCATGTTGCCGGTTTCGATTTGTATGCTGCCAAGCATATGGAAAAGTCCTTCGCCGAGATTCAAACCGATTTCGAGAATCACCTGATCGAGCACCAAAGGGTGAGTAAAAAGAATGCAGCATTGGCCGCTCACTTGCTGCTGGCGGAGCCTGCGCCGGAATTTCTGGTCAAAGGTCTACCTGCCACCCTGCTAGTGGGAACGCCGCAATGCGTGGAATTTTGCCGAATCGTGGCGGTGCAAGAAATCATAGCGCCAGGCTCGACTCGATCCATGACTTACGCGCAATTGCAGCAACTTTCGACACTGGAACCAGTGACCGAATCACGCAAGATGCTCGACGCTTTGGCCGCCGTGGATCCTGTGATTGATTGGGCAGTGCTCAACAAAATCGTCACGTCTGATGACGTCGAAAAATCAGTCACTGACTCACTGAAAGTCGCCACGGACGCCTACGCCCGACACGCGAGGACGCTTGCCGAAAACGCTGAAACACTGACGCGTCCACTGCCAACCCGCAAAAGCGTCGCACTGGATATCCTCAAGCAGGTCGCCAAGGGTTGCACTTATCTTGAAAGCGACGTCCTTGAGCAAACGCGTAATCGACCGCTGGAAGACGCTTACATTTCGCTAAAAATGTCACCTGTCGAGTTGCATATGTCCAACGATCTGGCGACCGGCAATTGGGATTTGAAAAAAGGGGAAAGCATCTATACAGCGTTCCCCAACATGCGCGGTAATCTGGTTTCTCCCGACGATGAGTTCTACCGTCAGTTCAATCGGGCCTATCTGGCGTATGCGCAAGCGATGAATACGCATTTGAAGCAAGCATTTACTTCAATGCCATTGCTCGACCGGATTCGATTGCTCAAGGGCAAGGTGACGATGTTCACCGTCAGGCCCTCGGTCGCCAGACTCCAATCGATTACCGGTATCTCGGCCAATCCTATCGCGACGACCCTTGACGCCATTCTGAAAACGACTGAGCGCAAACCGACGGAAAGTCATAAAGAAATAGATGAAGCAAAGGGTCGCTACGGCGTAGTGGTCTGCTGCGAGTTCGAAGGCCGGGTGACCTGTTACGAATTATTCACGCTGCACGGCGTCTGTCGCGAAAACACCGAGTTGGCCAAGCTTGTGCAAAGGGAAAATCTGTTGAGCGCTCCCGCTCGCAGCAATGAGACGAATTACTCTGCGCCTGCGAAAGTTCATCAACTGCCGATGAACATCGAGTGTTATACCCATGGTGTAACGCCGGGTCTCGTGGACGTCAGTTCGGGGGTGATCGACAAAGTTGCCGAGTTGCCAGCCGTCGCGCCGCTGTCGCCAATAAATGGGTACTACCAGAGCTTCTACTCGACAGAGTTCGACCGTCTGGTGAACTTCGTACTCAAGCACAGACCCGTCGCGACTTACGATGAGTTGGTTAAAGAGTGCTGGGGCCAGACCCGGCTTGAAGCATTGCGTGCAAAACGGGAAAAGGACCTGGACACGTTTCTCAACTTTGTCGTGCCCTTCAAGTCATGCATCGAAGATCTCGGTTCAGACGACATCGAGCGACAATTGGACGGAGCCAAGGCGTGCACCCTGGAAGCCGCGATGACCATTCTGTTAGTGGTCGGAGCCATCGCAAAGATTGCCAGCCTGGCCGCCACGAGCATGAGTATCGCCACCAAGGCCAGCAAGATAGCTTCGACAGGCGCTGGATTGGTCAGCAACTTGCTCAATCCGCTGGATGGCGCAACCGATTTGCTTGTGAATGGTGCCAAACTTTTGCGTAAAGGCTGGCACAGCAGTGTGGCTGCCCTCGAAAGCGCCATTTACGATGCGCGCAAATGGTCGGGAAAGACGCCCTATCACGCACTTTCGAAGGCTGTCGATCCAGACACTATCCGCTTGGGCATCCGACAAACTGCGCAAGAATCCGCAGACGTGTTCCAGGTTTGGGGCATACGCCACAGTGATGAATTGTACGCGTTGAACCGTTTGGGCGAACCATGGGGCCCCGAGTTAAGAAACCTGAAACTGATCAACAAATTCAACGTTCCAAACCCTTTCAAGCGAGCAAAACCGTTCAGCTACACCCGTGGATTTTTGAAAAAAGCCATTCCCCACGCCAAGAGTAAAATCGACAACACGATCCAATTACTCTTGGATGGTCAGAACGATGATCTCAGATCCGTCATCAAGCATGTCTTCGGCATTGATTCGAGTGAGGCCATTGAACAAATAACCAGGAACTTGCGCGCCATGCGCAAGGACCTTGATTCGGTAGGTTTGCATAACATGGTCTTTCGGCCACCTGGTTCCGACGCAATCGCTGCGTTACAACCTCAAGCCTATAAACGTTGGCAAGCGGCCGTACGCTCAGGCGAGAAGCTGGACATCAACACAAGAACATTCCTGTCCATTTATCCTGACAACATGGATGAATATTACACGGTGGCGAAATTCGATGACGCCAGGGTCGGCGATATCCTCGTGCATGAGATGTCTCATGGTGCGCCGGACACGCTTGATTTGTACTACGGTGAAATAATACAAGGTGCCATCCCGGCAGAATACAACGCGGTCGGGTTACTGGAATTTGCCCGAGACGCGCACAAGGCCCATCCTCAGAATCTCAGTAATCCCCATTACCGCTTAGGTGTTTTAAAGGGTTACGAGGAGTTTAAAGCGACGATTTCGAGCCGACCAAAAATCGTACAAGAGCACCCTGCGTTGTTAAACGCCGAATCTTATTCATTGGCGGTTTCGTTGATCGACCAACATAAAACCAACCATGCAACATTTATGTTCAACCTATCCACCATCACCAACTCGATCAATAACACAGCTCCCGGCGAATTTCTTTCGGGGCCGATCCTGCTCAATCTGGCCAAACCAAACTTTTAAACCCCGCAGATTTTCCGGGCCGCAGCACTGACAGAGGGCGCAGGCAACCACCACTGTGGTTTAATTGCGCCCTTTTTTCGCCCACGCTTTGCTGCATAGGATCACTGCTAATGACTCAGCCCGTTACCAAAGTCCTGGTCATCGGATATGTCTGGCCCGAACCGCGCTCGTCCGCCGCCAGTGGCCACGTCATGCAGATCCTCGAAACGTTTTTGCAACAGGGTTGGGACATCACCTTCAGCAGTCCCGCCGGCCCCGGCGAACATAAGGCAGACCTCTCTGCGCTGGGTATTCGCGAAGTATCCATTGAACTCAACAACAGCAGTTTCGACGTATTCATCAGTGAACTGGCGCCGGATATTGTGCTGTTCGACCAGTTCATGATGGAGGAGCAGTTCGGCTGGCGGGTTGAAAAGCACTGCCCCGAGGCCCTGCGTGTGCTGGAAACCTCCGACCTGCAGAGCCTGCGACATGCCCGCCATCAGCGGCTCAAGGACCGCCTGAAAGCCAACAGCGATCAGGACGACTTCAGCGAGCTGTTTGCGCCGGCATTGCGCGAAGAGTTTGAGTTGATGGCCGATACTGATCTGGCCAAACGGGAAATCGCGGCGTTGTACCGCTGCGATCTGAACCTGATGATCTCAGAAGTTGAAATCGAGTTGCTGGTCGAGCAATTCGGCTTGCCGCGTCAGTTGTTGCATTGGTGCCCACTGATGATTGACCTGCCAGGTGCCCCCCCTGCGGCCTTCACCGATCGAGCACACTTTGTAAGCATCGGCAACTTCCGGCATGCGCCCAACTGGGATGCGGTGCTCTGGATGAAATCCATCGTCTGGCCACTTATACGTCAGCAATTGCCGCAAGCGCAGTTGCACATCTATGGCGCGTACACACCGCCCAAGGCCACGGCGTTGCATAATGCTGCGCAGGGCTTTCATGTGATGAACTGGGCCGAAGACGCGTTGCAGGTCATGTCCGCCGCACGGGTTTGCCTGGCCCCGCTGCGCTTCGGTGCCGGTATAAAGGGCAAACTGGTTGACGCCATGCTGTGCGGCACACCGAGTGTCACCACCCCCATTGGAGCGGAGGGCATGCATGCCGGTCAGCCGTGGCCCGGTGCCGTTGCGCTTTCGGCGACCGAGTTGGCCAACCAGGCCGTTCGCCTCTATCAGGATGAAACGCAGTGGCAGGCGAGCCAATTGGCGGCAAACACCTTGCTCGGCGAGCGCTACCAACGGGCAGTGCATGGTCAGGCGCTGATCGAAAAGCTGCGTGATTGCCAACTGAACTTGCCGACACTCAGAGCCAATAACTTTATCGGCAGCATGTTGCGGCATCATGCGCACAAAAGTACCCAATATATGGCGCAATGGATTGAAGCAAAAAACCGCAATACGTCGCCAACGTGACGACCAGTAACCGGTCGTGACGACACACACTGCATAACTACCGATATTGGCCAAACAAATATCAAGCGCTATAACCATCCGCTCTCGCATCAATAATGACTTTCATTACTCACTTGTGCCGGATGGATAACATGACGCAACTCAACAGACAAATACTGCCTCTTTACGAGTGGATGAATGCAGCCCCGGAAATCGACACACTTTCACTCAATGAGCTGACATTGCCAGGCACCCATAACGCCGGTTGCGACCTGGAAGCCGACTATTCCAATGTATTCACGCGTAACTGGTTCGCCTGCCAGGACGTATCCTTTTACAGTCAGCTCAACCGCGGTGCCCGGGCGCTTGATGTGCGCCTGGTTTACAACCCCCATGCGAACGGGCTTGAAAAGTTCCGGTTTGTACACGACAAGACCTGGTCTTCGCGCACGCTGGCCGACCTTGTTCGCGACATTAAAGCGTTTCTCGAGAGAAGTTTTAATGAGTTCATCATTTTGGACTTTCACAAAATCGAACACGGCGCTGAACCCTTCGATTTCAAATACTTCAATGAGGTAATGAAGGTGCAACTGGGTGAGCACATCATCCCCACCGGCAACAGACACCTGACACTTGGCCAATTAAAGGACGTCAGCCGACTTCAGCGTGTGCTGGTCACCGGACCTGCCAACCGCCACCTGGACCGAACCGTCTTCGGTGCGCAAATAACCCATCAATGGGCCGGCAGTGACTTTCTGAAAGTTGTCGGAGATACCCTGGAGCAAATAGCTCAACCCCAACACACGCGCCTGCAGGCGTTCATTGCCAGAGTGTTGGCTGAGCCTCCTGAGAAGTCGGCACCCTGGTCGCTGTCGGCAGCCATCTATGACGCTGGCGGGCCTGTCAGAATGCTTGATCAGCTCGACACCTGGTTCGATCCAGACAACAGTGACTGGGCAGAAAAATGCAGCATTATCAATTTCGATTTCATAAAAAAATCAAAACTCGTTTATTTCTGCTATCAGGCGAATATCAAGAAGGCCTTTGAAAAAACCCGAGGGTATTCTTCCTATATCCTCCGCCATTCAAACAGCTGATAAACAGTAAACCAAGCGAATCATGTTCGCCAAGTAACAAAGAATAGTCACTTGGCGACATTACCTAGCGCACGCCCGCATCAACCGATACACGAATTGCATTAAACAAAGCATTGGCCAAACAAGCCCCAGACACTATAAACATCCTGCGCGCACAACTTCTATAACTTTACGCAGGACAATGAAATGCTTAACACCAAACTCGAAAACATTCCACTTAATCAATGGATGTCCGCCATCCCGCAACTTGATAACTTGTCCCTTTTTGAACTGACACTGCCTGGAACGCATAATGCGGGCTGTGACTGGAAAGCCTCGTACGCATTGCTTCCAGGCAAAAACCTCATCGCCTGCCAGGATGATTCTTTCTACGCGCAACTCAACCTCGGCGCCCGAGCACTGGATGTTCGCCTGGAGTATCACGACAAAGCCAAAGGTTTCAGTCAGTTCCGTTTTCAGCACAACGGGTATCTTACTTCGCGAACCCTTGAAGATCTTGTTCGCGATGTCAACAGATTCCTCTCGGAAAGACCGGATGAATTCATCATCCTCGACTTTCATGAACTGAAAAAAGGTGACAGTGAGTTCAACTTCATCAAGTTCAGGGATTTGATGCTGCAACATCTTGGTGAACGGATGATTCCCAGCCATAACGTGTACCGCTCACTTGGCCAGCTCAAACAATCAAGTGCTCTGCAAAGAGTCCTGGTTACAGCGTCGATGCCGTGGAACGCAAACGACAATCGGTTTTACTCACCAATCAACCACAAATGGATCGGCCAAAGCCTTGTCAGCACCACTGACCTGCACCAATTCATTACAAAGGTAATGGCCGAGCCCAGGAGCAGGCAACACCTCTGGTCGCTCTCTGCTACGTGTTTTACGTTTCCCGGCGGGCCAAAGCGAATTCTTAATGATCTGGACACCTGGTTCTCCCCGGACAGGACAGGCTGGGCGAAGCTGTGCAACATCATCAATTTCGATTTTATTAAAGACTCGAAAATTGTGTTTTATTGCTGTCTGGCCAATCTTGAGAAAGCTAACGAGAAGGCGCAGTAACGCTGCGCGTGCAGTCTGATTGAGTCAGCTCCATGGAATGCCCTCGCAACGAACTGGCGCACGCCACGGCAAACGAGGCATGATCGGCGGGCGATAACAAAAAAGCTGCCCGCCATGACCCGAACCGCCCGCGTGACCGACCCTTCATACGAGTTGATGGATGACCATAACGGGTTGTCCATCATCTACCGCCAGCACGGCTTTCCCTGCCCGCTGGTACGTTGGCATTTCCACAAGGAATACGAACTGCATCTGATCGTCGCCAGCGCCGGAAAGGTGTTCATCGGCGACTACATCGGCAACTTCTATCCCGAAACCCTGTTTCTCACCGGGCCTAATCTGCCGCACAACTGGATCAGCCAGGTAGCTGAAGACGAAGTGGTTGAAAAGCGCGACATGCTGGTCAACTTCACCGATGAATTGTTCGAAGACGGCCATCAGGTTTTCGCCGAACTCAAATCCCTTGCACCGCTGCTGGAGCGTGCGCAGTACGGTATCGAATTCCGCTGCAAGCACACGATTCGCCAGGCCATGACGCTGATGCAGCGCATTGCCGATTCCAGAGGCATTACCCGCCTCGGCCACTTCTTTATCCTGATGGAATTGCTCGCTGCGAGTGACGACTATCAATTACTCTCGGGTGCCACTAACACGCAACTGGCCGATGAACACAACATCGACCGCACCAACCGCGCCGTGGACTACATCTTTGCGCACTACGCCCGGGATATTTCACTGGAGGAAGTCGCGGAACACCTGGGTATGACACCCACTTATTTCAGCCGAGTGTTCAAACAGGCCACCGGGCGCAACTTCATCGAGTTCGTCAATCGCCTGCGCATCAGCAAATCCTGTGAACTGCTGGCTGACGGCGACAAACCGGTGACCGACGTGTGTTTCGAATCCGGCTTCAACAACATTTCCAATTTCAATCGGCGTTTTCAGCAGCTCAAGGGCATGACGCCGTCGCATTATCGACGGCTCGCGGTGCAGCGCCTGACCGAACAGAACCGCCTCTGACAACACAATTCCACTGTAGGAGTGAGCCTGCTCGCGATAGCGGTGTGACAGCTTGCAGAAATGTTGGCTGACATTCCGCTATCGCGAGCAGGCTCACTCCTACAAGGGGCTGTGTCGACATCAGAAACCTGTACGCATTCGATAGCACCTCGGCGTTGAAACGCCCTTCCCTGCGTTTAGTCAGCAAAAGCCCAGTGCAAAAAAGTATCGATAAAAGTGCTAGGGATGATTTGTCAGCCCTGCGATTGAAGGCTGTAATCAGTGCACATTCTTCCTGTCGTCGGAAGACACAAAAACAATAACTGTCCTTCTGCCTCCCACCGGACGCAGAAAAGGAGTGCACGATGCAACCCACTGCAAAAGCTCTGCTTGCCCTCACCTGCATGACCCTCAGCAGCGTCAGCCTTGGCGCCCAGACCCTGACCATCGCCACCGTCAACAACAGCGACATGATCCGCATGCAAAAACTCTCGAAAACCTTCGAGGCCGAGCATCCGGACATCAAACTCAATTGGGTGGTGCTCGAAGAAAACGTTCTGCGCCAACGCCTGACCACCGACATCGCTACTCAGGGCGGTCAGTTCGACGTGTTGACCATCGGCATGTACGAAGCGGCACTGTGGGGCGCCAAGGGTTGGCTGGAACCGATGAAAGATCTGCCGGCCAGTTACGCCCTCGACGACGTGTTCCCGTCGGTGCGTGAAGGCCTGTCGGTCAAGGGTTCGCTGTACGCCCTGCCGTTTTATGCGGAAAGCTCGATCACCTATTACCGCACCGACCTGTTCAAGGATGCCGGCCTGACCATGCCCGAGCGTCCGACCTGGGAACAGATCGCCGGGTTCGCCGAAAAACTCACCCACAAAGACAAAGAGCAATACGGCATCTGCCTGCGCGGCAAGGCCGGTTGGGGCGAGAACATGGCGCTGATTACTACGGTCGCCAACGCCTATGGCGCGCGCTGGTTCGATGAGCAGTGGAAACCGGAATTCAGCGGCCCCGAGTGGAAAAACGCGCTGAACTTCTACGTCGACACCATGAAGAAATCCGGCCCGCCGGGCGCATCGAGCAACGGTTTCAATGAAAACCTCGCGCTGTTCAACAGCGGCAAATGCGCAATGTGGGTCGATGCCAGCGTCGCCGGCTCGTTCGTGACTGACAAGACCCAGAGCAAGGTTGCCGATCACGTCGGCTTCACCTTCGCCCCGCATCAGGTGACTGACAAAGGCTCGGCGTGGCTATATTCATGGGCGCTGGCGATCCCGACCAGCTCCAAAGCCAAAGACGCGGCGAAAGAGTTCAGCGCCTGGGCTACTTCCAAAGAGTACGGTGCGCTGGTGGCCAAGACCGACGGCATCGCCAACGTTCCGCCGGGCACTCGCGCCTCGACCTACAGCGACGCTTACATGAGCGCGGCGCCGTTCGCCAAGGTCACGCTGGAATCGCTCAAAGCGGCTGATCCAAGCAAACCGACGCTGAAACCGGTGCCGTACATCGGCATTCAACTGGTAACCATTCCTGAGTTCCAGGCCGTGGGTACGCAGGTGGGCAAGCTGTTCTCGGCGGCGCTGATCGGCCAGACCACGGTGGATCAAGCCCTGGCTGCGGCGCAGCAAACCACTGAACGCGAGATGAAGCGCGCCGGTTATCCCAAGTAACCGCAACAGCTCGCTCCTGCCTTTTGTAGGAGTGAGCCTGCTCGCGATGGCGGTTTTCAATCTGAAACAGACGGTGACTGACACACCGCCATCGCGAGCAGGCTCACTCCTACATTAGATCTTCATAGGTCTGTATGACTCGGTTGTGATCACCATGAATACTTCAACTGCCAAAGCCCACCTCGACCTGTCGCAACCTGCGCGCAAGGTCCGCGTACGCAATCCCGGCTGGTTTCTGGTCAGCCCTTCGGTGGCCCTGTTGCTGCTGTGGATGATCGTGCCGCTGGGCATGACCATCTACTTCTCGATGATCCGCTACAACCTGCTCTACCCCGGTGAAAACGAATTCGTCGGGCTGGAGAACTTCAGCTATTTCCTCACCGACTCGGGCTTCATGCCGGGCGCCACCAACACGCTGTTGCTGGTCGGTAGCGTGTTGCTGATCAGTGTGGTGTTGGGCGTGTTGATCAGCGCGTTGCTCGAGGCCAGTGAATTCCTCGGTCGCGGCATCGTGCGGGTCATGCTGATTTCGCCGTTCTTCATCATGCCCACGGTCGGTGCGCTGATCTGGAAGAACCTGATTTTCCATCCGGTTTCGGGGATCCTTGCCTACATCTGGAAGTTGTTCGGCGCGCAACCGGTGGACTGGCTAGCCCATTACCCCTTGCTGTCGATCATCATCATTGTCTCGTGGCAATGGCTGCCCTTCGCCATCCTGATTCTGATGACCGCGATGCAGTCCCTCGACCAGGAACAGAAAGAAGCCGCGCGCCTCGACGGTGCCGGGCCGATCGCGATCTTCTGGCACCTGACCCTGCCGCATCTGGCACGACCGATTGCCGTGGTGGTGATGATCGAAACGATCTTCCTGCTGTCGGTGTTCGCTGAGATTTTCACCACCACCAACGGCGGCCCCGGCTACGCCTCGACCAACCTCGCTTACCTGATCTACAACCAGGCGCTGGTGCAGTTCGACGTCGGCATGGCCTCGGCGGGCGGCTTGATTGCTGTGGTCATCGCCAACATCGCCGCGATCATTCTGGTGCGGATGATCGGCAAAAACCTGACTGACAAAGCCTGAGGCCTGCCATGACCCTTCAACAATCCCGCCGGCTGCAAAGCCTGCTGCTCGGCACCCTGGCCTGGGCCATCGCGATCGTGATTTTCTTCCCGATCTTGTGGATGGTGATGACCAGTTTCAAAACCGAAATCGACGCGTTCGCCACGCCGCCGCAGTTCATTTTCACGCCGACGCTGGAGAACTACCTGCACATCAACGAGCGCAGCGACTACTTCAGCTTCGCCTGGAACTCGGTGGTGATTTCCTTCAGCGCCACCGCTTTGTGTCTGCTGATCGCGGTGCCGGCCGCCTACTCGATGGCGTTCTACGAAACCCAACGCACCAAAGGCACGCTGCTGTGGATGCTCTCGACCAAGATGCTGCCGCCGGTGGGCGTGCTGATGCCGATCTACCTGCTGGCGAAAAGCTTCGGCCTGCTCGACACGCGCATCGCGCTGATCGTGATCTACACGCTGATCAACCTGCCGATCGTGGTCTGGATGGTTTACACCTACTTCAAGGACATCCCCAAAGACATCCTCGAAGCCGCCCGCCTCGACGGCGCCACACTGTGGCAGGAAATGGTCCGCGTGCTGCTGCCGATCGCCAAGGGCGGCCTCGCCTCGACCGTGCTGCTGTCGCTGATCCTGTGCTGGAACGAGGCGTTCTGGTCGCTGAACCTGACCTCGTCGAAAGCCGCGCCACTGACGGCGTTGATCGCCTCGTATTCGAGTCCGGAAGGTTTGTTTTGGGCCAAATTGTCGGCGGTGTCGACCCTGGCGTGTGCGCCGATTCTGATCTTCGGCTGGATCAGCCAGAAGCAACTGGTGCGCGGCCTCTCCTTCGGCGCCGTGAAATGAGCATCCCGAATCCAACACATTCCCCTGTAGGAGTGAGCCTGCTCGCGATGAGGCCGTGTCAGTCGCCATCATTGTTGAATGACACTCCGCTATCGCGAGCAGGCTCACTCCCACAAAAACGCGTTCGATTCAACTGAATAATAAATTGCGGAGGCCCATCATCATGGCCAACCTGAAAATCAAGAATCTGCAAAAAGGCTTCGAAGGTTTCTCCATCATCAAGGGCATCGACCTGGAAGTGAACGACAAGGAATTCGTGGTCTTCGTCGGCCCGTCGGGCTGCGGCAAATCCACCCTACTGCGCCTGATCGCCGGCCTCGAGGAAGTGAGCGACGGCACCATCGAACTCGATGGCCGCGACATCACCGAAGTCAGCCCGGCCAAACGCGATCTGGCGATGGTGTTTCAGACCTACGCGCTGTACCCGCACATGACCGTGAAAAAGAACATGTCGTTCGCCCTTGATCTGGCCGGCGTACCGAAAGCCGAAGTCGAGAAGAAGATCGGCGAAGCGGCGCGCATTCTCGAACTCGGGCCGATGCTTGAACGCAAGCCAAAACAACTCTCCGGTGGCCAGCGTCAACGCGTTGCGATTGGCCGCGCGATCGTGCGCAATCCGAAAATCTTCCTCTTCGACGAACCGCTGTCCAACCTCGACGCCGCGCTGCGCGTACAGATGCGCCTGGAGTTGCTGCGCCTGCACAAGGACCTGCAAGCGACGATGATCTACGTCACCCACGATCAGGTCGAAGCGATGACCATGGCCGACAAAGTCGTGGTGCTCAATGGCGGCAAGATCGAACAGGTCGGCTCGCCACTGGACCTCTATCACAACCCGGCGAACCTCTTCGTCGCGGGGTTCCTCGGCACGCCGAAAATGGGCTTCCTCAAAGGCAAGATTGCCCGCGTCGATGGCCAGAGCTGCGAGGTCTCGCTGGACGCTGGTACGCGCATCACCCTGCCGTTCAACGCCGTCAATCTGAGTGTCGGCAGCGCCGTGACTTTGGGCATTCGCCCGGAACATCTGGAGCTGGCGCAAGCGGGCGACTGCACGCTGCAAGTCACCGCTGACGTCAGCGAACGCCTGGGCAGCGACACTTTCTGCCACGTCACCACCAACGCCGGCGAAGCCCTGACCATGCGCGTGCGCGGTGATCTGGCCAGCCGTTACGGCGAACAACTGAGCCTGCACCTCGACCCGGCGCACTGCCATTTATTCGATGCCGAAGGTTTGGCGTTGACCCGTCCGCTGCGCGCTGCGGCCTGACTTCGAGAATTCCCGATGAAACTCAACCAACAGAATCTCCATCGTCTGGCCAGCGAAGTACAACTGCCGGCCTACAGCCTCAGCGATACCCGCCACGGCATTGCCCACATCGGCGTCGGCGGCTTTCACCGCGCGCACCAGGCGTATTACACCGACGCCTTGATGAACACCGGCGAAGCCCTCGACTGGGCGATTTGCGGCGTCG
Organism: Pseudomonas sp. Irchel s3f10; assembly: GCF_900187515.1. NCBI lineage: Bacteria > Pseudomonadati > Pseudomonadota > Gammaproteobacteria > Pseudomonadales > Pseudomonadaceae > Pseudomonas > Pseudomonas sp. Irchel s3f10. The sequence continues at coordinate 105,331 of NZ_FYDZ01000008.1, forward strand.
GCCTGCGCGCCGAAGACCGCCGCGCTCGCGATGATCTCAAGGAGCAGGATTACCTGTTCACCCTGTTCGAACTCGGTGACAGCGACGACACCGAAGTGCGCGTGATCGGCGCGATTCGCGACATGCTGCTGGCCGAGGACGGCGCTCAGGCGTTGATCGACAAACTCGCCGATCCGCAGATCCGCATCGTCTCGCTGACCATCACCGAGGGCGGTTATTGCATCGACGACAGCAACGGCGAATTCATGGCGCACCTTCCGCAAATTCAACACGATCTGGCTAACCCCGATGCGCCGAAAACCGTGTTCGGCTTCTTGTGTGCAGCCCTGGAAAAACGCCGCGCGGCGGGCATTCCGGCATTTACCGTGATGTCGTGCGATAACCTGCCGCACAACGGCGCCGTGACACGCAAGGCGCTGCTGGCATTCGCCACACTGCGCAACAGCAATCTGTGCAGCTGGATCGACGCCAACGTCAGTTTCCCCAACGCCATGGTCGACCGCATCACCCCAATGACCAGCACCGCGCATCGCCTGCAACTGGCCGACAAACACGGCGTCGACGATGCCTGGCCGGTGGTCTGCGAGCCGTTTGTGCAATGGGTGCTGGAGGACAAATTCGTCAACGGCCGTCCGGCCTGGGAAAAGGTTGGCGTGCAGTTCACCGACGATGTTTCGCCCTACGAAGAGATGAAAATCAAACTGCTCAACGGCAGCCACCTGGCGCTGACCTATCTGGGCTTTTTGAAGGGTTATCGGTTTGTTCATGAAACCATGAACGACCCGCTGTTCGTGCGTTACATGCGCGCCTACATGGATCTGGACGTGACCCCGCAACTGGCGCCGGTGCCGGGCATTGATCTGACCGATTACAAAAACACGCTGGTGGCGCGCTTCTCCAATCAGGCGATTGCCGATCAGTTGGAGCGGGTCTGCTCGGACGGCTCGTCGAAGTTTCCCAAGTTCACCATTCCGACGATCAACCGGTTGATTGCTGATGGGCAGGAGACCAAGCGCGCGGCGTTGGTGGTGGCGGCTTGGGCGTTGTATTTGAAGGGTGTCGATGAGAATGGCGATACCTATTCGATCCCGGATCCGCGCGCGGCGTTTTGTCAGGCGTTGGTCGCGGACGATGCTTTAATTACGCAGCGGTTGTTGGCGGTCGAGGAGATTTTCGGCACGGCGATTCCGCGTTCGGCGGAGTTTGTGGCGGCGTTTGAGTGGTGCTGCAACAGTTTGCGTGAAGAGGGTGTGACGCGGACTTTGCAGCGGATTCTGGATTGAAAAGCCCCTCACCCTAGCCTTCTCCCAGGGAGAGGGGACTGACCGAGTGGTTTGTACAAGTTACATCGACCTGAACGTCCGGAGTTGAACTCAGGTTTTGAACAGCACCTGATTGAGATATCCGGAGTCGAACTCTGGTTTTGAACAGCCCCCGATCGGCTCCCTTCCCCCTCGCCCCCTTGGGGGAGAGGGCTGGGGTGAGGGGGTAAGCTCTTGATCTTCACCACACCCCGAGTGGTTCACACATGACAACACAACAACTGTTCCTCGGCATCGACTGCGGCACCCAAGGCACCAAAGCCATCATCCTCGACGCTGCCAGCGGTCAAGTCCTCGGCCAAGGCGCCGCCGCACACACGATGATCAGCGGCGCCAACGGCCGTCGCGAGCAAGACACCCAGCAATGGCTGGAAGCCTTCACCCTCGCCACCCGCCAGGCATTGCTCGCGGCGAATGTCGACGGCCAGTCGATCCTCGGCATCGGCGTCTCCGGCCAGCAGCACGGTCTGGTCCTGCTCGACGACCAAGGTGAAGTCCTGCGCCCGGCCAAACTCTGGTGCGACACCGAAACCAGCGCCGAAAACGACCGTCTGCTCACTCATCTGGGCGGTGAAAAAGGCTCGCTGGAACGCCTTGGCGTGGTCATCGCGCCGGGTTACACCGTATCGAAACTGCTCTGGACCAAAGAACAACATCCCGTGGTGTTCTCACGCATCGCACGCATCCTGCTGCCCCACGACTACCTGAACTTCTGGCTCACCGGCCGCGCCTGCAGCGAATACGGCGACGCCTCCGGCACCGGCTATTTCAACGTGCGCAGCCGCCAATGGGACTTGCAACTGCTGCGCGACATCGACGCCAGCGGGCGCCTGCAAGCCGCACTGCCTGAGCTGATCGATGCACATCAATCTGTCGGTACCATCCTCCCGGCGATTGCCGAACACCTCGGCATCAACCCCACTGCGCTGGTCTCCAGCGGCGGCGGCGACAACATGATGGGCGCCATCGGCACCGGCAATATTCAGCCTGGCGCGATCACCATGAGCCTCGGCTCTTCCGGCACGGTGTACGCCTATTCCGAGGTACCGAAAGTCAGCCCGGACGCCTCGGTCGCGACCTTCTGCTCTTCCAGCGGCGGGTGGTTGCCGCTGATCTGCACCATGAACCTGACCAACGCCACCGGCGCGATTCGCGAGCTGTTCGACCTCGATCTGCAGCAGTTCAACGACCTCGTCGCCCAGGCTCCCATCGGCGCCGACGGCATGAGCATGCTGCCGTTCCTCAACGGCGAACGGGTGCCCGCCCTGCCCCACGCCACCGGCAGCCTGCACGGCTTGACGCTGGACAACCTGACCCAGGCCAATCTGTGCCGCGCCGCCGTCGAAGGCACCACCTTCGGTCTACGTTACGGACTGGATTTGCTCCGCCACAATGGTTTACAAAGCCGCAGCATTTGCCTGATCGGCGGCGGTTCGAAAAGCGCGGTGTGGCGGCAGATCGTCGCCGACATCATGAACACCCCGGTGATCTGCACCGAACAAAGCGAAGCCGCCGCCCTCGGCGCCGCGATTCAAGCGGCGTGGTGCAAATCCTGGTCAAACGGCCACGAAAACACCCTCGCCGACCTGTGTCAGCGCTGCGTGAAACTCGACTCCAGCAGTGAAACCCTGCCGATTGCCGCCAACGTCGCGGCGTTCCAGCAGGCCTATGAACGCTATCAACAGCATGTCGCAACCCTATAAAGAGCAAACAATTATGTATTTGGTGTGTGGCGAAGCCCTGTTCGATTTTTTCAGTGAAGACGACGCCAGCGGTCTGGCCTCGAAAGTCAATTTCAAGGCGATTGCTGGCGGCTCGCCGTTCAACGTCGCCGTGGGTTTGCGCCGGTTAGGCGTGGATTCAGCCTTGTTTGGCGGACTGTCCACCGACTACCTCGGCCGCCGCTTGCAGCAAGTGCTGCGGGATGAAGGTGTGCGCCCGGACTATCTGGTGGATTTCGCCGCGCCGACCACGCTGGCCATGGTCGCCGTCGGTGCCAATGGCTCGCCGCACTACAGCTTTCGCGGTGAAGGCTGCGCGGACCGGCAACTAAGTCTTGCGCATCTGCCGGTGTTGGGTCCTGAGGTGCGCGGCTTGCACATTGGCTCGTTCTCGCTGGTGGTGCAGCCGATCGGTGACACCTTGCTGACGCTGGTACAACGCGAGAGCGGCAAACGCCTGATCAGCCTTGACCCGAACGTACGCCTCAATCCCGAGCCGAACATCGACCTGTGGCGTGAGCGCATCGCGACGCTGGTGCCACTGGCCGATCTGATCAAGGTCAGCGATGAAGACTTGAGCCTGCTCTATCCCGAACAAGACCCGCAACGGGTGATCGAAGGCTGGCTCGAACATCGCTGCCAGATCGTCTTCCTCACCCGTGGCGGCGACGGTGCCAGTGTTTTCAGCCGCCAGCATGGCAACTGGTCGGTGCCGGCGGCCTCGGTGAAAATCGCCGACACCGTTGGCGCGGGCGACACCTTCCAGGCCGCGTTGATCACCTGGCTGACCGAGCACGGTCTGGACTCGGTCGAAGGCGTGCAGCAACTCGCTCGCGAGCAGATCGACGCCATGCTCAGGTTCGCCGTAAAAGCCGCCGCGCTGACCTGCAGCAAGACCGGTCCGGATCTGCCCTATCGTCACCAATTGAGTTGAACGCGTAGACTGTCGGCCTTTTTGCGCACGACGGGATAACGGCTTTTGAATTACAGGCAGACGCTTGGACTACTGACACTGGCAACGCTACTGAGCGGGTGCGGCACCTCGCCGCCCCGTTCGCCGGAAGACATCTGCGAAATCTTCCGCGAAAAAAGCGACTGGTACGACGCTGCGCAAGTCACGCAAAAACGCTGGGGCGTACCGATTCAGGTGCCCTTCGCGATCATGTATCAGGAATCCGGCTACCGCTACGACGCCAAGACCCCACGCAAATACCTGCTCTGGGTGATCCCGTGGGGCCGCGTCTCGACCGCCTCGGGTTATGCGCAAGCCAAGGATGAAGTGTGGGCCGACTACCAGAAAAGCACCGGCCGCAACTGGGCCGACCGCGAAGACTTCGACGACGCCATCGACTTTGTCGGCTGGTACATGGACAAGACCTATTCGATCAACGGCGTCTACAAGTACGACGCCTATAACCAGTACCTCAACTACCACGAAGGCTGGGGCGGGTTTCGCAACAAGACTTACGCGAGCAAAGCCTGGCTGATGCCGACGGCGCGCAAAGTGCAAAATCGTTCGGATGTGTATGCGCGGCAATATGCCGGGTGCAAGGAGGATTTGAATCGGGGGTTCTGGAGCCGGTTCTGGCATTGGTTGTAACGGTGACTTCAAGGGCCTCATCGCGAGCAGGCTCACTCCTACAATGGATCAATGTCGAACACGATATCCGCGTCCACTGAAGATCCCCTGTAGGAGTGAGCCTGCTCGCGATAGCGCCCGATCAAGCACTACACATCCAAGACCTACAACACCGAAAAGCTATAACTCACAATCAACCGTGTCTCATCCACATCCCGGGCAAACTTCTCATAGTTGGTCCGGTAAGTCGCATTCCTCAAACGCAAACTCACATCCTTGAACGTGCCCGTCTGAATCACATACTTCAACTCGCTGTCGCGTTCCCACTCTTTCCCTTCCTGATCACTGCCCAACACCTTGATGTGGTCACCGTTCACATAACGAGTCAGGAAGCTCAAACCATTAATGCCAATGGCCTTGAAGTCATAGTCATAACGCAACTGCCACGAGCGTTCCTGCGCGGCGGCGAAGTCGTTGACCTGCACGTAGTTGACCAGATACGGATTGCTACCATCGAGATACGGCATCGAGTTGTCGCCGTTCATGCGCTGCCAACCGGCACTGAACGTGTGGCCGCTGTGTGCATAGGACAACATGCCGCTCAACGCACGGTTATCGATGGAACCGGCCTTGGCATCACCGCTGTCGGCACTTTTCAGCACGCGCAGATCCGCTTTAAATACACCGCCAGCTAACGGTTGATTACCCAACAGCCCGACAAAGTGCTGACGATAAATGTCTTCAAGTTCGGCGTAGTGATACTGCGCAGTCAGGCGATCATTGATCTTGTAGTCGAAGCCGTACATGTCGAAATGGTCGGCGGTGGTGTTGCAGGCGTAGCGCTTGTTCTTGCAGTGCACGCGGATGTCTTGCGAATCAGTGGAATCACGCGCGGTGTACTTATCCAGACGCGCGGCCATGAAGGTCAGGCCTTTCACCTCTTTAGAAGTGAGCATCGCGCCATTGAACATGGTCGGCAGCAAACGACCGTCGTTGTATTTCAGCAGCGGCAGATCCGGCAGCAGCGCACCGTACTTCAGCACCGTGTCCGAAACCTTCACTTTGGCGGTCAGGCCCATTTTCGCGTACTGGCCTTTCGAGCCGCGCGGATCGTTGCCGCTGGAAGGCAGCAAGCCGCTGTTGCTGCGGTCCGGGCTGGAATCGAGTTGAAAGCCGAGCATGCCCAGCGCATCGATACCAAAACCCACGGTGCCTTCGGTGTAGCCCGATTGCAGGTTGAGAATAAAGCCCTGTGCCGACTCTTCACGCTTGGAGGCGCCCTGAGCGTTCGAGGTGCTCCCATCACGGAAATCGCGGTTGAAGTACACCGTGCGCGATTCGATTTTCGCCGTGGTGTCTTCAAAGAAGCCGCTGGCCTGAACCTGTGCGGTAAAACCTGCGCACAGCACAAAGGCTCCGAAGCCAAACGACTGGCGCGGGGTGATGAGGGGAAATGGGGGACGCATGAAAAACTCCAACAATGCAGCGTTTGCGCAAGCGCGCAACAAGCCAGAAAAATAGCTCCCGTCCCGGGTCGAATTGAACCAGGAGAAAGTGAACACGCAGGGGTGAGCGGCAATGATGGCAGATGGCTTTGACGTGCTACAGGCGACTTTAGTCTGAATCTGACTGCGGATTCTTCAACCCAGGGTCGTGGGAAAAGTTGCCGGCAATCAACGCCAATTCGCAGCAAACGCCCGGTTTCATTGGGCGAAACACCTCACCTAAGGGTTTTCCCTATACCGCAAACCTGCCAGACCTACGGCTTTTGTGCCTTGAACGAGGCCGCTTAATCCTCCATCATCCGTCACCTGCTTATTCAACGGACGGAATTCAAGGCATGCTGGACGCCAACGCAACCCACATCACCCTCACGCTTGAAGGCGCCAACGCCGACCTGCAAGTCCTCAGCTTCACCGGTCGCGAAGCCCTCAACGAACCGTTCCGTTTCGACCTCGAACTCGTCAGCGCCCGCCCCGACCTCAAACTCGAAGAGCTGCTGCACAAGCCCGGCGTCCTGACTTTCGGCCCGACCGGCGAAGGCAAGATCCACGGTCTGGTCTACCGCATCGAGCAAGGCGACTCCGGCAAGACTCTGACCCGTTACAGCCTCAGCCTGGTGCCACAACTGGCCTACCTGCGGCACAACCACGATCAGCAGATTTTCCAGCAACTGACCGTACCGAAGATCATCGCTCAGGTCCTTGAAGATCGCGGCATCCTCGCCGACGCCTACAGCTTCCAGCTCGGCGCCGAGTACCCGCAGCGCGACTACTGCGTGCAGTACGACGAATCCGACCTGCACTTCATCCAGCGTTTGTGCGAAGAGGAAGGCATTCACTTCCACTTCCAGCACAGCAGCAGCGGCCACAAACTGGTGTTCGGCGACGACCAGACCGTGTTCCGCAAACTGAAACCAGTGAGCTACCAGCAAGACTCCGGCATGGCCGCTGACAAACCGGTGATCAAACGCTTCAACCTGCGCCTGGAAACCCGCACCACCCGCGTCAGCCGCCGCGATTACGACTTTGAGAAACCAAAGATCCTCCCCGAAGGCGCGGTCAAAACCGAGTTCGCCCCGGACCTCGAGGACTACGACTACCCCGGCCGCTTCACCACCCGCGAGCGCGGCAAGTTCCTCTCCACCCGCGCCCTCGAACGCCATCGCAGCGACTACAAACTCGCCGAAGGCAAAGGTGATGAACCAACCCTCACCAGCGGCCATTTCCTCACGCTGGCCGAACACCCGCGCGCCGAATGGAATGACCTGTGGCTGCTGCTGGAAGTCTTCCACGAAGGGAAACAGCCGCAAGTGCTCGGCGAAAACGTCACCAGCGACGTCACCGACAACAAAAGCGATTTCCACCAGGGCTACCGCAACAGCTTCCTCGCCACCCCGTGGGACGCGCACTACCGCCCTGCCCTTGAACACCCGAAACCAAAAGTCCTCGGCAGCCAGACCGCCGTCGTCACCGGCCCGGCGGGCGAAGAAATCCACTGCGACCAGTACGGCCGCATCAAAGTGCAATTCCACTGGGACCGCGACGGTCAGTCCAACGACAAAACCACCTGCTGGATGCGCGTCGCCAGCGGCTGGGCCGGCGCAGCGTACGGCGGCATCGCCATCCCGCGCATCGGCATGGAAGTCCTCGTCACCTTCCTCGAAGGCGATCCCGACCAGCCGCTGGTCACCGGTTGCCTGTACCACAAGGAAAACGTCGTCCCCTACGACCTGCCGGCAAACAAAACCCGCAGCACCTTCAAAACCCTGAGTTCACCGGGTGGCAAGGGCTACAACGAATTCCGCATTGAAGACAAAAAAGGCGCCGAGCAGATCTACATCCACGCCCAACGCGACTGGGACGAAAACATCGAGCACGACCAGAAGATTCGCGTCGGCAACGAACGGCACGACACCGTTGAAGCCAATACGCTGAGCGAGTTCAAGGTTGAAGAGCATCGGATTACGCATCTGGATCGGATTAGCGAGATGCGGGCGGATGATCACCTGACCGTCGGTGTGACGCAGCATCTGAAGGTGGGGACTGCGCAGTTTGTCGAGGCTGGGACGGAGATTCACTATCACGCTGGTGAGAAAGTGGTGGTTGAGGGTGGCATGGAACTCACGGCCAAGGCTGGTGGGAGTTTTGTGAAGGTCGATGCTGGAGGCGTGACCATCAGTGGCGCTGAAGTGAAGATCAATACCGGTGGTGCGCCAGGGGTTGGAACGCCTGCTGCGCCGTTACTGCCGGGGATACTAAAAATAGCTGATGCAGACAAACCCGGGTTACCGCTTCTGGCATTGATAAAACAAAATATCTTGTTCCGCCGCACCCGATCCGGGGTATGCGAAGTTTGTGAGGCAGCTAAAGCAGCCAAAGGAGCGAAGCAATGACCACGCTTCCGAATTCTCAAGGATTCCTTTTGATAGATGGCGCAAGGTTTGATGACGCGTTGAAATGGTTGCCTAAAAATTATCCTGGCCATCGCTTCATGCCACTACTGCAAGCCACTCCTTACGCCCCGATAGCTGAAGCAGGCCCCATCTTGCTCGACGCTCTTAGCGACAGCACAGCTCGGAACGACTGGTTGCAAGGCGATGCAAACTTAAATGACGCTGTATGGCTACAAACTCAGAAGCCAATGGTTGAAATTTTTAAGCTCCTTCAGCGCCGCACCCGGATCTACTCTCCTGACCGCCAAGAATATTGGTTACGGCTGGCCGACGGTCTACCACTGCGTCAGGCATGGCTATCAGGAGCAAGCTGGCCGGCTGGTTTTTGGTTCGGAGTTGAAAGCGTCTGGTTACGTCATGAAGGAAAAGTGCAGCTCGCATGGACCAACAACTTCCCTGATCTAGATAGCGCTCCAGCTGATACCGGCATTGATGCGCAGATTGTGCTCGACTGGCCTTTGTTACAAGCGCTGGCAACAGATACAGACACTCCGCAGGAGGCGGTGTAATGACTGACAAACCGACTATCAAACCCGCTGCGTGTCCGTTGATTACCGCGGTCGTACCGTTGCGTTATGCTATTGGACCTTCTCACGCCATTGATGTCAGCGCGTTCGACTTGCCACCTGTAAATGGAACGTTTCCAGAGTTGGGAGATGACAACGATTCCACCCGCGATAAGGCACTGAACTACACAGCGCGATTACTACGTAATGGTTGGTTGTACGTTTGGCAATCATCTCCTGAAAAGATGATTGAGTTTAGTGTTGAAGCAGCGATGCTGAAGGAGACTTCTCGCGGCGGCAAAGTACTCGACGCATCCTCCAAACCTTACTTGATGTTGCCCGCAGGGACACCCGCGATGATCTCGTGGTCTCCCGCCAAGTGGAGCGACAAACAATTCTCCGCAGCGAAAGATCAAGCCAAAGTCCGCACGAGAGTCATGCGAAACTTCACTCCCGGTGCCGCACCCGCTAGCGGCAAGGCAGCCAGCATCCATGAGCGCATCGGCGATTATATGGAGCCTATTGGCTTCAAATGGAGTTGCGTGCCGGAAACCAAAAACAAACCTAATTGGTCATCAATGTTGGATGACATGAAGCGGTGCGAGCAGCAAGCTTATGTTATTGCTGATGATCCATGGGGGGTTTGGATTGACTTGGCTGCTATGTTGCGTTCTCAGCATGACGCCTTTGACCAACGTCGTAAAAAACGTTCAGAAGACTGGGCTATGGCGGGAGCACTAAAGTCTCTTGCTGATAATGATGCCAAGATCAAAGAGCAACTCCCCTCAATCACACGCTACAAAGAACTAAAAACAGCCTGGGAAGAGCTGGATACTGAAGAGGTTCGTTACAATGATGATCGCCGCCGTCTTTCTATTTTATGGAATGACTGGTTAAAAACATTTGAGGCGAAAGGCCCCTCGACCTTAGACACGGCAGCTGGTCACTTCGACATCACCACTCCAGACTCGCGAACAACTCTTGAGATAAATTTCGCTTCTGCATGCCTTGGCCCCTCTAGTTGCAGTCTTAGCGCAAAAGCATTGAGTGAAGCGCTTGATCCTGATAAACAAGGGGCAGGGAAGCCTTGGTTGCTGTGGGCGTTACTGGGACTGAGTCAGCGCTTAACAATTGCGGAAATTAAATCTATCGTAGATCTCGCAGATGCAGCTAGAGATAATATACCTGGCCTTGCCAGCGCTTCAGTAAAAACAAGCAAAGCGATAGCTCTTGCAGCCGCAATCAATAACGCCGCAAAAAACTTAACAACGCACAACCCTGCAAAGTCACAAGAAGCTTTACTACTAGCACTTTCACCAATACTAGGTTCAAACTTACAAAACCCTGCGCCAGCAGAACAAAAAATATCAAAAATTTATTTGAGCGCTGCACTTGGCCGCAGCCAACAAAAATTAAATATCGAACAGGTTAATTCAAGACAAATCGGGAAGTGGATTAGCGACCTACTCGAAACAACGCCCTCCCACTCCCTAGATAAAAGTGTATCCTCCTCTTCAATGGCATTAGAAGATAGACTTCCATTTTACTCTTTAGCGCCAACTGCTAGCACTGACGCATCAAAAGTCAAGCTTCCTTCTGTTTCCAACATAGTTAAAAGTGAAACAAACTTAACAAACCTATTAAGCCTAAGCAAAGCCTCACTAGATAAAGCGCCAATCAAATGCCTCGTTGCAATTTTTGCAGCACTAAATCTCAGATCAGCTGCTAATGATGCTTGGAATACACCTTCTGCGAAAACAATTCTCAGCTCTATAGGTGGAGCTTTTGGTATGGCGGCCGCGTCTGCCGCGATTTGGCAAAAAGTCGCGGAAACTAACTGGGAGGCAGCACTAACCGCATCAGGCAAAGAATCTTCTGTAGCACGTGTCGCACTGGCTGACGCATTAGGTTTTGGCTGGAAAGCCGCAGGACTACAGACTCTTACGGCGGCCGTGGACGTACTCGCATATGGATTAGACACTTTTGAGGCATATCAGGCGGGTGATTATGACACTGCAAGCGTCAATGCAGGACTAACTGCTGCCTCGTCAGCAAATATCTCTCTTTATGTAAAAACATTCCGTGCAGTACGTGCCGCTCGGGCGGCAGTTATTGCTGGAGACGCTGCCGCGATTGGACGAGGCGTGACACAGGTCCCTCATATCGGCTTTAAAGCATTAGGGCTCAGCATATTAATTGTCGGCGGCATTGTCGCAAGACTATACACACAAGACACTCCCTTGGAAAAATGGATAAAGGGAACTAAATTTGGAATTAGCCCCGCTGACTGGTCCGGGGACTATAAAAAAACAATGAATGAATTTTATAAAATTGTTTTCCCAATTAGTTTTGATGCTTATCGTTTAAATGAAATGAACCCATACAAGGGCGTGATTGAGAGCACATATCTCCTACTGAAATTACCAGGCAAAGAAAAACTCACGCCCAATATGGTTAAATTTGAGGGAGAGGAGATTTGGGGCGGAATATTTGGTCTTGGTGGAAAGCGTGAAAAAGTTATCTGGACGAGTAGTGATTTTGACGTCCACTCGGGCACGCGAATTTCAAAAGAATCCGAAACGGCAGTCTATAGACGCGTATATCACGTAGATCGCGAAGGTCGGGCATTGAATAGCATATCCGGAAAACTGACTTATTCACCTCTAGAGGGTTTGAACCTCCCCCCTATTGATATCAAGGAAATAGCATGGATCTAAAAAACCTTATCGCCCAAGCAGCGTCGAAGTACGGCAACACGTCGAACGTCGTATTGAAAGCCAGCGAGAGCACCGGACAACCTCCATGCGAACTATTTATCACCGATGAACATACAGAGAATTACTTAACGTTACAGATGGCAGGAGATGCAGATAGAGGAGGTATAACAGGTATAGCGGCAGGCGTAGGATCTCTCGCAAGTATTGCATTGGCATTTATGATGATCATAAAAGGCCGTTGGGATCTTGTAGGCCTTTGTATTTTCCTTGCCGCGGCCATGTTCCTTATTCCGTTTTATTTTGAAACGCGAAAACCACTGCCTTTACCTGTATTATTTAATCGCAGAACAAAAGAAGTTTATTTTGATCAAAATGGTGATTTGTATCATACGCCATGGGACAACATTCAAGCTATCGCGTGTGAATTTCAAATGACAAGCATTTATACGGGCGGTATAAATAACGCTTCTCTCGAAATACTAGTAAAACGTCTAGGCGACCCTGAAAATGCTCTTATGGTTAGTTTGGGCTCCCCAATGGGCAAGACACTTGATATGCAAAAAGGGTTTTGGGAATACATTCGCAGCTACATGAATAATGGGCCATGGTTTGATGAAAATGGCAACCACGCAGAATCCGATGAATTCATAAAGAAAACGCTTTCGAGCAATATTAGACCGTCAGACTTTTTGGGATACTGGAAAAAAACGATCACAGATAAAAAAGTCAAATCCGGACACTCTAACTACTTAACTGCACCTGACGCTTTTATGTTTATTGGACATTTAATTTTTTTTCCAACCAATGCTATACAAGACTTCACATACAATTATGTACAGAGAAAAACACGAAACTTATGGCCAGAAATAGTTACAGAACGCTTACATCAAGACGGCCCCACACTTAGACTCATAGACTTAGAACGCGAGCGCGGTTTTTCTGTTTGACTTATGATCACGAAACCGAAAGGTAATAGCTTACTACTCCTTACTTGAAGGCACGCACTACCGCCCATCGAAGTCAAGGAAATGGCATGGCTTTAAGAACGGCAATGAAAAAATCATGGCGAAATATGGTGATGCTCCTACCGCAGTTCTTAGTGACGACGAGTCTACGGGAGAGCACCCTCTTGAGCTTTTTATAACTGATGAACACACAGAACACTATCTTTCACTAAAAATTGGCAGTGATCGAAACCGTGGCTTGCTTAGTGGGCTTCTCGGGGGAGTTCCAGCTCTAATCGCACTCATCATTGGCGTTTGGATGGCTTTACTGGGCAAGTGGGACGGAGTGGGCTGGATGTTACTTTTCGGGATACCGTTGTTCATTGTTCCAATCATCATCGAAACAAGACGCGCTTTACCACTTTCCATAATTTTCAATCGACGAACACAGGAAGTCTATTTCGACAACGAAGGAGAGCTCTATCATACTCCTTGGAAGGGAATAGAGGCTGTAGCTTGTGAGTTCGACATGGCTGGCCTTTATTCTGGGAGCATCCGAAACGCCTCGCTTGAAGTATTAATGAAGCGCCTGGGAGAACCTGAAAACGAAATTATGGTGAGCATTGGTACGCCGGCGGGAAAGTCTTTAGAAATGCAGAAAGGATTTTGGGAATACATTCGCTCTTATATGAACAACGGCCCATGGTTCGACCACACTGGAGCTCATAGCGAATCGGATGACTTTGTAAAAAGCCAGTTTGACCTAAACTTAAAACAATCTGAATACTTAGGTGCATGGAGAAAAATCATTCGTGAAAAAAAAGAAACTGGAGATGGAAGCAATTACTTAACTGGCACTGATCTTTTAATGCTACTAAACAATATAGTCTTCTATCCATCAAACAAGATTCAAGACTTTGTTTATGAAAGAGCAAAGCGTCGTTCGCGTAACCGTTGGCCCACTGTCGTGACTGAACGACTGGAAGCGGATGGTCCAACGACAAGATTGATTGATTTGGAACGAGAGCGTGGTCTCGCTGTTTGATTAAATGTTGGAGATCCTCAGCTTGGTAGCGGCATGTGCAGCCTCCTCATAAGCTTACTATATCCAAGTTAAAGCAACCCTCTTGATTCTAATCCAGGAAAATTTGAAGTGTGACTCATCGGTTCGCGATCGGTAAAGTCCTCTCCAGGCATAAGCCGGAATGTAACCTATTACCTTGGAATTTTAGTCATTTGATAGATATTGCTGCGGACGCACGTCGAAAACGAACATGGCGAAGAAGGCGAATAGCCCTAGCTGTACTGGTATTGCTGCTTAGCTACGCCACCCCCAAAATCCTTGCACTGTTCCGCACGCCAGGTGCAATGATGACTTCGGAAAACCACATGGAGCGACCGATTTTCAGTTTCTGGGTCAATGGATTTTGGGGTGGGAACCTTTTTGCCAAAGGTGGCGGTGGAATAATGTGCTGCTCCAAATTTGAGGGAGACACAGTCAAAGTCACCTGGATATTGGACATGACCAAACAGCAGCAAATACAGGGCGCGGTAGAAGAGCGCCATGAAGTTCAGCTTTCGCTTCCCCAGCGTGGCCCACACGATCAGTACCTGCATGTGCGCTTTGATCCGGGTAATAAAGTACGGCTCGGATGGAGTCCTGACTTGTTTAGCCCATTTGAACCCCGACCAACCAAAGCTGTTTCGGAAAACAGTGAGGCGCAGTAAGAATATGCGATTGAGTCAGACGCCCATGTCCAGTCGCTCGAAGATATTGATCTGCGCTTCAGTGCTGCTGGCCGCTTTTGTGACATCTCTAATTCATGACCGTGTTCGTACGCCCGGGGCTGCCCTTACATCCCACAACTACACTGATCGTCCCATCGGCAGCTATTGGGTAAATGATCACTGGGGCGGTAACGGAGGCGTGACCTGCTGTTGGAGCATCGATGGCAACACCGCTAAGGTTGCGTGGGTTCTGAGCATGTCTAAAGCTCAAGAGGATCTGGGAATGAAGATCGAAAGACACGAAGTGCAAGTGCACTTGCCTTCACGCAACCGTGGCGATGACACGTTGCATGTCTATTTTCTGCCGAACAATCGTATCGAGTTGATGTGGGCATCGACGGTGCTGGATCCGCGTCCTCACTCAACGGAATCCTTGCCACGCTGAAACACGGGTCGTTTCTCACTCCTTCCCGTGGTTGCGTCCTTTCAATTTCTCATTAAACCGGCGCCTTCCAACTCAACATCTGCTGCTGCGCCACCTGCAGCAAATCATTGCCATCCTGCGTCAGCAGGTAAAGCGCATGGGTAATGTGTGGAATGTCCTGCACGTCGGCGTGCTTGAAGCACAGGCAATGCAGGGTTTCGAGCAGGTCGGCGGCGGCGCGGATGCGCTGGACGGCGGCTTCGAGGATGTCTTTCGGGTTGGCTTGGGTGTCGATGAGCAGTGTCGGGGTTTCGGTGACATTGCTGCTGAGGGGGAGATAGCGGTTTTGTAGCAGTTTGATTATCGGCATAGGTGATTACTCAATTGGGGCGAAAGTAACCGCCAGCACTGTGACCAAACAGTGGGAGGCGGACTGTGTGCAGGCTTGGTCAACCGAGAACAACCCCAACTCAGCTCGCCCGAAGGCGTCCTGCACACAGCCGCCACAGCTATGCACCGCACGGACATAGATGTCCGCAGCGCAAATGATGGCACATCTGCAATAAGGGAAGTTATCAGGTGACCAAACCCGAACCACTGATTTTGCAGCGGCAACCGACAATAACCGCCCCGCTCCAGCCGCCGAAAGCAGACAAGGCACCAGCCTTTGTAGGAATTCGCCAAACCTTCCTGAGAAAACCGCCGCACTCCCTGACAGCCGGCGTTCAGCCCGGTTAACCATCTCTTAACGCCGAGGTCAAAAACTCTACTGAACCGCACGCCCTTAGCCATTCTGGCTGTTGCCCCAGTGCGGCAGGTTCGGGTGCATCACGCCGAACTCTAGAACCGCCACACGGGAGTACTTTCATGAACATTCGTCCTTTATTGCTCACTGCTGCCCTCGCCTGCACCGCGTTTGCCGGGCTGGCCCAGGCCAATGACACTTCCGCCACGTCCAAAGCCGTGCCGTATGAGTACGGCATGCCGCTGCATGTGGCCAAAGTGGTGTCGTTGACCGAGCCGCCAACGCAACTGTGCAAAGTGGTCACGGCCGACATGAAGTACATCGACAACGCCGGTAAGCCTGAGGAAATCAGCTACCGGAAATTGTCTGACGCGTGCAACTTCCAGAACTGACAGAAACGTCTGATTTGCGGGTTTGCGGTAGGCGTGGGGTGTTTCGACGGTTATGCTCGGAGCCCTCCTCACTGCCGCAAGGATTCGCCATGCAGTTGTCGTTTCGCACGTTATCGGGCTTCACTTGTTCGTTGTGTTTTTTGCTGGCGTTGGCCTGGGGCGTTTTCCCGGAGAGGCTACTGGCGATCTGGAGCATTGAATATTCCGAAGCGGCCGGGTTTGTCGCGCGGCGCAGTGCGGTGCTGTTTGCGGCGTTGGGGGTGATGTTTTATCTGGTGCGCAATGCACCGCCGTCGCTGGGGCGCAATGCGCTGAGCAACGGCTTTATCGTCGGTTGTTTTGGTTTGGCGGTGTTGGGGTTTGCGGAATGGCTGAACGGTCATGCCGGCCCCGGGATTTTGCTCGCGGTGCTGGTCGAGTTCGCGCTGGGCCTTGGTTTTGTGCAGGCCCGGCGCGTGACGGTCGAACTGGGTGAAACGGTGCGTTAGACGACTCTGGAGCGTGGGCTGTAGTGATGTTGCACAGTTTGCTGGTTCAGATCGGATCGCAGCCCGGCGATCAGTTCGTTGATTTCACGACAGCCATTGAGATGGCTGGCGTCGATGCCACTGACCAGCAGATCGACCTGATCGGTCTGGTGATCGCCGAAAACCTTGACGGTCATCGACAAGTCCGGCGACAGCGTGCACTGGCAGCGTTTCGGCAGAAAACTGCTTTCAATGATATTGCGTAGTTCCAAGGCAGACAGAAACATGGCGAAACCCTCTCCTTACTTTGAGATGCCAATCAAGTATTCACGCTGACCGTTGCTGCCCCTGCACGGGTGTGTCCCCGCTGTTTCCCTGGCGCGACAAGCGGTGGTACTGCGAAATGCCCATTGGAGTGTAGGCGCCCAAGGCCGGTGCGCCGCACTGAAAAGACGCATAAAGCGTGCCTTTCATCGGTTCATTTTCACCCTCATGAAATCAAGCACTTGGCGGCGGTGCCAGTATTTGGCTACTTGCAAATTGCAAGAATGGCCTCGACGGGTACTGCAATTTGCAACTCGACGCTGGTTTGCAATCACGGCCCATGACGGTAAGAATGCCCGTTATCCACCCTACACCCGCACGGAGGCTTCCATGGGTTCTTTACGCGTCTACGCGACCACCGGCTTGTTCATCGCCTGCCTGTCTACACTCGCCCACGCCGCCAAGCTTGAAGACGTCGCGCCGTACCCGAAGGCTGAAGCCGGGTTCACCCGTCAGGTCATTCACTTGCCCAAGCAAGAGCAGGAAGAGAACTTCCAGGTTGAAATCCTCGCCGGCAAAACTTTGGAAGTGGACTGCAACCGCCAGCGTTTGGGCGGTGTTCTCGATGAGAAGAATCTTGAAGGTTGGGGTTATCCGTTCTATCGACTGGAAAAGGTCATTGGGCCGATGAGTACGATGATGGCCTGCCCGCCCGGCAGCCAGAAGAAACGCGCGTTCGTGCCTGTCGTCGGTGACGGCTTCATGCTGCGGTACAACAGCAAGTTGCCGGTCGTGGTGTACGCACCGTCGGAGGTCGAAGTGCGCTATCGCATCTGGTCGGCGTCGGACAAAGTCGGTACAGCCCTGCAGGAATAACCCGAACAAGGAGTTCGCTGCTTGATTACTTGCCACGTCAGATATGTCATTGATCCGTACCAATTGCCTGAGTTCGAGGCCTACGCCAAGGCCTGGCTCGGCATCGTCGAGCGCTTGGGCGGCACTCATCACGGCTACTTCCTGCCGTCCGAAGGCGCGAACAATATCGCTTATTGCCTGTTCAGTTTTCCGTCGCTGACGGATTACGAAAGCTATCGGCACATCGCGCTGACCGATACGGAGAGCACCGCACTGGTGGCCAGCCTGGTCGAGAAGAAGTTTATCGTCAGCTACGAGCGCAGCTTCCTGCGCCCCTTGCTGCCGTAAGCCTGATCATGCCGAGACACCGCACACCGCGGCGCGCTCGGCGACATGGCGCAGGCTGTCGAAGTTGATATTGGCGCCCGAGTCGATCGCCACGAATGTCTGCTCGCGCACCCCGGTTCGCGCTACATACTGCTTGATCCCGGCAACGGCCAAGGCGCCGGAAGGTTCGGTGATCGAGCGAGTATCGTCGTAAATGTTCTTGATCGCCGCGCAGAGGTCGTCGTTGCTGACGGTGATTACCTCGTCGACGCAAAAGCGGCAAACCTCAAACCCGAACGCGCCGATCTGCGCTACCGCCACGCCATCGGCGAACGTACCGACATTAGGCAGCACGACACGCTGATCGGCTTCCAGCGCAGCCTTCAGGCACGCGGAGTGTTCGGATTCGACGCCGATGATCCGCACTTCCGGCCGCAGGTATTTGACGTAGGCTGCGATGCCGGCGATCAGACCTCCACCGCCCACCGGGATGAAGATCGCATCCAGTGTGCCCTGATGCTGACGAAGGATTTCCATCGCCACGGTGCCCTGCCCCGCGATCACTTCCGGGTCATCGAACGGAGACACGAAGGTGCGTCCAGTCTGTTCCGCCAGTTGCAGCGCGTGGGCCAGCGCGAACGGGAAACTCTCGCCGTGCAGCAACGCTTCAGCGCCGCGACTGCGCACACCTAGCACTTTCAATTCTGGCGTCGTCGCCGGCATGACGATGGTCGCCGCAATCCCGAGTTCGCGAGCTGCCAGCGCCACACCTTGCGCGTGATTGCCGGCCGATGCGGTGATTACTCCGCGCGCTTTTTGCTCGTCACTGAGTTGCACCAGTTTGTTGTAGGCACCACGGATCTTGAAGGAGAACGTCGGTTGCAGGTCTTCACGCTTGAGCAGAATCCGGTTGCCCAGCGCCTCCGACAGCGCCGGCGCCGCTTGCAACGGCGTGCGCACCGCGAGGTCGTACACCGGCGCGGCGAGGATCTTTTTCACGTAGTGCTCAAGCAGGGTTTGCTGATCGGGGCTGTGCGGCATGGTCGTCTCCTGACATTTTTCAAAACCCCGGAGACAGAAAGTAAAAACCCGCCTCTAGGGCGGGTTGGGTGCTGCAATCGTGAGCTAGCCCGCCAAATAAGGAATGGCGGTAATAATGCTTGGCTGGCAGCGCGATACAGTCGAAGTCATGGGCTGGAAATTAGCCTGCGCGCCAGTGGCAAGTCAATGGCCAATTTTGCGCGGCGGCGTTAGTCTGGCGACTCTCTCATCACACCACGGAAGGAATGCATGATGTCGATCGCCCTGCCCCTCGCCGCTTTGCTCGCGTTTAGCGGTTACACCGTTTCGGTGATGCTCCAGGCTGAACAGTCGTTGATCGACTTCGGCATCAGCCTGATGTCGCGGCCCGATACCGCGCAGGTGGTGATTGATCTGTATCTGTTGGCCACACTGGCCGG
Organism: Pseudomonas sp. Irchel s3f10; assembly: GCF_900187515.1. NCBI lineage: Bacteria > Pseudomonadati > Pseudomonadota > Gammaproteobacteria > Pseudomonadales > Pseudomonadaceae > Pseudomonas > Pseudomonas sp. Irchel s3f10. The sequence goes on from NZ_FYDZ01000008.1 coordinate 124,737, forward strand.
GATCTGGATGGTCAAGGATGCCCGGTCGCACGGGCAGTCGGTCTGGTCGGTGCTGCCTTATTTGTTGCTGACGGCGGTTTTTGTGTCGAGCGGGCCGTTGTTGTATCTGGTGGTGCGTGGGTTTCGCGAGCGTCGGAAGGCGGTGGCAAAGTGCAGCCAGATACTATGAACACCTGAAACCCCTGTAGGAGTGAGCCTGCTCGCGATAGCGGAGTGTCAGCCAAAGATGAGGTGACTGACACTCCGCTATCGCGAGCAGGCTCACTCCTACACTGGAATGTCGTGGCATTCAGCCCTTTTTTACGGCGACGAACGCGGCGGTTTCGTAAGGCACCGTCACCACGTCCCTGCCGCGTAACCCAGGCTCGGCGGCAATCAGCGCACGAATCTGCTCATCGACCTTTGCCCGCTGCGACTCCGGCAGTGCGGCGATGAAACTGGTGGAGCGCACGCGGTTGAAGATCACATCTTCCGGTGAGCCGGTATGACCATGATGAAACTGTTCAACCTGCAATTTCTCAAATGCCGGGTGCGGAAATGCTGTGCGCCAGGTGCCGGTGTAATAGCGCGGCGTGTCCCCTTCCAGCGCATTGACGATGGCATCCAGTTTCGGCACCCAACTGACTGCGGTATCACGCAAGTTCCAGATCAGCCCCAACTTGCCACCCGGCTTGAGTACTCGAGCGATTTCGCTCAGCGCCTCGGTACTGGCGAACCAGTGAAACGCCTGCGCGCAAATCACCACATCCACTGAAGCGTCCGGCAACGGCAGATCAGTCGCCGTACCGCTCACCGCGAGCACATCGGGCCAGGCGTCAGACAGTTTTTCCAGCATCTGCGCCACCGGTTCAACGGCGATCACTTGCGCCCCCGTCGCCACCAGACGTCCGGTGAACTTGCCGGTGCCGGCGCCCAGATCGATCACCGTTTTATGCCCATCCAGGCCCAGCGTCGCAGTCAACCACTCACTGACCTGCGGCGGATAGTCCGGCCGCCCTTTGACGTAGGTGTCGGCGGCGGTTTTGTAGCCGGCAGCGGCTGAATGATGGACGTGATCGGTCATGGCAACGCTCCTTACGGCAAAACATCGGATCGACGGCAGACGCTCCCGAGCATAGCGCTTGAATTTACGCTGAACTTGAACAGTCACTGATAAAGCAATGAATAAAAATTCACCCTGTGGTGTTCAAAGTGAAACATAAGCCCCTGTGGAGCCTTGCCCATGACTATCCGTTCCGTTATGTTCGCCGCCCCGTTGCTGCTGGTCGCCGCGATGTCCAGCCAATTGGCCTTGGCCAATGGTGATGAAGAAGAACCGGTGCAGAAGCCCGAATGCCCGAAAGGTCAGGTCTGGGACAGCAAAACGCAGAAGTGTGTGCTGCAAACCAGCAGTCTGCTGCCGGACGCTGACCGTACCGATTACGCCTATCGCCTCGCCAAGGCCGGTCGCTACGAAGAAGCCCTGGCGCTGCTCGATACGCTCAAGCAACCGAACACCGCCAAGGCCCTCAACTATCGCGGATACGCCACGCGCAAACTGGGACGCACCGACGAGGGCATCGGTTATTACCTGCAATCGGTGAAACTCGATCCGCAATACGCACAGGTCCGTGAATACCTCGGCGAGGCCTATGTGATCAAAGGCCGCGTCGACCTGGCACAGGAGCAGTTGCAGCAGATCAGATCGATTTGCGGCACGTCGTGCGAGGAATACCGAGACCTGGCTGAAGCCATCAACGATTCATCGAAAACCTGAGCATTTAAAAAGGACAGCCATCATCGTCAGCGATCAGGCATTCAGAGCAGAACTCGGGCAGCATCTGGCGCGACTGTGGCGCTACGGTCTGCTGCTGTCGCGCAACCGGCACGTGGCCGAGGATCTGGTACAAGCCACGTGTGTGCGAGCGCTGGAGCGCGCCAATCAGTACATCGCCGGTACGCGCATGGATCGCTGGTTGCTGAGCATTCTGCATTCGATCTGGCTCAATGAAGTGCGCGCTCGGCGCGTGCGTCAGGGGACGGGACAGGTCGATGCCGATGGTCAACTGGCGTTCGATGGTGAATACGCGGCGCAGACGCACGTGATGGCGGCGCAAGTGATTCGCCGCGTCGATGCGCTGCCTGAAATCCAGCGGGAAACGGTCTATCTCGCCTACGTCGAAGGTTTGTCCTACCGCGAAGTCGCGGAGATCCTGCAAGTGCCGATCGGCACTGTGATGAGCCGTCTGGCCACCGCCCGCCTGAAACTCGCCGAATACCCGCCGTTGCAGGCTGTGCCGAAAACCACCGAAGGAGACCGCTCATGAACACACCTTCGGATGAACAACTGGTCGCCTACCTCGACGGCGAACTGGACGGCGACTATCGCCATCAACTGGACAATGCCATTGCCGAAGACCCGCTGCTCAGCCTGCGCGTGCAATGGCTGAGCCGCAGTAATCTGCCGTACAAGAACGCCTATGACGAGCTGGCGCAACAGGCGCCACTGGATCGACTGCAAGCGCGGCTGGATGCCATTCCTTCGCCAGAAAAGCCTGGGCTGAGTCGCCGCTGGTTTATCGGTGGCGCGGCCGCAGCGCTGTTGGCCGGAGGCGTGTTGGCCGACCGGTTATTCCTCGGCTGGCACGCCGCGCAATCGAACAACTGGCGCGCATTGGTGGCCGATTACATGGCGCTGTATGTGCCGCAAACGCTTGATCACCTGCCCACCGACGAAGCCTCCCAACGCGCGCAACTGCGCACGGTTGATGCGCGTCTGGGCCTGAACCTTTCACCAGCGAATCTGAAGCTTCCGGGTGCTGAATTCAAACGGGCGCAAATGCTTGAGTACGACGGCGTGCCCATTGCGCAGATCATTTATCTGGATGCGAAACATGGGCCGCTGGCGCTGTGCGTGACCCGCTCGAACAGCGGCAGTCAGCCATTAGCCCATGAGCGTCGGCGTGAGATGAATGTGGTGTATTGGACTGAACGTGAGCATGCGTGGATGTTGATCGGACGTAATTCTGCGCCGGAACTGAATCAGCATGCGGGACTGCTGCGCTCACACCTACAGAAAGCGTAAGAAAGCTGCAGGCCTTCGCCGTCTCGATATCGCGTACATCCAGCGCTGAATATGGCGGCTGACCCAGCGCTTTCGCGAGCAGGCTCGCTCCCACAATGTCCGTGTCGCAAACGAAACTTGTGAAAACCACTTAACCTGTGGGAGCGGGCTTGCCCGCGACAGCGTCGGTAAAGGCGAAAACCATCGTTGACCATGAGCTGTTCGCCACAGAGTCATGCCCGCAAATTAGTGAGTAACCACTATGAAATGCCTTCTCCAAGACGCAGCAAAGTGGACGGTGCTGCCTCAGAGGGCGTAAGGCAGCATATCCTTCCTTCAGATTTACTTGCGTTCAGGCGCCCCCCAAATGATGTCGTCCCTTGGTTCTTGGACGGTTACTTCCTTGGGCTCTTCTGGTACCGCGCCCTCCTTTGGTGAATCTTTCACTTTCATATCGTCGTAGGGCTTGATTACGACTTTGACACCTTCGCTGTTCGATTCATCGACCAATTCTTCGTTCATTTCTTTCTCCTTGAGAACGGTTCAGCGCCGACCTGAAAACATATGGCACTGAAGCACCATTGAACCTCATGAAAACCTCAGCGACTACTGTCATTCCTGACAGGTAACAGGCATATTTTTTACCGCTAATCGGAATTTCACAGTCACGTCAGCCTGCGATGAACGTGGCGTGCTGGACCGTACGCGAGCATGCCTGGATGCTGATTGGTAACACCCCCCATCAATGCTGCAAGGCATGACCCAGACGTTGATCAGTATTCAACTTTGATGCAGTCCACGGAGAACCAGTCGGCAGAGGGGCAGTTGATCCTGATGGATTTGATTGCAGGCGCGGCAAATAGCACACTCATCGGCACTCCGTAGGACGAGCCCAGCTTTTTGCTGCCGAGCAATGTCTTGTCGGCAGAAAAATACTCTACAACGCTGTTCTCATAGTTGACACTCACCTGCCAGAAGCTGATTCGCGCACAGGCTTTCTTGAGTTCCAACTCAACCACGACCGGTTCTGTGCCGAATGCATCGCGACCAATGCTCAATACCTGGCCGTCAATCCGCCCCGGAAACGACGCACCGATTTCGTCCCGGGGCATGATTGCGCATTCACCGTCGCCTGATACGAACGTGAACTGCAGGCTCGCGGTTTCCATCACGCCACCCTTTTTCACGGCTTGCGCCGGGGCAAGAGTGAAATCTTCCAACAGCGTGGCAGGTAGGTTCAGAACCTCGTACTCAACCCTTTGGAACAGCACTGCGTCGCTGTCGTCCTTGTTCCCCGCAAACGCAACCATCAACTCTACCGATAGCATGCTGCCCGGTTTGAACTTCAGCAGCAGTTCTCGAGGAAGGGTATTGTCCAGGCCGGCATTGACTTCGGGCTCCGTCACCGGGGCTTCGCGGGCGATCGGAATTTCATAGGGCAAATCATCGTGACCGATGCCATACACGCGAAACCAGCGCAATTGCCCGACAGCCATTGCCGGCCAAGGTTTGCAGGTCGCCTGACCGGGGCCAGTAAATGCGCCCAGATCAAGCGTATTGCCCAGACTTTGAGGAATATTGGGGCTTGGCAGACGCGTGTCGGCGGGTTCAATGCGCCGCACGATGACATCGCGTACGGCTGACATTCGAGTACCTCCCGCCTGAATCAACTCCCACGACAGCTTCAGCGTTTTACCGTGATTAGCCGCCAACACCTGCGGTTTGATCAGGAAGTTGGCCCGTTGATTATTGTTGAACCTGACCGGTTGAAAAAGCGGCGAACCAAGCCCTGGAACGCCATCAAGCACAAGCCTGGCCATATCGCCCTCGCGCGCATCCTTAAACTCGACGCGCGCATAGACGCCCTCTGAAAAACCGAGCGGATCCAGCTCGTAGCCACTGCCGACCAATGTCGGCGGCGGCAGGTCTGATGTCGCGGCACCCACAATACTGACGGTGATTGCCTCTGAACGGTCCAGTGAAGTACCGCCGCTCATCCGCGTGAAATAGAAAACTGCCGTGCCACCAGCGGCGACAGCAAAATACTTGTTTGGCACGGGAATCGAGTACATGAACGGTGCATTCTTCACTTTTTCGGTCAGCGTCAAATGTTCCAGTAACGCTCCGTCCTTAGCATAGAAGCGCCCCGTCAAACGGATTTCATCGTCTCTGAGCCAACTGCGCGATACATAGATTTGTGCAATTGCCGGTTCGCCAGCCAGTTTTTCCAGTTCGACGCTGCTGGCGTCATCGTCAGGATCATCGGGGTCCTCGCTGAGGATCGGCGGGTCATACCAGGTGCCATTCAGGTTGACGTACAGATACTGGCTGGCCGAGTTCGGACTGTTGACATCCGGACTGTTACCCACACGATCAAATACCGTGTAACGCACTTCAAAGTGCGCACTGTCCCCGGCCGCGCGAAAGGTCGCCTCATCGATGGTCATCTGGATGGGCCGCTGCTGATCCGCCGCTTCCTCACTGACCACATGACTGAAGGTTTTACCATTGCAATACACCACGATGGTGTCGGACGCTCTCATTATCGGGTAGGTAACGCTGATGCTTACGCCTGTACGCGCACGCTCGGCGTCTACACCTTCATCCAGCGCATCCGGAGCCACATCAAACACCAGTTCGGAATGGCCTTCCTCCTCAGGAAAACGGTCCACGTTACCCGGACGCTTGTCGTGATAAATAACCGTCAACGGCGCCGAAGCTTCGAGCTCCACGCCATCTCGCTCTATCCCGTAATCAAGAACATTCAGCGGACTCTTCCATTTGTCCGCAGCCACATAGACGATTACCCGTTGAGAGGCCTCGCCGGTGGCGATGGGTTTCGCCGCAACCCGTTCTCCGTTCAAACGCACGGCATAGACGTCATTGTCCTGCGCGGTAGTGGCGGGTTCGATGAACACCTTCACCCCTTCCGGGTACAGATAAGTCAGTGCCAGAGGCAGCCCTGCATCTGCATTTTCTGGCCCGGGGACCGGCTGACTCATGCCGGCAATTCGCGGTTTTTCAAGGGTCTTGACGTCCATAGTGATCATCCTTTGGGAACAGGGTCCGATACGATCGGAAGCAGGGGTTCTTGTCCTGCGCATGAAACACCCATCGCCCGCGGTTGCCTACTGTCAGATCTGACAGGTGAACCCTGTAAAACCGGTAAAAACGCTACCATTGGTCGGAGTAACCGCAAAAGGCGAACGAAAGCCGGCGCCATTCGCAGCAATCGTAGAGCGGCTTATCCCACGCCTGAATTCGTTGAGCAGTCGTTTTGTGCCAAGAGAAACGTTACTTCCACGCCGAAGAAAGTCATATTCCAGGAGTACTCCCCCGATGGCGATTTCGTCTCGCACTGCCTTACTGGTGATCGACGTTCAAAACGACTTCACCCCCGGCGGCCAATTAGCGGTACCGGAAGGTGATCTGATCGTGCCGCTGATCAACCGGCTCGCCCGCCAGTTCACCCAGGTCGTCGTTGCACAGGATTGGCACCCCACCGGCCATGCCTCATTCGCCTCCAGTCATCCCGGTCACCAGCCCTACGATGTCATTCAATTGCCTTACGGCGAGCAGACACTCTGGCCCGACCATTGTGTGCAATCGACAGCGGGGGCCGAGTTTCACCGGGAACTCGACTTGCCTCATGCCCAGTTGATCATTCGCAAGGGCTGCAATCCTGATATCGACAGCTACTCGGCCTTTCTGGAAGCCGATCGCCAAACCACCACGGGGCTGGCCGGCTACCTGAAAGAGCGCGGGATCGATACGGTCTACATGGTGGGGCTGGCACTGGATTTCTGCGTGATGTATTCAGCGCTGGATGCACGGGCGGCGGGATTCAATGCTTATTTGGTGCTGGATGCGTGCCGGGCGATCGATCTGAACGGATCACTGACGGCAGCGATTGAGCGTATGCAAAGTGCCGGGGTCGGGTTGATTCAATCCACAGAGCTGGTCTGAACAACGCAATTCCCATGTGGGAGCGAGCCTGCTCGCTCCCACAGAGATATGTTCAAAGGCATGAAGTTCAGGCGTTAGTGGGCAACCACAGCCGAAACCGCGCACCGCCCAACGGCGAAGACTCAACCGTCAACGTGCCACCCTGCGCTTCCAGTGCACGGCGACTGATCGCCAGGCCCAGGCCAAAACCACCGGTCGCCCGATCCCGGCTGCGATCCAGTCGATAGAAAGGCTCGAAAATCCGCTCACGCTCGTCATCGGGAATCCCGATGCCGTCATCATCGACCCAGATCTCACAGCCCTCGGCATTGACCTGCACGCCAATCTGAATGCGTTTCTCGCAATAGCGCATGGCGTTGCGCAGCAGATTCTGGATCGCCCGCGCGGTCAGGCGTGGATCGAGCGAAAACCGCTCCAATTGACCGTGGAGCAACACGTCGATGACGATCTCCGGCGATTCCAGCTCTTCATCGACACTGCCCAGAATGCTGTCGATGAACTCATCCAGCGATACCTCGACCTGCTCTGGCATTTGCGCCGGGTTCTGCAAGCGACTGTATGACAACAGCTCCAACACCAACTCATCGAGTTCGCGGATATGCGCGACCAGTCCCAGCAAGCGCTCGCGACTGGCAGCCGGCAAATCGTCCGAGAGCGCCAGCGCCAGACCGAAATCCAGCCGCGTCAACGGCGTGCGCAGTTCGTGGGAGACCGCATTGAGCAAGTCACGTTGCTGATTGAGCAGATTTTCGATATCGCCGGCCATGGTGTCGAAGACGTTGGCAAGGCTGCCGATGTTGGAACTCGGGGCAATTTCCGTGCGTTCGCTCAAATGGCCCTTGCCGAAGCGTTCGGCGGTACCTTTGAGCCGTTCCAGATCACGCCAGTGCGGGCGCAGCCACATCAGCAGGCAAGCGAGCAGCGTGGCGCCGACCAATACGTTGATGCTCCAGTACAACAGATTGACGTCCATCGGGTCCGGCGGCACGACCATTTGCACCGCCGAGATGTCGTCCAGCGGCGTCACCGCCAGCGTGCGCCAGCCCCAATCGCCAATGCGCACGACGTTTTCACCGCGCCGTAGGCGCTCCTGCTCGATCGCGGTGAACTGGGCATCGTCGATCCGCGCGAGAACGATGTGCAGCGGCTGGAAATCCTTGTCCATCGACGCCGCCAGCGCCGGCCACTGCGCTTGCGGCACCGCGTGAAACTGCCGGGTGATCAGCGATTGCAGTCCGCGCGAATAGTCCAGGTTGTAAGTGACGAAGCGCTCGCGGAACGCCATGACCACCAGATCCGGCACCAGATAGATCGCCGCACTGTAGGAGACGATCGTCACCAGATACAGGCGAAACAGGATGCGAAACATCAGCTCAGCATTCCCACTCGGAACGGCTGAACAGATAGCCCTTGCCCCACACGGTCTTGATCTTGCGTGCCTCGCCAGCGTGGTCATCGAACTTGCGACGCAGCTTGGAAATCGCCACGTCCACCGAGCGGTCGGTGCCGTTGAACTCGATACCGCGCAGGCGTTGCAGAATCTGGTCGCGGCTCAACACTTCACCGGCGTGTCGCGCCAGCACCACGAGCAAGTTGTATTCGCCACTGGACAACTCGACCGGTTGATCGCGCCACGTCACGGTGCGTTCGGACAGGTCGATGCACAGATTACCCATGACGATGCGGTCGTTGACGGTCAACGGTTCACCGAGGCTGCTGCGGCGCAACAAGGTGCGCACACGCGCCAGCAAGACCCGAGGCTCGCAAGGTTTGGTGACGTAATCGTCGGCGCCCATTTCCAGACCCAGCACTTGATCGTGGCTATCGTCGCGGGCGGTGAGCATCAGGATTGGCAATGTTGCCGAATCGGCGCGCAGTAAACGACAGACTTGCAGACCATCAAGCCCTGGCAGCATCAAGTCGAGAATCACCAGATCCGGCGGATTGACTCGCGCCCGCTCGCGCACATGGTCGCCACGGCCGATCACGCTGACGGAATAACCGTTGCGTTCCAGGTAGCTGGAAATCAGTTCGGCGAGGGCGGTGTCGTCTTCGACCAGGAGGATGTTGGGCATGGGGTGATCCAGAAAGTGCTGTGGCGACCGATACGGCCCATTCGCGAGCAGGCTCGCTCCCACACTGGGAATGCGATTCCTTGTGGGAGCGAGCCTGCTCGCGAAAGCTATCTATCTGTCGCAATAAATTTCAAGACCTGAAGGATATACGCCCTCGCCCATCCCTGAGCAAAACCCTTACACAATTTCACACAGCGCCTACAAAGCTTCACCGCTAATCTCGGCGTCTGCCCGTAGGATGCGGACATCAATATTGGGGGTTGTACATGTCGAACAAACTGCTGGCCGGGCTCGGCCTGATCGCGATGGCGCTGACGCTGAGCGCCTGTGATTCGTCCTCGAAGGCAGAGGATCAGACGCCACCGGCCACGGTGCGCATCGAGACGATCGAAGCGCATCCCCTGACGATCAGCAGCGAACTCAGCGGCCGCATCGCTGCGCCACGCATCGCCGAAGTGAGGGCACGGGTTGCCGGCGTGGTCTTGCAGCGCACCTTCCGCGAAGGCAGCGACGTGAAAAAGGGCGACGTGCTGTTCCGCATCGACCCGGCGCCATTCAAGGCTGACCTCGACAGCGCCGAAGCCGCGTTGCGCAAGGCAGAAGCCAATGCCTTCCAGGCCAAACTGCAAGAGCAGCGCTATGCCCAGTTGATCGATGACCAGGCCATTAGCGGCCAGGACTACGACAACGCCCGCGCCAATGCCCGGCAAACTGCCGCTGACGTTGCGGCCAACAAGGCTGCCGTCGAACGCGCAAAACTGAACCTCGGTTACGCCACCGTCACCGCGCCGATTTCCGGGCGTGTTGGCCGCGCACTGGTGACCGAAGGCGCACTGGTCGGGCAGAACGAAACTACGCCGCTGACACTGATTCAGCAGCTCAACCCGATCCACGCCGACCTCACCCAGTCGACCCGTGAACTCAACGAATTGCGCCGCGCGTTCCGCTCCGGGCAGTTGCAGGAAGTCGGCCAGGATCAGGTCAAAGCCACGCTGATTCAGGATGACGGCAGCCTGTATCCGCTGCCGGGCAAGCTGCTGTTCAGCGACATCACTGTCGACCCGGGCACTGGCCAGATCATCCTGCGCAGCGAATTCCCCAACCCGGATCTCGACTTGCTGCCAGGCAGTTTCATCCGTGTGCGCCTCGAGCAGGCAACTATCCAGAACGGCATCACCGTACCGCAACGTGCCGTGCAGCGTGACAGCGCCGGCATTGCTCAGGTGCTGACCGTCGATGAGCAGATGCGCGTCGCCGAGCAACCGGTGCAACTGGGCGCGGTGCAGAACAATCGCTGGATCGTCACCGGCGGCCTCAAGCCCGGCGACCGCATCGTCATCGAAGGCCTGCAACACGCCCGCCCCGGCGAAACCGTGCAGATCGATGACACCCCTCTTCCACTTGCCCAGACCTCTGGTCAGTAAGCAGGACGCTTTTCTATGCCGCAGTTCTTTATCGACCGCCCGGTGTTTGCCTGGGTCGTCGCATTGTTCATCCTGTTGGCCGGTGCGCTGGCCATCCCGCAGTTGCCGGTGGCGCAATACCCCGACGTCGCCCCGCCGCAGATCGAAATCTACGCCGTGTATCCCGGCGCCTCGGCGCAGACCGTCGATGAAAGCGTTGTCAGCCTGATCGAGGAAGAGCTCAACGGCGCCGATCACCTGCTGTATTTCGAATCGCAAAGCAGCCTCGGCAGCGCGACGATCAAAGCCACGTTCCAGCCGGGCACCAACCCGGAACTGGCGCAGGTCGACGTGCAAAACCGCCTCAAGGTGGTCGAGTCGCGCCTGCCGCAAGCGGTCAATCAGCAAGGTTTGCAGGTCGAAAAAGTCTCGTCCGGCTTCCTCTTGCTGATCACCCTGACCTCCAGCGACGGCAAGCTCGATGACGTAGCGCTCAGTGATTATCTGGCGCGTAATGTGATGAACGAGATCAAGCGTCTGGACGGTGTCGGCAAGGCGCAGTTGTATGGCGCCGAGCGGGCCATGCGCATCTGGATCGATCCGCAGAAGCTGATCGCGTTCAACCTGACACCGGCTGACGTCAATGAAGCCATCGTCGCGCAGAACGCTCAGGTGTCTGCCGGCAGCATCGGTGATCTGCCCAATCCGTCGAGCCAGGAAATCACCGCGACCATTCTGGTGAAAGGTCAGTTATCGACGCCGCAAGAGTTTGCCGACATTGTCCTCAAAGCCAATCGCGACGGATCTACCGTGCGCATCGGTGATGTGGCGCGGGTCGAGATTGGCAGTCAGGAATACCAGTTCGGTACGCGCCTAAACGGTAAGCCGTCCACCGCCGTCGGCGTGCAGTTGTCGCCGGGTGCCAACGCACTGAACACCGCAACCCTGGTGCGGGCGAAGATGGATGAGCTGTCGCGCTACTTCCCGGTGGGCGTGGAATACAAGATCCCGTACGACACTTCGCCGTTCGTCAAAGTCTCGATCACCAAAGTGATTTACACCCTGGGCGAGGCGATGTTGCTGGTGTTCGCGGTGATGTTCCTGTTCCTGCAGAACGTGCGCTACACGCTGATCCCGACACTGGTGGTGCCGGTGGCGTTGATGGGTACGTTCGCGACCATGCTCGCGCTGGGCTTCTCGATCAACGTGCTGACCATGTTCGGCATGGTGCTGGCCATCGGCATTCTGGTCGACGACGCGATTGTCGTGGTCGAGAACGTCGAGCGGATCATGGCCACCGAGGGTCTGTCGCCCAAGGAAGCCACGCGCAAGGCCATGACGCAGATCACCGGCGCAATCATCGGCATCACCCTGGTGCTGGTCGCGGTGTTTATTCCGATGGCGTTCATGCAAGGTTCGGTCGGGGAGATTTACCAGCAGTTCTCGCTGTCGATGGCGACGTCGATTCTGTTCTCGGCGTTCCTCGCGCTGACCCTGACACCGGCATTGTGCGCGACGCTGCTCAAGCCTATCGCCAAAGGTGAGCATCACGAGAAGTCCGGGTTCTTCGGCTGGTTCAACCGCCGCTTCGAGCACCTGACCGATCGCTATCAGGGCTGGGTCGGCTATGCGCTGAAACGCAGTGGTCGTTACCTGCTGATCTACGTTGTGCTGTTGGTAGGACTGGGGCTGTGCTTCGCGCGTCTGCCCTCCTCGTTCCTGCCGGTGGAAGATCAGGGTTACACCATCACTGACATTCAGTTGCCGCCCGGTGCGACCAAGAATCGTACGGTGGCCGTGGCTGAACAGCTCGAAGCGCATAACGCCGGCGAGCCGGGGATCAGTGACACGGTGGTGATTCTCGGTTTCAGCTTCTCCGGTAGCGGCCAGAACGCGGCACTGACGTTCTCGACACTGAAGGACTGGTCGCAGCGCAGCAGTGATGATGCGGCCAGCTCGATTGCCGATCGCGCCAATATCGCCCTGAGTGAAATCAAGGACGCCATGGCGTTCTCGGTGTTGCCTCCGCCCGTGGACGGCCTCGGCACGTCGAGCGGCTTCGAGTTCCGTTTGCAGGATCGCGGCGGCCTCGGCCATGCGACCTTGATGCAGGCACGTACTGAGTTGCTGGCTGCCGCCGAGAAAAGCCCGGTGCTGATGAACGTGCGTGAAAGCGCGTTGGCCGAAGCGCCGCAAGTGCAACTGATCGTGGATCGTAAACAGGCGAATGCCTTGGGCGTCTCGTTTGCCGATATTGGCAACGTGCTGTCCACTGCCGTCGGTTCCAGCTACATCAACGATTTTCCCAATCAGGGGCGCATGCAACGCGTTGTCGTGCAAGCCGAAGGCGATCAACGCAGCCAGGTCGCCGATCTGCTGAAAATGCATGTGCGCAACAACGCCGGGCACATGGTGCCGCTGTCGGCGTTCGTCCAGGCCAACTGGATTCAGGGCCCGGCGCAATTGACCCGTTACAACGGTTATCCGGCAATCGCGATTTCCGGCGAACCATCACCGGGGCACAGTACCGGTGAAGCCATGGCGGAAATTGAACGTCTGGTGGCGCAGGGGCCGAAAGGTCTGGGCCAGGAATGGACCGGTCTGTCGTTGCAGGAACGCTTGTCCGGCAATCAGGCACCGATCCTGCTCGGTTTGTCGCTATTGGTGGTGTTCCTGTGTCTGGCGGCGCTGTACGAGAGTTGGTCGATTCCGACCTCGGTGTTGCTGGTGGTGCCGCTGGGCGTGCTCGGCGCGGTGCTGGCCGTGACGCTGCGCGGAATGCCCAACGATGTGTTCTTCAAGGTTGGCCTGATCACCATCATCGGTCTGTCGGCGAAGAACGCGATCCTGATCATCGAGTTCGCCAAGAGCCTGTATGACGAAGGTCACGATCTGATCGATGCGACGTTGCAGGCAGCACGTTTGCGTCTGCGGCCGATTGTAATGACCTCGCTGGCGTTCATTCTTGGCGTTGTGCCGCTTGCGATTGCCACTGGAGCAAGCTCGGCGAGCCAACAGGCGATCGGTACTGGCGTGATCGGCGGGATGATTACCGCAACGCTGGCAGTCATCTTCGTACCTGTCTTCTTCGTGGTGGTCATGAAGCTCGTACAACGATTCACCAAACCCCGCTGATCCAAACTGTAGGAGCTGCCGCAGGCTGCGATCTTTTGACTTTGCTTTTAGAAGATCAAAAGATCGCAGCCTTCGGCAGCTCCTACAAAACCAGGGTTGCGTACGCTATGGTGCAGAGACAGTTCACCAACGTGAGTCCCCATGCGCTTCCTCGCCCGCACCCACCCTCGCCTGTCTGCCGCCGCCCTCCTCGGCCTTGCCACCGGTCTCCTGGTCCCCGCCGATTCCATCGTCAGCAAAATCCTCATCGGCTGGAACGCTGGCGTCTGGACTTACCTGATCCTGATGTTCTGGCTGACCGTGCGCGCCAAGGCTCCGGACGTCAAACGCATCGCTGAAGTCGAAGACGAAAATGCCGGGCTGGTGCTGTTCGTGGTGTGCATCGCCGCACTGGCGAGTTTGGCGACCATCACCTTCGAGCTGGCTGGCAGCAAGGACCTGGAAACCACGCGCAAATTGCTGCACTACGGTTTCACCGCGCTGACGGTGATCGGCTCGTGGCTGCTGATCGGGGTGATTTTCTGCGTGCACTACGCCAGGTTGTATTACACCTGGAATGGCAAAGAGCCGGCGTTGCGCTTCGCCGAGGGGCTGACGACCCCCAACTATTGGGACTTCTTGTACTTCTCCTTCACCATCGGCGTGGCCGTACAGACTGCAGATGTCGGCGTGGCCACCCGCGATATCCGCAAAATCGTCTTGGCGCAATCGTTGATCGGATTCGTGTTCAACACCGCGATTCTGGGATTTTCGATCAATATCGCCGCGGGTTTGTTCGGCTGACGCGACCCCGCCCGTCGGCGGCACAAAGATCGCTGGTGATCATTCACTTGACGGAAGATTTGTTTTTGGTGTTTCCTGAAACCGGTTTCAGCGCTGCATTCAGACGTTGAGCCTATAAATCCAATAACAAGGTTTCAGACCGTGAACGACTTCTCCGCCGCCCAGCGCAGCCGCGTGACCATGCTCGATGTCGCCGAGCGCGCTGGGGTGTCCAAGGCCAGCGTTTCGCGCTTTATCGGCGATGACCGCGCCCTGCTCTCCGATACCATTGCCCTGCGCATCGAGCAGGCCATCGCGGAACTCGGCTATCGCCCCAACCAGATGGCTCGCGGTCTGAAACGCGGTCGCACGCGCCTGATCGGCATGCTGGTGGCCGATATCCGCAACCCTTATTCGATTGCCGTGATGCACGGGGTGGAAACCGCCTGCCGTGCGCACGGCTACAGCCTGGTGGTGTGCAACACCGACCGCGATGACGAGCAGGAACGCCAGCACTTGGCGCTGTTGCGCTCGTACAACATCGAGGGGCTGATCGTGAACACGCTGGGGCATCATCGCGACGAGTTGCACGAGTTGCGCCGCGAGATGCCGCTGGTGCTGGTGGATCGCAAGGTCGACGGGCTGGACAGCGACATGGTTGGGCTGAATAACCCGCAAGCGGTGCAGATGGCCCTCGCGCACCTTGAACAACGTGGCTATCGGGATCTGCTGTTGGTGACCGAACTGTACGACGGCACCAGTTCGCGGATTGAGCGGGTCAGCAGTTTTCAGGCGCAGATTGCGCAGCGCTCGGGGCTGACCGGGGCGGTGCTGGAAACCGGCGATGATCTGAACGCGCAACTTCAAACCTTTTTAAACACACCCGGTAATGGTCCGAAAGCGCTGTTTTGCGCCAATGGCGTAGCGGCGCTGGCTGCGACGACTGCGTTACGCCAAATGGGTTGCCGATTGTTCGAGGACGTCGGGCTGATCGCCCTGGATGATCTGGATTGGTATCCGCTGGTGGGCAGCGGGATTACCGCGCTGGCTCAGCCGACGGCAGAGATTGGTGCGCGGGCGTTTGAGTGTCTGCTCAAGCGCTTGCGTGGGGATGATGAGGTAGCGCGGGTGGTGGATTTTGCGCCGGTGCTGGTTGAGCGTGGGTCGACCCGTGAGGTTGGTGGTGTTTGATCTGACGCCTTCGCGAGCAGGCTCGCTCCCACAGGTGACCGCGTTCCAAATGTGGGAGCGAGCCTGCTCGCGAAGGCGCCCTAAAGGACAACACAGAAACACCTGATATTTTTTTGAACAAAAATGAAACCGGTTTCAGAGGTCAATAACAATGAATAAACCCGCCGTTTCCATCAGTCTGTCCAGCTACGGCGCCGAGCTTGTGCGCCAGCGCGGGCAGGATGCTTTCATCGATGTTCTGGCAGCGGCCGGGGCGAATCGCATTGAGTGGCGTGAAGAGCTGCTGACGCGTGAAGACCCTACGCAACTGGCTCAGGCCACGCTAGCGCAGGGTCTGCAAAGCATCTATTCCTCGCCCACCGAACTCTGGCTGGCCGGCCAGTCACGCCCCAATCCCGAGCTGATCACCGCGCTGCAACAGGCCGAAGCGTTCGGATCGAAATGGTTGAAGGTTTCTCTCGGCTACTTCACCGATAACAATGATCTGCAAGCCCTGGGCGAACGCTTGAAACTCAGCCCGGTGCAGTTGCTGGTGGAGAACGACCAGACCTTGCATGGCGGTCGGATCGAGCCGTTTCAGCGCTTCTTCGCCGCCGTCGAGCAGCACAGCTTGCCGATCAAGATGACCTTCGACATCGGCAACTGGCAGTGGCAGGACCAGTCCGCCGCCAGCGCCGCGCGCTTGCTTGGCCGGCATGTCGGTTATGTCCACTGTAAAGCCGTGGCCCGCCGCCCCGACGGCAAACTGGTGGCGGTGCCGCCGGCGGTCAGTGACCTGCATCTGTGGGAACAACTGTTGCGACACATGGCCCAAGGCGTTATGCGCGCCGCCGAATACCCATTGCAGGGCGAAGATCTGGTGCAACTGACCACCGAGCACGTTGCCGCCCTCGCCCGCCTCGGCCAATCCCGCCTGGAGCCTGCGCATGTCTGAGATCGATATTCTTTCGTTCGGCGAAACCATGGCGATGCTGGTCGCCGAGCAGACCGGTGATCTGGCGGCGGTCGAGCACTTCCACAAACGTATTGCCGGAGCGGACAGTAATGTCGCGATCGGGCTATCGCGGCTGGGTTTCAACGTCGCGTGGCTGAGCCGGGTCGGCAATGATTCGCTCGGGCGCTTTGTGGTGCAGACCTTGATCAAGGAAGGTCTGGATTGCAGCCACGTCGACGTCGATAAACAGCACCCGACCGGGTTCCAGTTCAAATCGCGCAACGACGATGGCAGCGACCCGCAGGTCGAGTATTTCCGACGCGGTTCGGCGGCCAGTCATCTGTCGCCACAGTCGATCACGGCCAGTTTGCTGAGCGCTCGGCATCTGCACGCCACCGGCATTCCTCCAGCGCTCTCTGCTTCGGCGCGGGAGATGTCTTTCGAACTGATGACGCGCATGCGCAATGCCGGGCGCAGCGTCTCGTTCGACCCCAATCTGCGCCCGAGCCTGTGGGCCAGCGAGCGCGAAATGATCAGCGCGATCAACCGCCTCGCCGCCCTCGCCCATTGGGTGTTGCCGGGGTTGAGCGAAGGTCGCTTGCTGACTGGTTTTGACGATCCGGCGGACATTGCGGCGTTTTATCTCGATCAAGGTGCGGAAGCGGTGGCGATCAAACTCGGGCCGGAAGGCGCTTATTACCGAACGCATCTGGCGTCGGGATTTGTCGCCGGTGTGCCGGTGGCCAATGTCGTCGACACAGTCGGTGCCGGTGATGGTTTTGCAGTGGGGATGATCAGCGCCCTGCTCGAACAGCAGAGTTTTGCCGAGGCGGTGCAGCGCGCGAACTGGATTGGCAGTCGGGCGGTGCAGAGTCGCGGGGATATGGAAGGGTTGCCGACCCGGGCAGAACTTGATCGATCGTTCCCACGCTCCAGCGTGGGAATGCATACCGTGACGCTCCGCGTCACAGAGGACGCGGAGCGTCCTTAGAGGCGTTCCCACGCAGAGCGTGGGAACGAGAAGTTGTTTGAACCTGCTGCGACAAAAACAACAAGCTCAGGAGCAAGACCCATGAAAACCGCAACTCTCGCCACCCGCCGCTGGTGGTACATCATGCCGATTGTGTTCATCACCTATAGCCTGGCGTATCTGGATCGCGCCAACTACGGTTTCGCCGCTGCATCGGGCATGGCCGAAGACCTGATGATCACCCCGGGCCTGTCATCACTGCTCGGTGCACTGTTCTTTCTCGGTTACTTCTTCTTCCAGGTACCCGGTGCGATCTACGCGCAAAAACACAGCGTGAAGAAGCTGATTTTTGTCAGCCTGATTCTCTGGGGCGGTCTCGCCACGTTGACCGGCGTGGTCTCCAATGCCTATTGGCTGATCGTCATTCGCTTCATGCTCGGCGTCGTCGAAGCGGCAGTGATGCCGGCGATGCTGGTCTATCTGTGTCATTGGTTCACCCGCGCCGAACGCTCGCGGGCCAACACTTTTCTGATTCTCGGCAACCCAGTGACGATGCTGTGGATGTCAGTGGTTTCGGGCTATCTGGTGCAGCATTTCAGCTGGCGCTGGATGTTCATCATCGAAGGCCTGCCGGCGGTGCTGTGGGCGTTTATCTGGTGGCGTCTGGCCGATGATCGTCCGTCCGAGGCCAAGTGGCTCAACGACCAGGAAAAGCAGGATCTGGAAAGCGCACTCGCCGCTGAACAGGTCGGCATCAAAGCGGTGAAGAACTACGCCGAGGCGTTCCGTTCACCGAAGGTGATCATTCTCGCGCTGCAGTTTTTCTGCTGGAGCATCGGTGTTTACGGCTTTGTGCTGTGGCTGCCGTCGATCCTCAAGGCCGGCGCGCAAATGGACATGATCGAAGCCGGCTGGCTGTCGGCGCTGCCGTATCTGGCGGCGGTGATCGGCATGCTCGTGGTGTCGTGGGGTTCGGACAAGTTGCAGAAGCGCAAACGCTTTGTCTGGCCGCCGCTGCTGATCGCGTCCATTGCGTTTTACGGTTCTTACGCACTGGGTGCCGAACACTTCTGGTGGTCGTACACGCTGCTGGTGATTGCCGGCGCGTGCATGTACGCACCTTACGGGCCGTTCTTTGCCATCGTCCCGGAGATTCTGCCCGCCAACGTTGCCGGTGGCGCGATGGCGCTGATCAACAGCATGGGCGCGCTCGGTTCGTTCGGCGGTTCGTATCTGGTCGGTTATTTGAACAGCTCCACCGGTTCGCCCGGTGCTTCGTATCTGCTGATGAGCGGCGCGTTGCTGTTGTCGGTGGTGCTGACGATTTTTCTCAAGCCCGGCGCCAGTGATCGCGTCGTCGCCAAAGCCGTTGCCACGCGTGCCGTGCCAGCGCATTCCTGAAGAGACTTTTGCCATGAAAAAACAGGTCGTGTTGTACAAGAAACTTTCGCCTGCGCTGATGGCGCGTTTGCAAGAACAGTGCGAAGTGACGCTGATCAATAGCCTCGACGCCGACGGTCTGATGCAACTGCGCGATGCCCTGCCCCGTGCCCATGGTTTGCTCGGCGCCAGCCTGAAGCTCGATGCCGCGTTGCTCGATCTGGCGCCGCAGCTTGAAGCTATCGCCAGTGTTTCGGTGGGTGTCGACAACTACGACATCGATTACCTGAGCCAACGCAGGATCCTGCTGAGCAACACCCCGGACGTGCTCACCGAAACCACCGCCGACACCGGTTTCGCCTTGATCCTCGCCGCCGCCCGGCGCGTGGTCGAACTGGCGAACATGGTGCGCAGCGGGCAATGGAGCCGCAATATCGGCCCGGCGCATTTCGGCACCGATGTGCATGGCAAGACGCTGGGCATCATCGGCATGGGCCGCATCGGCGAAGCATTGGCGCAGCGCGGGCATTTCGGGTTTGGAATGCCGGTGATCTATCACAGCCAGTCGCGTAAACCGGCGGTCGAGGCGCGTTTCGATGCGCAGTATCGCAGCCTTGAAGACTTGCTCAAGCAGGCCGATTTTATTTGCCTGACCTTGCCGCTGACGGCGCAGACCGAAGGCTTGATCGGCGCCGAGCAGTTCGCGCTGATGCGCCCGGACAGCATCTTCATCAATATCTCGCGGGGCAAGGTGGTCGATGAGGCGGCGATGGTCGATGCGCTGCGTCATCAGCGGATTCGTGCGGCGGGGCTGGATGTGTTTGAGCGTGAACCGTTGAATCATGATTCGCCGCTGTTGCAGCTGAATAATGTGGTGGCGACACCGCACATGGGCTCGGCGACGCATGAGACGCGTGAGGCGATGGCGCGGTGTGCGGTGGAGAATCTGTTGGCGGCGTTGAGTGGGGAGAAACCGGCGAATCTGGTGAATCCATCGGCCTGGCAGGGCTGAGACCTGATCGTTCCCACGCTCTGCGTGGGAATGCAGCCCGGGACGCTCTGCGTCCCTTCTGGAAGCTGGAACGCGGAGCGTCCCTTGAGGCATTCCTTTGCTGCGCGTGGGAACGATCAATCGGTGAAGTGTCAGGCACTACGCGCCTGCAGAAGCTGCGCCGCACACAGCGCAATCCGCGCACAGGCATCCGCCAGTTTCACCCGGTCCAGCACCAGCCCGATGCGAATATGCCCCGCCGCACTCGGCCCGAACGCTTCACCGGCAAGCACCGACACGCCATAGCCCTCCAGCAACCGTTCGGCAAACGCCTGTGCGCCGAGACCGGTCTGGCGCACATCAACCATCACAAACATGCCGCCATCCGGACGGATCGGGTACAGCCCCGGACAACCGCTTAGACGTTCGCAAACCAGATCCCGACGCAGGCGATACTCCTCGCGCATCTGCGTCACCTCCGGCAAATCGCTTTCCAACGCAATCTCTGCGGCTTTCTGCACAAAATCCGGCAGCCCGAACAACATGCTCAGCGACAAATTGACCAAATGCTCGGCCAGCGATTTCGGCCCGATCATCCAGCCGATGCGCCACCCGGTCATGGCGTGGGATTTCGACAGGCTGTTGATCGTCGCCGTGCGTTCAGCCATGCCCGGCAGACTCGCCGGGCTGACGTGCTGACCTTCATAAAGCAGCTCGCTGTAAACCTCGTCGCTGATCAGCCACAAATCATGGCGCACGCACAGTGCCGCCAGTTCTTGCCAGATCAGCAGTGACAGGCTCGCGCCAGACGGATTGTTCGGACTGTTCAACAGCATGGCGCGGGTTTTCGGCGTGATGCGCGCAGCGACATCGACCGGGTCGACGCGAAAACCGTTTTCCGGGCGTACCGGCACCGGCACCACCGTCGCGCCGCAAGCGCCAAACACGCCTTCGTAGGTGACATACATCGGTTCGGCAACAATCACTTCATCGCCCGGATCCAGCAAGCATTGCGCCACCGAATACACCGCGCATTGCGCGCCGGGCATGACGATCACATGGTCGGCATCCACCGCTTGGCCGCTGCGTCGACGATGGCGTTCGGCAATCAGCGTGCGCAGCGCCAAACGGCCACGTACTTCGGAATAATGGGTATCGCCAGCGAGCAAGCTGTCGATCGCGCCGTGGACAATCGGCAGGGGTGTGTCGAAATCCGGATCGCCAATGCTCAGCAGCAGGATATCGACACCCTCGGCGCGCAACTCCAGCGCTCGGTCGTGAATCTGCCAGGCGGCGGCTCCTTCTCCGGCGATTCGTTGGGTCAAGGCTGAATAGCGCATGTACGTCTCCTGATTGCGCGGTCTCCAGCCTTCACCGTATCTCAAATCACGAAACGCGCCAGCCGTTTTGTCCGCAAGATGGATTTGAAGAAAAACTTCGTACTGTGCTCGATTTCCGGTCGGATGCCTACCTGTCAGAGTTGACAGTAGACCAATTTCAAGAACGCCCTCTTAATTAACCTGCGAAAACATTTGCAGGTCTTTCTTATCGAAACAACGGAGCGTTAAAACGATGACAAATCTTAATGAAGAAATTCTCGAACTGGCCCCACCGGCAATCCCCGCCGCGTTAGTAAACTTTCCTGACAGTCAAGTTAACTTGTTGCCATTGAGTGCGTTGGCAGCCCCCCTGCAATTATTGATTCAGAAATGGCCAGGTTCAGATAATCCACTAAACGTACCCGTAACATTGATACTGCTCTTAAACGGGAAGAGAGTGGCAAACTTTAATTTCGTGACGCCTATTGATCCAGCGCTTTTCCCATTTGCAGTCCATATCCCCGAGCACTACCTGCAAAATGAAGGTGTACACCAGGTTTCATACATAGTGAATACAGCAGGGAATCCAGAGACGTCAGAGAGCACGCCTTTTACGATCGATGTAACAGCTCCAAACTACGGCAGTCCTGGAGAAATTGTACGGTTTCCGCAAGAGGTCATCAGTGACGGGATTACACAGAAGTATCTAGACGAACACGGTGATGAAGTTTTGGTAACCATTCCCCGCTATCTGCAGCAACGAGCCTGCGACAGTATCGAATTTCACTATGACTCACTTACGAATAGTCCTATCATCATTACAACGGTGCATGACTCGAGCTCACCTACTGTTATCAAACTGAGTGGCGAAATTATCCGTGCATATGGCTCCGGCGATAAACTTGCTTTTTACAGGCTTGTAGATCGTGCAGGAAATAAAGGACCGTTCTCAGCTTACGAAAGTATTAAAGTAAACCTTTCTTGAAACAACGATTTGTCAAAACGGGCTGAAGCAATAACCTGTTTCAGCCCACTTCAGACAATTCCGTATTTCTCAAATCACGAAACGCGCCACCATGGCGTTCAAATCCACCGCCAGGCGCGACAATTCGTGGGTCGCAGCGCTGGTCTGATTGGCCCCGGCGGCCGATTGCGTGGCCAGGTCGCGGATGTTGACCAGGTTGCGGTCGACCTCGCGCGAGACTTGCGCCTGTTCTTCCGAGGCGCTGGCGATGACCAGGTTGCGCTCGTTGATCTGGTGGATCGACTGGGTGATCTGCTCCAGCGCAACACCGGCCGCGCGGGCCATTTCCAGAGTGGTCTGGGTGCGCTGGTTGCTTTGCTGCATCGACGAAACCGCTTCGCCGGTACCGTTCTGGATGCCGGCGACCATTTTTTCGATTTCCTGGGTCGACTGCGCGGTGCGATGGGCCAGTGCCCGCACTTCGTCTGCGACCACGGCAAAACCACGTCCGGCTTCACCGGCGCGCGCGGCTTCGATCGCGGCGTTGAGCGCCAGCAGGTTGGTCTGTTCGGCGATGGCACGGATTACGTCGAGCACTTTGCCGATGTCGCGGCCCTGCGCGGCGAGACCTTCGATCATCTGCGCGGTGTTCTGCACGTCGTGGGTCATGGTCTGGATCGCGTCGACGGTTTTCACCACTTGGTCGCGACCTTCACGGGCGGCATGGGTCGACTGGTTCGAGGCTTCCGAAGTCGACACGGCGTTGCGCGCCACTTCCTCGACGGCGGCGGTCATCTCGTTGACGGCGGTGGCGGCTTGTTCGATTTCGTTGTTCTGCTGCTGCAGGCCACGGGAGGCTTCTTCGGTCACCGCGCTGAGCTCTTCGGCAGCAGCGCCCAGTTGCGTGGCGGAACCGGCGATCTGCTCGATGGTTTTGCGCAGGTTGGTTTGCATGGTGGCGAGCGCCTGCAGTAACTGCGTCGCTTCGTCCTTTCCATCGACTTCGATGACCTTGGTGAGGTTGCCGTCAGCAATGGTTTGCGCGGCCTGCACCGCACGGTTCAGCGGCGTAACGATGCTGCGGGTCAGCAACCAGGCCAGTAGCACCGTGGCAATGGCCGCGAAAACGGCGACGATAATGATGCCGGTGATGGCGCTGTCATAATATTGGCCGGCCTGAATCGAAGCGGTTTTCGCGTCGGAAGCATTCATGACGATCAGTTTATTGAGCTGCTCGCCCATCTGGTCGGTACCGTCCTTGATCCGCGTGTTGATCAGGCTGCGCATCTCGTCGAGTTTGTCCTGGCGCGACAGCTCCATCATCTGATTCTGCGCTTGCAGGTAGTTGTCCAGCGTGGTCGCGAAGGTCTGGTACAACGCCCGTTCTTCCGGACTTGCCGGCAGTGCGGCGTAACTGGCCTGCGCGGCGCGAACCTTGTCGACCAGAACGCCGATGCGGGTCTGCGCCTCCTGCAAACCGGCCGCTTCGCGGTTGACCAGCACGCGGAACGACAGAATGCGCAGACGCAGGACGTTTTCTGTCACTACGGCAAGTTGCGTCACGCTGGGAAGTTGCGTCGAATTCATCTCGACGGACGCCTGCCGGATGATCGACATACGGTTGACGGCGAACACGCCGAGCACGATCACCAGCAAGGCGATAAAGGCAAAACCGAGGAAGGCACGGGGCGCGATATTCAGGTTACGCAGGGACATAGTTGAGCTCTCGAAAGATAGAAACTACGAGCGTCCATGCGTCATCACTGGCCCGAGGGGGGCGGGCTCAGTCCGGCGTCACTGTTTTAGGAAGTTATGTGCGCGCCTGTTAGCTGTATCGGCCAGGCTTTAGGAAGATTGCGGGTCAGGGGTAACTATTTTTCAGGGTGTTACAAGATTGAAACACCCTGTAGACCTGTTTCACACGTTGTGTTTCGCCATCTGCCAGACGCGGGCAATATCGGTAGCGCGTTCGCGCAACAAACGTGGTGCTTCGGCGCAGGCCTGCTCCAGCGTCATCGGCCCGCTGGTCACGGCGAACGCCGCATCGATGCCATGATCGTAAAGTTCTTGGTAACCCTCGCCCAAGGTGCCGGCGATGACAATCACCGGTACATCGTGTTGCTTGGCAATCCGCGCCACGCCGAACGGCGTCTTGCCGCGCAAGGTCTGGGCATCGAAGCGCCCTTCCCCGGTGATCACCAGATCGGCACCTTCAACGGCTTCGGCGAGGCCGACCAGTTCGGCAACCACTTCCACCCCGGCTTGAAACTGCGCCCCGAGAAAGGCCTTGGCGGCAAAGCCCAAACCGCCCGCCGCGCCACTGCCCGGTTCGTCGCGAACGTCTTTGCCCAATGCTTGCGCGCACAGTTCGGCGAAGTGGCCCAACGCCTGATCGAGTTGCTGCACCTGCGCCGGCGAGGCGCCTTTCTGCGGGCCGAAAATCGCCGAGGCACCGTGCGGGCCGCACAGCGGGTTGTTCACATCAGCAGCGATGTCGAAGCGCACCTTTGCCAGACGCGGGTCGAGTTCGCTCAGGTCCAGTTGTGCCAGTTGCGCCAACGCCAGGCCGCCAGGTACCAGCGATTGACTCTGCGCATCAAGCAACTTCACGCCCAACGCTTGCATCGCCCCTGCGCCGCCATCGTTGGTCGCACTGCCGCCAATCGCCAGAATTACCCGCTGCGCGCCGGCATCCAGTGCTGCGCGAATCAGTTCGCCGGTGCCGAAAGTGCTGCTGATGCAGGCATCGCGTTGCCCCAGCGGCACCAGTTGCAAGCCGCTGGCCTCGGCCATTTCAATGATTGCGGTGTGGTTGTGCGGCAACCAGCCCCATGCAGCGTCGACAGCTGTGCCCAGCGGGCCGCGCACGCGGGTGCGGCGCAGTTCGCCTTCGCAGGCGGCGAGGATCGATTCGACCGTGCCTTCGCCGCCATCGGCCATCGGGCATTTGACCAGTGTGGCCTGCGGCCAGACCTGGGCCAGGCCAAGGGCAATGGCTTCAGCGACGCCTTGGGCACTCAGGCTGTCCTTGAACGAGTCGGGGGCGATGACGATCTTCATGCGAATTCTCCGGTTGCAATGCCCCTCATGCTGCCAGTCGGCCTGCGTATTGACGCCGGTCCGCTGCACAAGTGGCGGGGGCGTTTATTGTTCATTTTCACAAAAGGCTCTGCGGTGAATGTACCGCCGCCATCGCGAGCAGGCTCACTCCTACAGGGGAATGCATTCCAAATGTAGGAGTGAGCCTGCTCGCGATGGCGTCCAGAAGAACGCCTCATGCCGACAGGTCGGTCTGCGGCAGCAGCTGCACCCCAAGATACAGCGCCAACATCCCGTCCAGCCTAAGCGGATCAACCCCAC
The DNA here is from genome assembly GCF_900187515.1 of Pseudomonas sp. Irchel s3f10. Lineage (NCBI taxonomy): Bacteria > Pseudomonadati > Pseudomonadota > Gammaproteobacteria > Pseudomonadales > Pseudomonadaceae > Pseudomonas > Pseudomonas sp. Irchel s3f10. The sequence goes on from NZ_FYDZ01000008.1 coordinate 150,230, forward strand.
TCAACTCGGCAATCCGCTCCATCCGATAACGCAAACTGTTGCGATGAATCCCCAATGCATCGGCACAGGCCTGACTCTGGCCATCGTGCTCGCACCAACTGCGCAACGTCGCCAGCAACTGGCCGTTGCCGTCCTTGGCGATCACCTTGCGTAGCGGTTTGAGCAATTCGTCCAGCGCATCATCGTTGCGATGCCGCCACAGCATCACTGGCAACCGATAGCGGTTCAGCGTCAGCAGCCGCGAGTGCGGCAACACTTCCCGGCCATAGGCGAGCAAGTCGCCCACGCGCCGATAACAACGACGCAGACCGGCGAGTCCATCGGCCTGCCCGCCCACGGCAATGCGCAGAACTTTCCAGCCGAGACCGTCGAGTTTTTCCAGCAAGCGATCATGCTCGACGTGCTGGCTCGCCGGCCGACACCACAGCAGCGATGACTTCGCCGAACTCACGCACCAGCTATCGGGATAACGCGACATCAGCCAGGCACTCAGCGCCTCAACGGTTTGCCCCGGCCCATGTTCAAGGCCCAGTTCGAATAGATACGGCACCCGCGTCAATTGCGGTTTTAGTCCAAGCTGCTGCGCCTCATCGACCAATCGCGGCGAGTCCCCTGCCTCGCTCAACAGCAACGCCAGCAGATCATCGCAACGCTGGCGCCGCCATTGCTGCTCGGCCTGCTGATTGCGCTGGCCGACGAGCATCTCGGCGGTCATGCGTACCAGTTCGGCGTACGTGCGCAACTGCTCCGGCTCACCGGTGATGCCGAGCACACCGATCAAGCGCTGATCGAGCAACAGCGGCAGGTTGATCCCCGGTTGCACGCCCTTCAGATGCACGGCCGTTTGCGCATCGATCTCCACCACGCGACCGTTGGCCAGCACCAGTTGCGCCCCCTCGTGACGGGTGTTGATGCGCTCCGGTTCACCGCTGCCGAGGATCAGCCCCTGGCTGTCCATGACGTTGACGTTGTACGGCAAAATGGCCATGGCCCGGTCGACGATGTCCTGGGCGAGGTCGTGATCGAGTTCAAACATGATGGGCAAGATCCTTGAAAAACGCGGCAGTCGGTTGTTCACCCGCACAGGGTCTGGCGGCAAACCCTGTGCTCAGGCACAAAGACAATCCGGCCAAAGGTGACCGAGACTCTCGGGGCGATCAACGTTACCCTTTGCATCGCAAAAAATCATAATAAAGAGAGAGCCGCTATGTCGCAGAGCGCCGCAGCTACCCAGACCATCGATGACGATAAAAACGCCGTCTACAAACGCATCACCCTGCGTTTGATCCCCTTCATTTTCATCTGCTACTTGTTCAACTACCTCGACCGGGTCAACGTTGGATTTGCCAAACTGCAGATGCTCGACGCCCTGAAATTCAGCGAAACCGTGTACGGCCTCGGTGCCGGTATTTTCTTCATCGGCTACGTGCTGTGCGGCGTGCCGAGCAACCTCGCATTGACCCGATTCGGCCCACGGCGCTGGATCGCCGTGATGATGATCACCTGGGGCACGCTGTCGACCTGCCTGTTGTTCGTCACCACCCCGACCGAGTTCTACACCCTGCGGCTGTTCACCGGTGCGGCCGAAGCCGGGTTCTTCCCAGGTGTCGTGCTGTACCTCTCGCAGTGGTTCCCAACCTTCCGCCGTGGCCGGATCATGGCGCTGTTCATGTCGGCGATCCCGGTGTCCGGTTTGCTCGGCAGCCCGTTCTCTGGCTGGATTCTCAATCACTTCGCGGCGGGCCAGGGTGGTTTGGCCGGCTGGCAGTGGATGTTCCTGCTGCAGGGTATTCCGACGGTGATCCTCGGCGCCCTCGCCTATTTCCTGCTGAGCGACAGCTTCGCCAACGCCAAATGGTTGAGCCCGCATGAGCGCGCGGTGCTGGAGGCGGATCAGGCTGAAGACCTGGCGAACAAGCCGAAAACCACTTCCGACTCGCTGCTGGCGGTGTTCAAGAACCCGGCGATCTGGGCGTTTGGTCTGATCTACTTCTGCATCCAGAGCGGCGTGTACGCGATCAACTTCTGGTTGCCGTCGATCATCAAGAACCTCGGCTTCAGCGATAACCTGGTGATCGGTTGGCTGAGTGCGATTCCGTATCTGCTCGCGGCGGTGTTCATGCTGGTGGTCGGGCGTTCGGCGGACCTTCGTAAAGAACGTCGCTGGCATTTGGTGGTACCGATGCTGATGGGCGCGATCGGTCTGGTGATTGCGGTGAACTTCGCAGCTAACCCGGCGATTGCGATTCTCGGTCTGACCATTGCCACGATGGGTGCGCTGACTGGCCTGCCGATGTTCTGGCCGGTGCCGACGGCCATGTTGAGCGCGGGTGCGGCAGCGGGTGGTCTGGCGTTGATCAACTCGATGGGGCAGATGGCCGGGTTCCTCAGTCCGTACCTGGTGGGTTGGGTCAAGGACAGCACGGGGTCGACGGATGCGGCGTTGTATCTGCTGGCGGGGGTGATTGTCGGCGGGAGTTTGCTGGCGTTGCGCATGACGCGAACGTTGCGGGCTTGAGTTTTTGATGGATGGAAGAACGGCCCTTTTCAGGGCCGTTTTTTATTGGGGTTTCGACTTGGGTTTTGTGGTGTTCTGGAGATCTTTTCCCCCTCACCCCAGCCCTCTCCCCCAGGGGGGCGAGGGGGAAAGGGAGCCGATTTTGGTGCTTTTCAAGACTTGAGTTCGACTCGGTATTGCACGTCGGCGTATCTCGCTCAAACACCTCGGTCAGTCCCCTCTCCCTATGGGAGAGGGTTAGGGTGAGGGCTGTGCTTTGGCGTCCAGCTCAATCACCAGACCACCCGGCATCTGCACGAAAATCTGCGCAATCCCCTCGCCCGGCACCTGCGCCAGTTGATACGGCAATCCACTGTCACGCACCCGCTGCAACACCGTTTCCGCCGGCTCATCGGTACGAAACGCGATGTGGCTCAATTCCGTGTCATCCGGCAACGGCCGCTCGATCACATGCACCACCGCGTGCTCATCCTGATACAGCCAGCGACCGGGAAACGGAAACGGCGGCCGACGGCCCGGCTTCAACCCGAGCAACTTGGCGAAATCTTCCTGCAAGGTCTGCCCGTCAGCGGTATTGAACGCCAGATGATCGAATGTCCAGCTCATGCGCCTCTCCTGCGATAGTGATTGATTGCAGTATCCAACCTTGCCAATCACGAAAAAATCCCGAAAAAACGCAAAGATCTTTAAAGGATTTTTAACAATGAGCTCGATTCTCGATCTGGAGATCTTCGTCCGTGTCGCCGATTCTACCGCAACACCGCCGCGTCGCCTGCGCCAGCCCTGACTATCTGGCGCGCCATGGCACCCCGCAACATCCCGGTGAATTGTCCGGCCCTACAACAGCTGGCGTTTCAGTCGCGGCGATGAAACGCAGGAAGTGGAAGTCCACGGCGACTACCTCAGCGACGACGGTGAAGTTGCCCGCCGCTGGGCGCTGGCCGGGCATGGCATCGCCTACAAGGCTTGGCTCGACATTGCCAAAGACGTCCGTGCCGGGCGCTTGGTAACGTTGTTCGATGATTGGCAAGGTGAAAGCGTGCCGTTCAATTTGCTGTGTCCGCATCGGGTTCAAGTGTCTGAACGGGTCAGGGTGTTGCAGGGGTTTCTGCAAGAACGTTGCGCAGAATTGAGCCAATAATTCACTTTGCCGCATCGCACCCTTCTGGTATTTGATTAACCCTTTCCCACCGACAAAAGGATTTCGGCATGAGCTTTCGCACACTCGGTCACTCAGGGTTACAGGTGTCCACCCTCACCCTCGGCACGATGATGTTTGGCGAGCAGACCAGCGCCGAGGATTCGCTGCGCATCATCAACAAGGCCTGGGATCAGGGAATCAATTTCATCGACACCGCCGACGTCTACACCAACGGCCGTTCCGAAGAGATCGTCGGTGAAGCGATTGCCCGTCATCGACATGAGTGGGTGCTGGCGACCAAGGTCGGTTTCGGCCCGGTGGACGGCGTGCCGAATCGCAGCGGTTTGAGCCGCAAACATATCTTCAATGGCATCGATGCCAGTCTGACCCGGCTCGGTACTGACTATCTCGACATCTATTACCTGCACCGCGAAGACCACAACACGCCGCTTGAAGTGAGTGTGTCGGCGATTGGCGATCTGATTCGTCAGGGCAAGATCCGCTATTGGGGTTTGTCGAACTATCGCGGCTGGCGGATTGCCGAGGTGATACGAATCGCCGATAAACTCGGCGTTGACCGTCCGGTGATCAGTCAGCCGCTTTACAACATCGTCAACCGTCAGGCCGAGACCGAACAGATCACGGCCGCGCAAACCTATGGCCTTGGCGTGGTGCCCTACAGTCCGCTGGCCCGTGGCGTGCTCAGTGGCAAGTACGCGCCGGACGCGACACCGGACGCGAACAGCCGCGCCGGGCGTCAGGACAAGCGCATTCTGGAAACCGAGTGGCGCGTGGAATCGTTGCGCATTGCCCAACAGATTCAGCAGTACACTGAGCAACGCGGGGTCGGCATGGTCGAGTTTGCGATTGCGTGGGTGTTGAACAACGGCGCGGTCACATCGGCGATTGTCGGGCCGCGCACTGAGGCGCAATGGGATGCGTACACCCTGGCGCAGACGGTGAAGATTACGGCTGAGGATGAGGCGTTTATCGATTCGCTGGTGACACCGGGGCATTCATCGACACCGGGGTTCAACGATGTGAGTCATTTTGTGTCTGGGCGTAAACCGCGTTCGGTTTGAGATCCCTGCCCTCACCCTAGCCCTCTCCCAGAGGGAGAGGGAACCGATTGGGGGATATTGAGGCTACGCTTTTGCCTGAAACTGTCGTAGTGAATCCATAATCGACTCGATATTTCACACGTCGCTGAATATCGTGAAGCATCCCAGGTCAGTCCCCTCTCCCTCAGGGAGAGGGTTAGGGTGAGGGGCTTGTGTGGGGAATATTGACCACTTGGCCAATATTCAACACAAAAACCACGTATCCTTCGCGCCCCGTTTGACCATCAACCCGCGAGGACAGTTTGTCTAAAGGTATCGCTCTATCGGTTTCAGCCTCGGTGCTGTTTGCCGTCATGTATTACTACACTTCGTTGCTCACGCCGTTGAGTGGCGTGGAGATCTTTGGCTGGCGGATGCTACTGACCGTTCCGTGCATGACCGTGTTCATGCTGGTGTCCGGGGAATGGCGGCGGGTGCTGGAGCTGGTTCGGCTGATGGCGGCAAAGCCGAAATTGATCGCAGGCCTGATCGTTTCGGCGGCTCTGCTCGGTGTGCAATTGTGGCTGTTCATGTGGGCGCCGCTCAACGGCTACAGCCTCGATGTTTCGCTGGGCTACTTCCTGCTGCCACTGGCGATGGTGCTGACCGGGCGGATTGCCTACGGTGAGAGCCTGTCGCATCTGCAAAAAGTCGCGGTGTTTTTCGCCAGCCTGGGCGTGCTCAATGAGCTGTATCAGGTCGGCGGCTTTTCCTGGGCGACGCTGGTGGTCGTGGTCGGCTATCCGCTGTATTTCGTGCTGCGCAAATACCTGAAGACTGACAATCTGGGCGGCCTTTGGGTCGACATGACCCTGATGTTGCCGGTCGCGTACTGGTTCGTGCAGGGCGGCGAACAAGGCATGGCCGTGTTCGAACAATATCCGGGGCTGATGTGGCTGATTCCATTGCTTGGATTGATCAGTGCGTCGGCGTTGGTGGTGTACATCATTGCCAGCCGTTTGCTGCCGTTCAGTCTGTTTGGCCTGTTGAGTTATGTTGAGCCGGTGTTGCTGCTCGGTGTGGCGTTGTTGCTCGGTGAGAGCATCAAGTCCGGGGAATGGCTGACATACATTCCGATCTGGCTGGCGGTTGTGGTGCTAGTCTTTGAAGGCTTCAAACATCTGATGCGGCAACGCCGCCCCTGACTGCGACTACAAAAATGTGGGAGCGAGCCTGCTCGCGAATGCGATCTTTCATTCAACATCGTTGCTGATTGAACGGACGTATTCGCGAGCAGGCTCGCTCCCACAGGTTTTGTATGAAGCAAAAAAAAATCCCGGCACTGCATCTCTGCAGGCCGGGATTTTTTCAGTTCAGTGGCGGATTACTCGGTTGCGAGTACACCGCGACGCACCTGGTCACGCTCGATCGATTCGAACAAGGCCTTGAAGTTGCCTTCGCCGAAACCATCATCGCCTTTACGCTGGATGAACTCGAAGAACACCGGGCCCATCAGGGTTTCCGAAAAAATCTGCAGCAGCAGACGCTTGTCGCCCTGCTCCGAGGCGCCGTCGAGCAGGATGCCGCGCGATTGCAGCTGATCAACTGGCTCGCCGTGATTCGGCAGACGGCCTTCGAGCATTTCGTAGTAGGTGTCTGGCGGCGCGGTCATGAAGCGCATGCCGATCTTCTTCAACTGATCCCAGGTCTTGATCAGGTCGTCGGTGAGGAACGCAACGTGCTGGATGCCCTCGCCGTTGAACTGCATCAGGAACTCTTCGATCTGCCCGGCGCCTTTGGACGACTCTTCGTTCAACGGGATGCGGATCATGCCGTCCGGTGCGGTCATCGCTTTCGAGGTCAGGCCGGTGTATTCGCCCTTGATATCGAAGTAACGGATCTCGCGGAAGTTGAACAGCTTCTCGTAGAAGTTCGCCCAGTAGGCCATGCGACCGCGATACACGTTGTGCGTCAGGTGGTCGATGATCTTCAGGCCGGCACCGACCGGGTTGCGATCAACGCCTTCGATAAACACGAAGTCGATGTCGTAGATCGAGCTGCCTTCGCCGAAACGGTCGATCAGGTACAGCGGCGCGCCGCCGATGCCTTTGATTGCCGGCAGGTTCAGCTCCATCGGACCGGTTTCGATATGAATCGGCTGAGCGCCGAGTTCCAGTGCGCGATTGTAGGCTTTTTGTGAATCCTTGACGCGGAACGCCATGCCGCACACCGAAGGGCCGTGCTCGGCAGCGAAGTACGAGGCGACGCTGTTCGGTTCGTTGTTGAGGATCAGGTTGATTGCGCCCTGACGGTACAGGTGCACGTTCTTGGAGCGGTGGGTGGCGACTTTGGTGAAGCCCATGATCTCGAAGATCGGCTCCAGGGTGCCCGGCACCGGCGATGCGAGCTCGATGAATTCAAAGCCCATCAGGCCCATTGGGTTTTCGTATAAATCTGTCATGGTGACGCCTCATCATTCTTATCAAATTAACCTGGGTTATTTGTCAGTCTGCGAGGTCGGTGGGTGGCGCACAGGAGATGCCACGCACACTGCGGGCGAGGAAGTCACCGTAGATCAGTTGAAACCCGAATATCTTCATTGTCGACCCAAGGCTCTTGCGGGCGAGGCTTCTGCTGCCAGAAGACGATTATTATTGTATGCGTAAACCGATTCTACACAGCGTAAATAGGCTTGTCTGCTCTCTCTATAAAATCCGCTTTTTTGCGCCCGCTGCAAGGGGTTTGTTGCACAGGTAGATGCCGCTCAGGATCAACGCTCCGCCCATGCACATGGCCGCCGTGAGTTGCTCGCCCAGTAACAGCGCGCCAAGGATGACTGCCGTCAACGGGTTCAAAGCGATAAAAACGCCGCTGCGCGTCGCGCCGATTTTACGAATGCCATCGTAGTAGCCGATGTAGGCCAGCGCCGAGCCGAGGACACCGAGGTAGATCAAGCTCAGCCATTGCGGCAGGGCGAGGTTATTCAGCGCACCCCAGCTCAGCTCGCCGCGTACGGCCGCCAGAATCCACAACATCAGCGTGCCGATCAGGATCGAGTACGTCACGGTCTGCACTGGCCCCAGCGTCTGATTCAGCTCTCGGGAAAACAACGAATAAACGCCCCATCCCAGCACACAGCCGAGAATCAACAGATCACCGATCCATGCATCGGGCGTTGCAGCCAGTAATTGCGGATTGCGGCTGACGATCACCAGACCGGCCCCGACAATACAGGTCGCGATGCCGGCGACTTTCATCCGGCCCAGGCGTTCTTTGAACAACCACCACGAGGCCAGACCGATCACTGCCGGGTTCAACGCGACGATCAACGAGGCGCGCGAGGCGTTGATGTATTGCAGGCCGTAAAAGAAGCACAGGTTGTAGAAGAAAATCCCGAAGAACCCCAGCAGTGCCAGTTGCAGCCACTGCCGTGGGGTCGGCCGCGTCAAGGGGATCTGCGCCAGCCACAAAAAGCCGAGCAACGCCGCACTGGCCAGCAAAAAGCGCAGGCTGGCGGCGAACACCGGGCTCAGGCTATCGGCCAGAAAACGCCCGGCGACAAAGGTCCCGCCCCAGATCATGGTGACCGCCGCCAGTGTCAGGTAAACGGGTATGTCGGATGAAGATGTGTGCAGCTGCTCGGCGTTGCGCATGACGCTCCAGACCTAGGAAGTTGAGGAATGCCGTATCATTCACCTCATTCCCCATCATCGTAAAATGAGCAAATACTCATGACCCTCACGCAACTGGAGATCTTCTCGCTGGTCGCCCAACTGCGCGGCTTTACCCTCGCGGCCCATCGGTTGGGGATTTCACAGTCGGCGGTGTCCCACGCGATGAAATCGCTGGAGCAGGAACTGGGGGTCGAGCTGCTGCGTCGGCACCAGTCGGCAGTGGAACTCAGCGATATCGGCGAACAATTGTTGCTGCGTGCCCGCGCCATGCTCGGCCTGGCCAACACTCTGCGCCAGGAGGCCGCCGATGCTCGCGGGATGAAAAGCGGCACCTTGCGCATCGGCTCGTTCGGGCCAACTTCGTCGATCAAACTGTTGCCCAATATTCTGCGACGCTATCGAGAAGCGCATCCGGGCATCGAAGTGCACATCGATGAAGGCCCGGACCGTCAAGTGACTCAATGGTTGGAAGAACGGCGGATCGACATCGGCTTCGTAGTACTGCCCGAAGAGCGTTTCGACACGTTTGCCCTGATCGAAGACCAGATGGTTGCCCTGCTCCCAGTGAGCCATCCGCTGACAGCGCGGTCGGCGTTGAGCCTCAAGGACTTGTGCGACACCCCGTTCGTGCTGACCGAGGCCGGTTCAGCGGAACTGGTGTCGCGATTGTTCACGGCCGCGCGTTTGCAACCGAACATTCGCTATCGCTGCTCGCAACTGCTCAGCACCCTCGACACGGTCAGCCGTGGCGATGCCATCACGATTGTTGCCGAAGGGTCTTTGCCGGACGATGCCTCACCTCGCTACGTGAAGAGGCCGTTGTTGCCCGCCGTGCAGCGTCAGATCGGACTTGCCGTCCTCGATCAGCGTCAGGCGTCACCCGCTACGCTGGCCTTTATCGAGCTGGCAACGCGGATGCAGCACTGATGAGCGGCGCGAGCGCCTTCTGCCATCTATCATCCCCTCTGGCTGATGTGTTTTTCAGCGGCGCGCCGTTATCCGGCCTGCATTCGAGAGCCCCACTCCATCGCGACAGGATGCGCCCATGCCGTTGACCGTCAGACCCCGCCGCAAGCGCAGCACCCGCATCGTTTTTACACTGCTCAGCGGTTTGCTTCCGGTGCTGCTGGGTAGCGCGATTCTTTATATGCAAGCCGAACGCACGCTGGAGCAAGGTTCAAGACAGACTGCCGAAGAGGCGTTGCGCCAATTCGAGTTGATGCTCGACAACACCGCCCAGGCCGCCCATCAATTGCTGCCACTGGCCGGCCAGACGTGTGAGAACGTCAAACTCGCTTTACGCGAGCAAGTCACTCGCCGCCCGTTCGTGCGCTCGACCAATCTGGTGTGGGACGACAATCTCTATTGCAGCTCGTTGTTTGGCGACTATAAAGAAGCCGTCAACGCGGGCGACTACAACCAGGGCAAGTTGTGGCTGATGAATGGCAATCCGGTGACACCCAACACCGCTCTGCTGGTCTATCGGCTCAGCGAAGGTCGCGGCGGCGCCCTGACAACACTGGACGGTTATCATCTAAGCAACATGTTGCGTCTGATTGGCCGGCACATGCTGCTGGTGTTGCAAGTGGGCGACAACTGGCTGTCGGCCGACGGCAAAGTGCACAGTGGCGCCCTGCCCGCGTTGCCGATAGCGCAAAACAGCTTGGACTCCTCCCGTTATGCGTTCAGCGTTTCTGCGGGTTTTCCCGAGGGCGAAACCTGGCGCTACATGGCCGATGAGTATCCGCCGCTGTTCAGTCTGTTGATCTTTTTTGGCGTGGTATCGGGGGCCATCGGCCATGTCTTGCAGAAGCGCTCTGCGTCTCCGAGCCACGAGATGCTTCGGGCGCTCGAGGCAGGCGAGTTCATTCCTTACTTTCAGCCCGTGGTGCACGGCGACAGCAAGGCATGGTCGGGGGCCGAAGTGTTGATGCGCTGGGCTCATCCCAAAGAAGGTCTGGTGCGCCCGGATCTGTTTATTCCGTTCGCCGAGCATTCGGGGTTGATCGTGCCGATGACTCGCGCACTGATGCAACAAACCGCAGCGCTGTTAGGCCCATTGTCACCGACGTTCACCCCGCCGTTTCATATCGGCATCAATATCACCGCGAGCCACTGCAAAAACCTGGAGTTGGTGGACGACTGCCGAACGTTCCTCGCCGCGTTCGCGCCCGACAGCATCAGCCTGGTATTGGAGTTGACCGAACGCGAATTGATCGAGCCGACCGACATCACCCGGCAATTGTTCGAGCAACTGCACGCGCTGGGTGTGAAGATCGCGATTGACGACTTCGGCACCGGCCACTCGAGCCTCGGCTACTTGCGCAAATTCAATGTGGACTTCCTCAAGATCGATCAGAGTTTCGTCGCCATGATTGGCATCGATGCGCTGTCCCGACACATTCTCGACACCATTATCGAACTGTCGGCCAAGCTTGATTTGGGTATTGTGGCCGAAGGTGTCGAAACTCAGGCGCAGGCCGATTATCTGACCGCACATCACGTCAACTTTCTGCAAGGCTACCTGTTCGGCAAACCGATGCCGGCAGCGGACTTCATCAGCGCATTAACTCACCATTAACTAAGCCGGATTAAGACGAGCGTACCGACCAGACGCACCAAATTGATACAAAAGACCGCTGTTGTTACATGAAGACAACATCAGGATTTACTCTTGGCGCATTAACTACTACAATTTTTTCAACCTGAGCAAGATTGGCAGGTGAGCCATTTATCACCGAGTCGCTTCAAGGCTCTTGGCTTACAGCTTTGTTTGCGGTTGGTATCAGCCAAATACACTATTGGAGTAAAGATATTGTCCAGACTCGCTGAATTTCGTGCAGCTGAAAAGGCCCTTCAGGAACAGCTCAAGCAGCTGGAATCGCTGAAGAACGATGCCGGGCTCAAGAAAGAAATCGAATTCGAAGAAAAGCTCCAGGGGCTGATGAAACACTACGGCAAAGGCCTGAAAGACATCATCGCCATTCTCGATCCGAACCCGGCAAAATCCGGCCTGCAGACCTCTGCAGCACCTAAAACCCGCCGCGCTCGCGTGGTCAAGGTTTATCACAACCCGCACACCGGTGAACTGATCGAAACCAAGGGCGGCAACCATCGCGGCCTGAAAGCCTGGAAGGAACAATACGGTGCAGCTACCGTTGATTCCTGGTTGCGCGGTTAATCCGACGCCAACAAAAAAGCCCTGCATGATGCAGGGCTTTTTTATTGACAATATCTAACAAATGAAATGAATTTCATCTAACAATTTCGACTTTTCTGTAACGTGGCTGAGTCAGACAGCTAAACATTTTGCTGCGCAATGTTGCGATCGCAGCCCTGCGTTAAACTTTGTGCTTAATCCCTTCGGGTATCTAATCAAGCCATGAAGAGTACAGCGACTTAAAGTTTCAAGCTGTTTCTCACCGCCACTATCTCGTCTGCGCTCGCCTTATAAACCTCTGCCTGCCCAGCGTAGGAAAGAACATAAGCCTTGTCCGCCTCGACCGCCGCGACCAAGGTTTGCGACAACACATGCCGACCGTTTTCGGTGATCGTGCAAGTGGTTTCCAGTGCCGACAAAGTGCCCAGCGTGGCCGGATGCACTTTGTTGCAGACACTTTGGTAGCCACCCTGGAAGAAGTGCTTCTGTATCGACTTGCGCATCTCCAGCAGCACGCCTTGCAGGTTGACCTGATGCCCCTTCTCAACCTGAGTCATGGTCAATTCCATCACCATCACCTGATTGCCATCGGCGTCGTTTTTGACCCCACGCTGGCGGAAAACCTGCGCAGTCGCCTCAGGCAGCGCCTCGACTTGCCAACCGGCCGGCCAAGTGATGCTCGGTTCGTCCGCTGACGCGCACACCGCCACAAGCGACAATAAAGAAAAAACAAACACGGATTTGAACAGTCGGATCATTGCCGGACGCACTCGCAGATTGAGCGGTAAAGTCTGAGGCTCGCCCGCACGCAGGGCAAGTCTGCCCTTTCATTTGGCGATGCCGACAGGCATGCGTATCATTGCGCCCATTCACTCGCCCATAGTTATTGGAGGGCCCATGAGCCTGCACGAACTCAACACTTTCCCCGGCGTCACCGCCACGCCAGACAGCGCAACCCGAAACTTCGTTTTCAACCACACCATGTTGCGTGTCAAAGACATCAGCAAATCCTTGGACTTTTACACCCGCGTACTGGGTTTCTCGCTGGTTGAGAAGCGTGACTTCCCGGAAGCGGAATTCAGCCTGTATTTCCTCGCGCTGGTCGACAAAGCACAGATCCCGGCCGACGCCGCTGCGCGCACCGAGTGGATGAAGTCGATTCCCGGCATTCTGGAATTGACTCACAACCACGGCACCGAGAATGACGCCGATTTCGCCTATCACAACGGCAATACCGATCCGCGTGGTTTTGGCCATATCTGCATTTCGGTTCCGGATATCGTCGCGGCGTGTGCACGCTTTGAAGAGCTGGGTTGCGATTTTCAGAAGCGCCTGACCGACGGCCGCATGAAAAGCCTGGCCTTCATCAAGGATCCGGATGGTTACTGGGTCGAGATTATTCAGCCTGCGCCGCTGTAAAAGCTGAAAAGCCCCTCACCCTAACCCTCTCCCATAGGGAGAGGGGACTGATTGGGGGATATTCAAGAATTCCGCCGACGTGAAAGATCTTTACCGAATCCATAATCGGCTCGGTCATTCAGGTCGATGGAAAACGCCAGACACCTCGGTCGGCTCCCTCTCCTTCGGGAGAGGGCTGGGGTGAGGGGCAGCTTTTCACGCGCAATAAAAAACCCGTGATCGCTCACGGGTTTTTTCATTTCTGGCTGAACGTTTAAGCCGGTGCCGAAGTGCGGATCAAGTGATCAAAAGCACTCAGCGAAGCCTTGGCACCCTCGCCCACCGCAATCACGATCTGCTTGTAGGGCACAGTCGTCACGTCACCGGCAGCGAAGATCCCCGGGATCGAAGTCTCACCACGGTTATCGACAATGATCTCACCACGCGGCGACAGCTCGATGGTGCCCTTCAGCCAGTCGGTGTTCGGCAGCAAACCGATCTGCACGAAAATCCCTTCCAGCTCGACAGTGCGCAACTCATCAGTATTGCGATCCTTGTAACGCAAACCGTTGACCTTCTCGCCATTACCGGTGACTTCAGTGGTTTGCGCACTGGTGATCACGGTGACGTTCGGCAGACTGTGCAGTTTGCGTTGCAATACGGCGTCGGCACGCAGTTGTACGTCGAACTCCAGCAGTGTTACGTGCGACACGATCCCGGCCAGGTCGATGGCTGCTTCAACGCCGGAGTTACCGCCGCCAATCACCGCCACACGCTTGCCTTTGAACAGCGGACCGTCGCAGTGCGGGCAGTACGCCACGCCTTTGTTGCGGTATTCCTGCTCGCCCGGCACGTTCATTTCACGCCAGCGCGCACCGGTCGCCAGAATCACGCTCTTGGCTTTAAGGGTGGCGCCGCTGGCGAAGTGAACTTCGTGCAACTCGCCGTTCTTGCCCGGGATCAGCTTGTCGGCGCGTTGCAGGTTCATGATGTCGACGTCGTACTGCTTGACGTGCTCTTCCAGCGCCGTGGCCAGTTTCGGCCCTTCGGTTTCCTGTACGGAAATGAAGTTCTCGATGGCCATGGTGTCGAGCACCTGCCCGCCGAAACGCTCAGCCGCGACACCGGTGCGGATGCCTTTACGTGCAGCGTAAATTGCGGCCGAAGCACCCGCCGGGCCACCGCCGACGACCAACACATCAAAGGCTTCTTTGGCGCTGATCTTCTCGGCCTGACGCTCGATCGCGCCGGTGTCGAGTTTGGCGAGAATCTCCTCCAGGCCCATGCGGCCCTGACCGAAGTTTTCACCGTTCAAGTAGATGCTCGGCACGGCCATGATCTTGCGATCGTTGACTTCGTCCTGGAACAGCGCGCCGTCGATGGCGACGTGGCGGATGTTCGGGTTGAGCACGGCCATCAGGTTCAGCGCCTGGACCACGTCCGGGCAGTTCTGGCAGGACAGCGAGAAGTAGGTCTCGAAGCTGAACTGGCCTTTGAGCGAACGGATCTGCTCGATCACTTCAACGCTGGCTTTCGATGGGTGGCCGCCGACTTGCAGCAAGGCCAGCACCAGCGAAGTGAATTCGTGGCCCATCGGGATGCCGGCGAAACGCAGACTGATGTCGGCGCCCGGGCGGTTGATCGAGAACGATGGCTTGCGAGCATCGTCACCGCTGTCGATCAAGGTAATTTGGCTCGAAAGACTGGCAACGTCTTTCAGCAGTTCGAGCATTTCACGGGATTTCGCACCGTCGTCGAGGGAGGCAACGATCTCGATCGGCTGGGTGACCCGTTCCAGGTACGATTTCAACTGGGCTTTAAGATTGGCGTCCAACATACGGGCGATTTCCTTTATTTGAGGCGAAAAAAAGCCCGAGCGAATCTCGCCCGGGCATTTTTATTGGGCGGTGCAGCGTACTTAAGAAGGTGCGGCGTACCGCCCTGAGTTGCGTGTCACAGACTTAGATCTTGCCGACCAGGTCCAGGGACGGTGCCAGAGTGGCCTCGCCTTCTTTCCACTTGGCTGGGCAAACTTCGCCTGGGTGAGCAGCGACGTACTGAGCAGCCTTGATCTTGCGCAGCAGCTCGGAAGCGTCACGGCCTACGCCGCCATCGTTCAGTTCAACGATTTTGATCTGGCCTTCAGGGTTGATCACGAAGGTGCCACGGTCAGCCAGGCCAACTTCTTCGATCAGCACGTCGAAGTTGCGGGAGATGGCGTGGGTCGGGTCGCCGATCATGGTGTATTCGATTTTGCCGATGGCTGGCGAAGTGTTGTGCCAGGCAGCGTGGGCAAAGTGGGTGTCGGTGGAAACGCTGTAGATCTCTACGCCGAGTTTCTGGAAGGCAGCGTAGTTGTCAGCCAGGTCTTCCAGCTCGGTTGGGCAAACGAAGGTGAAGTCGGCTGGGTAGAAGAACACGACCGACCACTTGCCTTTCAGGTCAGCGTCCGAGACTTGAACGAAGTCGCCGTTTTTGAACGCGGTAGCTTTGAACGGTTTTACTTGGCTGTTGATGATAGGCATTGATGACTCTCCGTCAGGGGTTATGAAGTTGATGGGTGAATCCTACCCACTCACTCGACGGATGGCTCATTGGCAAACCTGATGCTGCTGATTTGTTTTCGCTATTAGCCGACTGTATTAATAGAAGAAAACGATATCTACGACGAAGCCGGGTTATCCGTAATCCGAGCCATCCCTTGGAATGGGCTGGCTTCAACATAGCGCATGGCGGACTTCATATCCTTCCAGCCGACGTAACTCATCAGGGATTTCAGATCCCAGCCACTTTGGTGTGCCCACGTAGCGAAGCCACGGCGCAGGGAGTGGCTGGTGTAGTTTTCGGCGGCAATGCCGGCGCGCTGCAATGCCTGACGCAGTAGAGGAATGATGCTGTTGGCATGCAGGCCCTCTTCGTTCAGATTGCCCCAGCGGTCGATACTGCGAAAAACCGGGCCACGCACCAGTGCCGCTTCGGTGATCCAGTCGATATAGGCCTGCACCGGGCACAGCTTGAGCAGCGCCGGCGCTTGATAGGTCTGCCCGAGGTTTTCCCGATCGCCCTTGCTGCGTGACAGATACAGGGTGATGCCCTTGCCGGCATGCGCCTGCACATGCTCGATCTGCAAACGGCACAGCTCATCGCTGCGGAAGCCACGCCAGAATCCCAGCAGAATCAAGGCACGATCGCGGTAAGCCTTGAGTAGTAGCGGGCGGTCCTGCTGTTCTCGCGCGGTTTGTACTTCATGCTCAAGCCAGTCGATGACACGCTGCAGATCCTGCAGCTGCAACGGCTCGGCCTGTTTCTCCTGCGCCGGGTGCAACGCGCGAATGCCTTTGAATACCTTGCGCACCACCGGCGCCTTCGTCGGATCGGCGAACCCTTGGCTGTTGTGCCACTGCGCCAGCGCCGACAGACGCAGCTTCAACGTATTGATCGACAACTCCTCAGCGTGCGCCACCAAATACCGCGCAACGCTGTCTGCGGTTGCCGGCAAGAACCCGCCCCACTTCACTTCGAAATGCTCGATGGCCGCGCGATAGCTGCGGCGAGTGTTGTCACGGGTGGCGGCTTGCAGATAGCGATCCAGATCGCTCATGGGCTGTTTTCTCGCTGGCGTACTGAGACAGGGATGCAGAAGCGCATTTTGCCGCCTGACACTGGGTAATACCAGTATATCCCGTGTCTTTATTATCAAAGGTTTACCTTTATTTTCTGAATGGTACACTGCGTACTTTAGTGGCATGTACCACAGTACGTAACCGTAGGAGTTCACATGGCCCGTGGCGGCATTACCAAAGCACTGGTGCAGATCGCGCGCACAGCGATCCTCGCCCGTGGCGAACACCCGAGCATCGATGCAGTACGCATTGAAATGGGCAACACCGGCTCGAAAACCACGATCCATCGCTATTTGAAAGAGCTGGATGACGGTGCTCAGCCCGTAGAAGCTTCGGCGGAACCCATCGATGACGAGCTGACCGCCCTCGTCTCGCGCCTCGCCCAGCGCCTCAAAGAACAGGCGCAAGAGCCTATCGAGCAGGCCCGTGAGCAGTTCGAGGAACAGCGCGAAGCGCTGGAGTCGGAGCTGAAACAGACTCGTCAGGCACTGGAAAAGCTCGAACAGGCGCACGACATTCAAGGCGCAGCGCTGGAGCGCGAGTCCGAAGCCCTGAACAACACCCGATCGATGCTGCAAACCGAGCAAACCCGCAATGCCGGGCTGAATCAGGCATTGGCCGACTTTGAATTGCGCCTGCAGGACAAGGACGAGCAGATCCGCTCGCTGGAAGAAAAACACCTGCACGCCCGTGACGCACTAGAGCACTATCGCAACGCCAGCAAAGAGCAGCGCGAGCAGGAACAGAGCCGTCACGAAGCACAGATGCAGCAGATTCAGGCCGAGTTGCGTCAGGCGCAGCAAAGTGCGCTGGTCCGCCAGGACGAGATCACGCAACTGCACCGCGACAACGAACGCCTGCTCACGGAAAACCGTGGCACGCAGCGCGAACTGAGCCTGATGCAGGATCAGCTCAAGCAGAGCAATCAGCGTCAGGATCAACTGCTCGAGCAAGCGACCCGCGTCGACAGCGAGCGCACCCTCCTCCAGGAACGCCTGCGCGTTGCGACACTGGAAAGCCAGACGCTCAAACAGAACGTCGAGGAGCAGACGCTGCTCAACCAGTCACTGGAAAAGGAATTGAACAAGGCTCACGCAAGCCTGGAAGAAAGCCAGCGTCTGGCGGCTACCGTTGCGGCAGCGCCAGACTCAGCCAAACCGAAAGACGCCTAAGCGCCGACCGGCGTACGCATGGTGACAAACTCTTCGGCGGCCGTCGGGTGCACCCCGATCGTGTCGTCGAAGTCGCGCTTGGTCGCGCCAGCCTTCAACGCAATCGCCAACCCCTGAACGATCTCGCCTGCGTCCGGGCCGACCATGTGGCAGCCGAGGACTTTGTCAGTCTTGCCGTCGACTACGAGCTTCATCAGCGTCTTTTCCTGGCACTCGGTCAGGGTCAGCTTCATAGGCCGGAAACGGCTTTCGAAGATCACTACATCGTGGCCAGCTTCCCGCGCTTCTTCTTCGGTCAAACCGACCGTGCCAATGTTCGGCAGGCTGAACACCGCCGTCGGGATCATCTTGTAATCCACCGGACGGTATTGCTCTGGCTTGAACAGACGCCGCGCTACCGCCATGCCCTCAGCCAAAGCCACCGGCGTCAGTTGCACACGACCGATGACATCGCCCAGCGCCAGAATTGACGGCTCGCTGGTCTGGTACTGCTCATCGACTTTGATGAAGCCTTTGTCGGTGAGTTGCACATCGGTGTTTTCCAGGCCCAGATTGTCCAGCATCGGACGCCGACCCGTGGCGTAGAAAATGCAATCCGCCTCCAGCTCACGACCATCTTTAAGCGTGGCTTTCAAACTGCCGTCAGCCTGCTTGTCGATACGTGCGATGTCGGCATTGAACTGCAGATCCAGACCGCGCTTGGTCAGTTCCTCCTGCAAATGCTTGCGCACCGAACCATCGAAACCGCGCAGGAACAGATCGCCGCGATACAGCAGCGTGGTGTTCGCGCCAAGACCATGGAAAATCCCGGCAAACTCGACCGCGATATAACCGCCGCCCACTACCAGCACACGCTTTGGCAGCTCTTTTAGGAAGAACGCTTCATTGGAACCGATCGCGTGTTCGCGCCCCGGAATCTCCGGAATCTGCGGCCAGCCACCGGTGGCGATCAGAATGTTATTCGCGGTAAAGCGCTCGCCATTCACCTCAACCTCATGCGGGCCAACGATCTTCGCGTGCGCCTCGTGCAAGGTCACGCCGCTGTTGACCAGCAGATTGCGGTAAATGCCGTTGAGGCGATTGATCTCGCGATCCTTGTTGGCGATCAGCGTCGCCCAATCGAAATTCGCTTCGCCCAGGCTCCAGCCGAAACCGGACGCCTGCTCGAAGTCTTCGGCGAAATGCGCGCCGTACACCAGCAACTTTTTCGGCACACAGCCAACGTTGACACAGGTCCCGCCCAGATAACGGCTCTCCGCCACCGCCACTTTCGCACCGAAACCAGCCGCAAAACGCGCAGCACGCACGCCGCCGGAACCGGCACCAATTACATAAAGGTCAAAATCGTAGGCCATTTCTATCTCCTCGGCAGGGGATCAGCATACCTGCAGACACCTATTGGGCAAGCACTGCCAGTCATATGGGGGCGTAAAATGAAAAAACCCGCCGAAGCGGGTTTTTATTGCAAACCAATCAAGCGCTCTTAATAAGCCTTGCCAGTCTTGTAGAAGTTCTCGAAGCAGAAGTTGGTCGCTTCGATGTAGCCTTCAGCGCCACCGCAGTCGAAACGCTTGCCTTTGAACTTGTAGGCCATGACGCAGCCGTTCTGGGCTTGTTTCATCAGGGCGTCGGTGATCTGGATTTCACCGCCCTTGCCTGGCTCGGTTTGTTCGATCAGGTCGAAGATGTCCGGGGTCAGGATGTAACGGCCGATGATCGCCAGGTTCGATGGCGCGTCTTCCGGTTTTGGTTTCTCGACCATGCTGTGAACGCGGTAGATGTCATCGCGGATCATCTCGCCAGCGATAACGCCGTACTTGCTGGTTTCCTGCGGATCGACTTCCTGGATGGCGATGATCGAGCAGCGGAACTGCTTGTACAGTTTGACCATCTGGGTCAGTACGCCGTCGCCGTCGAGGTTGACGCACAGGTCGTCCGCCAGGACCACGGCGAACGGTTCGTCACCGATCAGCGGGCGACCGGTCAGGATCGCGTGGCCCAGACCTTTCATTTCGGTCTGGCGAGTATAGGAGAACGAGCACTCGTCGAGCAGTTTGCGGATGCCGACCAGGTATTTCTCTTTGTCGGTGCCTTTGATCTGGTTTTCCAGCTCGTAGCTGATGTCGAAGTGGTCTTCCAGAGCACGCTTGCCACGACCGGTGACGATGGAGATTTCCGTCAGGCCAGCGTCCAGAGCTTCTTCAACGCCGTACTGGATCAGTGGCTTGTTTACCACCGGCAGCATTTCTTTAGGCATGGCTTTAGTCGCTGGCAGGAAGCGAGTACCGTAACCGGCTGCTGGGAACAAGCATTTCTTGATCATATAAGTCCTTGAAAGGGCTGTGTGTACGAGTTTCGGCGCAGTCTAATCAGGCGGCGTGCACCTTACAATGCCCCGCACTGGCTAACCGATGCCAACATAGAGAAATATTCTCGCCGATAGTTCCATCGACATCCTGGCGCAGCCAGATCAGCGTAGCTCAAAGCTGTCGACAATCCGGATTACCATACGCTCATCGCCCCCCAATGCCAGCATTTGCCGGTATCATGGCGCCTTTGAACCAGCGAACGAGACAAATAGATGGCTGCGGTAAAAATTGTCAACGGGTATGTGATCGACAAGAAAGACGGCAAGTGGACGCTGACCACCACCAATGGCGAACACATCGCCGGGCCTTTCGACAGCGAACAAATGGCGACGGATGTAGCGGCAGTGTTCACCGACACTCCGGCATCGGCCAAGCGCCGCGGCAAAGATCAGGACTGATCTGCTGCGATACGCCCCAAGCCCTGCCTTTGAGCAGGGCTTTTTTGTGCCCACCTACAAACAAGTGGCCAAACGCTATAACCTTTTCACAGCGGCGCTGTCAGAGCGTCTAGTCCCCCTTGCTGAAGACCACGAACATGACCTTGAAAAAATGGCTGCCCCTGATTGCGGTATTGGCTCTGGCCGGCTGCGCCACCTCCCAACCTACCTACCTGAATAACGGTGAACAGGGGCTGTCCATCGATTGCTCCGGCGAAGCCAACTCCTGGGCGACCTGCTATGAAAAAGCCGATGCCTCTTGCGCGGGCACTGGCTATCGCATCGTTGGCACTAACGGCACGCCTGCGCCCAAAGAAAGCGACAAGACCCTCGGCGTCGATGTCGGCAACTACAAAAACCGCAGCGTCGTCGTGGTCTGCAAATAGACCTTACATATGAATTTCGGCGAACTTGATTCCGAGTCCGCGCACCACCTCGATCAGATCGTCGAGTCGATTGAAAGACTCGACCTCGTCGTTATCGTCCACCAGGAAATAACTGCGGCCAGCGCTTTTCTTGAAAAACACAATCCATTCTCCCGGATTCGCCGGGTTCTGGATGACGTGGGTGGCAGAGATCAGCCCCTCTACGTGGCGTTCCCGTACTTGCTCTCGCTTCATCGCGGCTCCATAAATGAAAATGCCGTCACAGCATGACTGCGACGGCATCGGTGCTGATGACTGTCAGTCTATCAGCCGGAAATACATGCATTGGCAGCGTTTCGCACGTCACGCGGACGCACTGGCACATTCGACATGCGCTCATGCAGCTTGATGCTGCTGCCGCCGGAGCGATCTTCAATATCAAATACCGCTGCCGCGCCGGTGGAAAATTTCCCCGGGACGATGACCCGAACACCGTCCTTGTGTGGCTGCATTTGCAGCGCGCCGCGGCTATCCGCCAGCTTCTCGGCCAGGCATTGAGCATATTCATGGGGTTTCTTGCCGGAGATTACGCTCACGGTCGGCAGCGTTTCATTGATTTCGGAAACACTCGCACAACCACCCACAGCCAGAACCAACGGCAGACACACCACACCCCACTTCATACAATTCCTCCGTTAAAGACCGTCCGACAGCACAAATGCCGTTTTTCTCCAGGGCCTTCTGCATTTAACTCGCATCCGATCGCGAATATCTGTTCAAAATTGTCAAACCAACGCCCGACGGCCAGATAATAACCCGTGCAGGCTGATAAACTGCGCGCAATTACAAGCTATCGTTTTGATTTTGTAGAAAAAGCCCTTCTGGAGGCGCCCATGAAATTCATTCACCAGCGCGAGCACCTCAACGAAGACGACATCGTCGTCATCCAATGCTCGCAAATGTGCAACATCCGTCTGATGAACGACGCCAACTTCCGCAGCTTCAAGAATGGCGGCCGTCACACCTATCACGGCGGCGCCTTCGACACGTTTCCGGCCCGTATCACCGCGCCGAGCACTGGTTTCTGGAACATCACCATCGACACCGTCAATCGCCGTGCGATCAGCGTGACCCGCAAGCCGACGCTGACCCATTCGATCAAGATCATCCGTCGCTCCAGCACCAAACTCAGCTGAGACGCGCCATCCAACCAGAAAGGAAAGCATGACCGTGGCCCAAACGACCAAATACGTCATCAAGTACAAACTCAACGGTGAACGCCGCTTTGAGTTCGCGCAGCTCGAAAACGGCACCGAAGAAGAGGCCAAAGTTGCCCTGGACGCGATTCACGGTCAGAGCGACGACGTGATCAGCGAAATCAGCGTCAGCAAAGCACTGTAAGGCGCAACCACGAATTCGACCGCAAGCGGCGGAGTGTTCTGCCGCAAGGCCCTGCCTAAACTGACCGCCTCGACCATGAGTCAAGGCGTCAGCATGTCAATGTCACCCTCCCGGCTGGAGTTGCTCGACTGGGCAAGTCTGGAGCAGCAAATGGATCACGATGGTTGCGCGATTATCCGCTCACTGCTGTCGTCAAAAAGCTGCGAGCGGATAATCGCGCTCTATCCGCAAGCCGAACCGTTTCGCTCGCAGGTCATCATGGCGCGTCACGGTTTCGGTCGTGGCGAGTACAAGTATTTCCGCTATCCGCTTCCCTCAACCGTAGAACGCCTGCGCACTGCGCTTTACCCTCATCTGGTGCCGCTGGCAAACCGCTGGTTCGAACGCATGAACCTGGCAAAGCGCTTTCCCGAGACCCACAGCGAGTTCCTGCAACACTGCCATGCCGCCGGCCAGACGCGCCCTACTCCGCTTCTATTGCAGTACGGCCCGCAGGATTACAACTGTCTGCACCAGGACTTGTACGGCGAATTGGTATTTCCCTTGCAAGTGGCGATTCTTCTGTCAGAACCGGGCAAGGATTTTACCGGTGGCGAATTCGTGCTCACCGAACAACGCCCGCGCATGCAATCGCGCCCATTGGTGCAAGACCTGAAACAAGGCGACGCACTGATTTTTGCCGTGAATCAACGCCCGGTCAAAGGCGGGCGCGGCGACTATCGAGTGACCATGCGTCATGGCGTCAGTCGCCTGCACAGTGGAAAAAGGCATACCCTAGGCATCATCTTTCACGACGCAACCTGATGGCTATGTTTTCAACAACATTCGACCTGTTCGCTGACCACGAACCCGAACAACAAGCCCGAGCCGAACAGATTGGCGAGCAATCCTGGTTATTGCGCGGCTTCGCCCTGCCGATTGTCGATCAGTTGCTGCCGGCACTGGACGTCGTTCTCGCCGCATCGCCCTTGCGTCACATGGTGACGCCTGGCGGCTTCAGCATGTCAGTCGGCACCAGCAGTTGCGGTGACTGGGGCTGGATTACCGATCGCAGCGGCTATCGTTATTCGGCTGTCGATCCGCTCAACGGGCAGCCTTGGCCGCAGATGCCAACATCGTTCGCTGCTCTGGCGCATTCGGCTGCCGAGCGAGCTGGTTTTTCTGATTTCACTGCAGATTCCTGTCTGATCAATCGCTATGTCCCTGGCGCAAAAATGTCATTGCATCAGGATAAAGACGAAAAGGACTACGCCGCGCCGATCGTTTCCCTGTCACTCGGATTGCCGGCCATGTTTCTGTTCGGTGGTTTTGCGCGCAGCGACAAGACCCGACGAATCCCCCTGCTGCACGGTGACTTGGTGGTCTGGGGCGGCGTTGACCGATTGCGCTACCACGGCGTATTGCCGATCAAACAAGGTCAGCATCCACGCTTGGGTGAACAGCGGATCAACCTGACGTTTCGGGTTGCTCGCTGAGCTCGAAAAGTTTGACCGCAAGGCCCGGAGTGTTGTGCCAGGCGAGGCTGGTTAACCTGAATCAAACAGGTCAACGGATCACTCATCATGAAAACGCTTTCGACCCCGCTCAACACCGAACATGATCCTCGCTGGGCCGCCGTGATTGCGCGCGATCCGCAGGCGGACGGGCAGTTTGTCTACGCGGTGAAAACCACTGGCATCTACTGCCGCCCGAGCAGCCTGGCACGCCTGCCGAAACCGCAAAATGTCGAGTTTTTCGACACCGCCCAACAGGCCGAAGCAGCGGGGTATCGGCCTAGCAAACGTGCAAGCAAGGATCAAAGTGATGTCGCCGCGCAGCATGCCACGACCGTCGCCACAGCTTGCCGGCAAATCGAAACGGCCGAGAATCCGCCCGCCCTGAGCGAGCTGGCAGAGACGGCCGGTTTGAGCCCGTTTCACTTTCATCGGGTGTTCAAAGCCGCCACCGGCCTCACACCCAGAGCCTACGCGGCGGCCCATCGTTCGCGCAGAGTGCGTGAGCATCTCGCGGACGGCAGTTCAGTGACGGACGCCCTGTATGAAGCAGGTTTCAACTCCAACAGTCGTTTCTATGAATCAGCCAATCACTTGCTGGGGATGAAACCCGGTGACTATCGCGCTGCCGGAAAGAACAACGACATTCATTTTGCCGTCGGCCAATGCTCGCTCGGCGCGATTCTGGTGGCGCAAAGCGAGCGTGGGGTGTGCGCAATTCTGTTGGGTGACGACCCGCATCAACTGGTGTGCGACCTGCAGGATCAGTTTCGTAAAGCCAACCTGATTGGCGCAGACAGCGGGTTTGAACAGTTGATCGCCAAAGTCGTGGGTTTTATCGAAGCGCCGGCCATTGGCCTGGACCTGCCACTGGACGTGCGTGGGACAGCGTTTCAGGAACGTGTCTGGCAAGCGCTGCGGGAGATTCCGTTGGGCAGCACCGCCAGCTACGCCGAAATTGCCCAGCGCATCGGCGCACCGACATCCATGCGCGCGGTGGCCCAGGCTTGCGGAGCCAACCGCCTGGCCGTGGCGATCCCTTGCCACCGCGTGGTGCGCAGCGATGGCAATCTTTCCGGTTATCGCTGGGGTGTCGAGCGCAAGCGTCAGTTGCTGGAGCGCGAGACGACGTCCTGAGAGGCTGTCCCGCGCCGTCGGCGACTGTCAGCGATTGACGTCCACCACAACCCGCCCACGAAGCTGCCCGGCGAGCAATTCTGGCGCCGCATCGATGGCTTCACTCAAGCCGATTTCATGGCTGATCAAGGCCAGCAACGAGAAATCCAGATCCCTCGCCAAACGATCCCAAGCTTCCAGGCGGCGGGCCTTGGGCTGGGTCACGCTGTTGATGCCGGCCAGCGTCACACCGCGCAAAATGAACGGCGCCACCGAGGCCGGGAAATCCATACCTTGGGCCAGACCACAGGCGGCGACGGTGCCTTCGGAGCGGGTGCTCGCGCAAGCATTGGCCAGTGTATGACTGCCCACCGAATCGATCACCGCTGCCCAACGCTCTTTGGCCAGCGGCTTGCCGGGCGCTGACAACGTGGCGCGGTCGATGATTTCACCGGCGCCCAACTGCTGCAAATATTCATGCTCGGAAACCCGGCCAGTCGACGCGACGACACGATAGCCAAGCTTGCTCAGCAGCGCGATGGCAAAACTGCCGACACCACCATTGGCGCCCGTCACCAGGACCTCACCCTGCTCTGGCGTCACGCCATTACGCTCAAGCGCGAGAATGCACAGCATCGCCGTAAAACCGGCCGTGCCGATGGCCATGGCTTGCGCCGCTGTAAAGGCTTTGGGCAACGGAATCAGCCAATCGCCATTGAGCCGCGCCTTCTGCGCCAGACCTCCCCAGTGATTTTCGCCAACGCCCCAGCCATTCAGCAGCACCTGATCACCCACCTTATAGTCGGGGTGGGAACTGGCTTCCACGGTGCCCGCCAGGTCGATCCCCGGCACCATTGGAAATTTGCGCACCACCGGACTGCTGCCGGTAATCGCCAGACCATCCTTGAAGTTAAGCGTGCTGTACGCAACAGCGACGGTGACATCGCCTTCGGGCAATTGCTCTTCGTTGACCTGTTGCAGGTTGGCGCGATAACCGCTGTCGTCTTTGTCGATCACAATGGCGTTGAACATGACTGCCTCGCATGACTGTTTTCAAAATGTCGTGCCTTGAAATACCACATCGCAACACCCTGCCACATTCGACTTTGCGCCAATCGCCGAATCCGCCGGGTATTTCCATGGCGGGCGGCTATGCTTTTTCGACGGTCGTGCTTTTGCCGTTATTCCTTTAGAAATAGGCCTGTCGATGGAGCTGACAATGTCTTACCCGCGCTCGTGCTTCGTGCTGTTGATGCTCTTTCTGCTGGCGTTCGGCAGCGCCTCGGCGGCACCGGCCACCGAGACCCCGATCGAGCCAACCTGGCCACAAGTCATCAGCAGCGGCAAAGCGAAACTGACCGTATATCAGCCGCAACTCGACAGTTGGGACGGCTACACCCTCAATGCCCGCGCAGCCGTTGAAGCCACCGGTGCGGATGGCAAATCCACCTTTGGCATTGTGCAATTCAGTGCGCATACGCTGGTCGACAAGGCCACGCGCTGGGTCGCGCTGGATCAGTACAAAATCATCAAGGCCGATTTCCCGGCTGATGCCAGTCAAGCCACCACGTGGCTCGCGGCTTTGCAGAAAGACGCCGAAAACCGCAAGAAAACCATCTCGCTGGATCAACTCGAAGCGGCCGTTGGCGTACTGTCAGCCGAGCAGAAAGCTGACAGCGCGCCGCTGGAAAACACACCACCGACGATCATCAGCTCCGACGTCCCCGCCCTGCTCGTCTATATCGATGGCGACGCGGCCTACCGGCCGGTAGACGGCACGACGCTGCAACGGGTGATCAACACTCGCCCGCTGTTGTTGAAAGACGCGCAGGGCAAACATTACCTGCACGTCTTCGATGGCTGGATGGTCGCCGATCGGCTCAATGGCGCCTATACGCGTCTGGCCACACCGCCGGCGGATCTGGCGAAAGCCAAACAGGCCGCCATTCAGAGCCGGCAAGTGGATCTGCTGACCGGGCAAAGCGACCCGAAAGACAAGGTCCCCAGCCTGGCCAAACCGCCACAACCGAAAATTTTCATCGCCACCACTCCCACCGAATTGCTGGTCACCGATGGCGCAGCGCAGTGGTCACCGATTCAAGGCACAGGCTTGCTGTATGTCACCAATACCACCGGGCACATCTTCAAGGAGATCGGTGACCAGAACAGCTATGTGCTGATCTCCGGCCGCTGGTTTCGCGCCACTGACATGAATGGCCCGTGGACGTTTACCCCGGCAGACAAACTGCCGGCAGATTTCGCCAACATCCCCGACGATAGCCCGAAAGAAAACATCAAGGCGTCGGTAGCCGGCACGCCGCAAGCCAAAGAAGCAGCTATCGCCGCGACCATTCCACAGACCTCGGCGATCAAGAAAAGCGCGGTAAAAATGACCGCACCACAGTTCGATGGCGAGCCGCAACTCAAAGCCATCAACAGCACGACGTTGCAATACGTGGTCAACAGCGCAACGCCCATCATCCGCGTCGACAACAACAGTTGGTACGCCGTGGAAAACGGTATCTGGTTCACCGCCACCAGCGTGAGCGGCCCTTGGCTTGTCGCCAGTTCCGTGCCGGCAGTGATCTATTCGATCCCGCCGAGCTCGCCCATGCACTACCTCACCTACGTCAAAGTCTACGAGTCCAGCGGCGATACCGTGGTAGTCGGCTACACGCCCGGTTATCAGGGTTCGAATCTTGATCCGGCCACGGGCGTCGTGGTCTATGGCACCGGTTATCCCTACACACCCTGGGTGGGCAGCGTCTGGTATGGCCCGCCGGTGACTTATGGGTTTGGCGTCGCCATTCGCTATACACCGTGGACGGGCTGGACCTTCGGTTTCGGTTTTGGCTGGAGCTGGGGCGGCAGCACTGTCGCCATGGGTTGGGGCTGGGGCGCCTACCCGTGGTGGGGCAATTACGGCTGGGGATACGCCTGGGGCCCGCACCTGTACCCAGCGCCGTTGGCCTGGGGCGGCGCCGCTTACGGGTATCGCGGTGGCGCGGTGGCCTGGGGTCCCGGTGGCTGGGCGGGCACTACCGGCAACATCTATCACCAATGGGGTGATCGGGCCACGGTCAGCCGCTATGGCGCTGGCTACAACGCCTGGACCGGCAATCGCTGGGCCGGTCAGGTTGGTTCTTCCTATAACTCACGCACTGGCGTCGCGGCTGCCGGTCAACGCGGTGCCGTGCATAACGTCTACACCGGAAATTACGCGGCTGGGCGCAGCGGCGTGGCCGTCGGACCGAACGGTGGCGCCATTGCCGGCGAACGCGTCACCGCCGGCAATGCGCGCAGCGGTACGCAGGTCACGGCCAATCGTGGCGCCGTGTACAACCCCGACACTGGCAACACCACACAGTATGGTGGCGTTCGCGGGCGCAATGGCGGCGCCGCACGCGTGGGTGACAACGTTTACGCGGGTCACGATGGCAACGTGTACAAAAAAACCGATAACGGCTGGCAACCAATGGTCAAGGGTGGCGCGACCCGGACTGCACCGGTCAATAACAATGCCCAGTTGCAGAACCTCAACCGTGAGTCCGCCGCACGCAACTTCGGCAACCAGCGCACCAACAACTTTCACAACTCCTCACAATTGATGAATCGCTCGTTTGGCGGTGGTGGTGGAGGTGGAGGTGGTGGCGGACTTCATCGACGCTGAAAAACTGCACGGGTTGTTCTGAATTTCGAACTGGCTGCGGATCCGCTTTTGCTGTTAAAAACCGGTTCTGCCGTCCCTGCCCGCTACCTCGTTCGGAGAACAGCTTTCATGAGCCAATGGCCAGACACCCGCATACTTGATCTGCTCGGCATTGAACTGCCAATCATCCAGGGCCCGATGGCCGGTGCGACGAATTCGTCCATGGTCATCGCCGTGTGCAATGCCGGTGGTCTGGGGTCGATGCCGGCGGCGATGCTGAGCATCGAGCAATTGCGCGAAGAGCTGAAAACCATTCGCCAACACACCAACAAGCCCTTCAACGTGAACTTCTTCTGCCATCAGCCACCGACAGCCGATGAACAACGTGCACGTGACTGGAAGCATCTGCTGGAGCCTTATTACCGTGAACTGGGTGCCGATTTCGCTGCGCCGACGCCGGTGTCGAACCGCGCGCCGTTCGATGCGGCAGCCTGTGAGGTGCTGGAAGAATTTCGGCCGCAGGTGGTGAGTTTCCATTTCGGTCTGCCAGAGAAATCCCTGCTCGATCGGGTCAAGGCAACCGGAGCAAAAATTCTCTCCTCGGCCACCACTGTCGATGAAGCGATCTGGCTGGAACAGCACGGCTGCGACGCGATTATCGCCATGGGTTACGAGGCCGGCGGCCATCGCGGCATGTTTCTCAGTGATGACCTGAGCAGTCAGGTCGGCACGTTTGCCTTGGTGCCTCAGATAGTCGATGCGGTGACAGTGCCGGTGATTGCCGCCGGGGCTATTGCCGATGCACGCGGCGTGGCGGCGGCGTTCCTGTTGGGGGCCTCAGCGGCACAGGTTGGCACTGCCTACCTGTTCACGCCAGAAGCGAAAGTCAGCGCTTCTCACCACAAGGCACTGCGCACCGCCAAGGAAAGCGAAACGGCGGTCACCAATATTTTCACCGGGCGGCCGGCGCGGGGCATTCTCAACCGCGTCATGCGTGAGCTGGGGCCGATGTCTTCGAAAGCACCGGCGTTTCCCTTGGCCGGTGGGGCGCTGATGCCATTGCGGGCAATCAACGAGGCAGAGTTTGCCAACCTCTGGGCCGGTCAGGCATTCACCCTGGGCAAAGACATGGGCAGCGCTGAACTGACCCGACAACTGGCTGAAGGTGCACTGGCAAAACTTACTGGTCATTGAGCTGCGCAGTGTGAGGATTCAGGCGTCCTCACACGGTTTTCAACCAACACTTCCTGTTTGGCGGCATTTCGCTATATATTCCGCTATATAGCGAATTACCCCCCCTGCATGGGCGCAGTCCACTTCCAACAATAGCTGCGCTCTGCACTCGCCAATAACGGAGCTGTTACATGACCATTCGTGCCCCACGTTTTGCCCCTGCCTGCGTGGCCTCCTTGCTCGCGGTCTTCGCCGTCGGCGCTGTTCAGGCTGATGAAGTTCAGGTAGCGGTTGCGGCCAACTTCACCGCGCCGATCCAGGCCATCGCCGCCGATTTCGAAAAAGACACCGGGCACAAACTGGTTGCAGCCTACGGCGCCACCGGACAGTTCTACACCCAGATCAAAAACGGCGCGCCGTTCGAAGTGTTCCTCTCCGCTGACGACACCACCCCGGAAAAACTCGAGAAAGAAGGCGACACCGTCAAGGGCTCGCGCTTCACCTACGCCGTCGGCACACTTGCGTTGTGGTCGGCGAAAGAGGGTTATGTAGATGACAAAGGCGAGGTGCTGAAAAAGAACGAGTACCAGCACCTGTCCATCGCCAATCCGAAAGCCGCACCCTATGGCCTGGCCGCCACGCAAGTGCTGGAAAAACTCAAACTGACCGAGGCGACCAAAGCCAAGATCGTTGAAGGTCAGAACATCACCCAGGCTTACCAATTCGTCTCCACCGGAAACGCCGAACTGGGCTTCGTGGCCCTGTCCCAGATCTACAAGGACGGCAAAGTCAGGAGCGGTTCGGCATGGATCGTCCCTGCCAGCATGCACGAGCCGATCAAACAAGACGCCGTCATTCTCAACAAAGGCAAAGACAATGCCGCCGCCAAGGCGCTGGTTGAATACCTCAAAGGCCCGAAAGCCGCTGCGGTGATCAAGTCCTACGGATACCAGCTGTAAATGTCGCTGACGAGTGCCGATTTCGCGGCGATCTGGCTGACCCTGCAACTGGCGTCCCTGACCACCGCGATTCTGCTGGTTGTCGGCACACCGATTGCCCTGTGGTTGTCGCGTACCCGCTCGTGGTTGCGCGGCCCGATCGGGGCGATCGTTGCCCTGCCCCTCGTGCTGCCACCGACCGTGATCGGTTTCTATCTATTGTTGATGATGGGGCCGCACGGTTTTCTCGGCCAATTCACCCAATGGCTGGGTCTGGGCACCCTGACCTTCAGTTTCACGGGCCTGGTGATCGGTTCGGTGATCTATTCCATGCCGTTCGTGGTGCAACCGTTGCAAAACGCGTTCTCGGCGATCGGCACCCGCCCACTGGAAGTCGCCGCGACCTTGCGCGCCAATCCGTGGGACACTTTTTTCAGCGTGATTGTGCCGCTGGCGCGCCCCGGCTTTATCACTGCGGCGATTCTCGGTTTCGCGCATACCGTCGGTGAATTCGGCGTGGTGCTGATGATTGGCGGCAACATTCCCGACAAGACCCGCGTGGTTTCCGTGCAAATCTACGACCACGTCGAAGCAATGGAATACGCACAGGCTCATTGGCTGGCCGGGGCGATGCTGGTGTTCTCGTTTCTGGTGTTGCTGGCGCTGTACTCCAGCCGCAAGACCCGCGCAGGTTGGAGCTGACCAATGATTGTTGTACGTCTGAAACGGGTCTATGCGGACTTCGGCCTCGATGTCGACCTGAACTTGCCCGGCCGTGGCGTGACCGCGCTTTACGGGCATTCCGGCTCGGGCAAAACCACCTGTCTGCGCTGTATCGCCGGGCTTGAACGCGCTGAACATGGCTTCGTGCAGATCAACGACGAAGTCTGGCAGGACAGCGACAACGGCATTTTCGTCCCGCCACACAAGCGTGCGCTCGGCTATGTGTTTCAAGAAGCCAGCCTGTTCCCCCACCTGTCAGTGCTGGCCAATCTGCAATTCGGCCTCAAGCGTATCGCCCGATCCCAACGTCGGGTAGACATGGCGCAGGCCACTGAACTCTTGGGTATCGGTCATTTGCTCGAACGTCATCCGCAGCATTTGTCGGGAGGCGAACGCCAGAGGGTCGGTATCGCCCGTGCGTTGCTGACCAGCCCGAAACTGCTGTTGATGGACGAGCCACTGGCCGCTCTCGACAGCCAGCGCAAAAGTGAAATCCTGCCGTACCTGCAACGGTTGCATGACGAGCTGGACATTCCAGTGTTGTACGTCAGCCATGCGCAGGACGAAGTCGCGCGGCTGGCTGACCATCTGGTGTTGCTCAGCGAAGGTAAGGCGCTGGCCAGCGGCCCGATCGGTGAAACTCTCGCGCGTCTCGACCTGCCGATGGCGATGGGCGATGACGCTGGCGTGATCATTGAAGGCCAGGTCAGCGCTTACGACGCGGACTACCAATTACTGAGCCTGCAATTGCCGGCCACCGAGATGAGCATTCGCGTCACCCACGCGCCAATTGCATTGGGTCAGCCCCTACGCTGCAAAGTGCACGCCCGGGACATCAGCCTGAGCCTGCAGAACAGCGAGTTCAGCAGCATTCTCAATCGACTGCCGGTCACCGTGGTCAGCGAGCAATCAGCAGACAATGCCGCCCACGTGCTGATTCGTCTCGACGCCGGCGGTACTCCATTGGTCGCACGCATCACGCGCTACTCCAGAGACCAATTGGGCGTGCATCCGGGCCAGCATTTATGGGCGCAGATCAAAGCGGTCGCGGTCCTCGCCTAAATCATTCGGCACCACGGCAACGGCGTGCGGTCAATCGTTTTACAGACCGCCGCGCCATTAAAGGAAACTGCCATGCCCGACACCGTGCTGACTGCCGACCTGCCATCCGACCTGCATTACGTCGACGACACCCAGCCCGGTATCACCCGCAAGAAACTGCGCGGCAAGTTCTGCTACTTCGAGCCGTCAGGCCAGCGCATCACCGACACCGACGAAATCAAACGCATCAATGCTCTCGCGGTACCACCGGCCTACATCGATGTGTGGATCTGCCCCGATCCGCAAGGTCATTTGCAAGCCACCGGCCGTGATGCCCGTGGCCGCAAGCAATATCGTTATCACGCTCGCTGGCGCGAAGTGCGCGATGCCGATAAATATTCGCGGCTGCGCGAGTTCGGTCTGGCCTTGCCAAAACTGCGCAAGCAACTGGAAGCGTTGTTGGCCGCGCCCGGCTTCAGTCGCGACAAGGTCATGGCCACCGTAATCACCCTGCTCGACGCCACGCTGATTCGGGTCGGCAATACGCAATACGCACGCGACAACCGCTCCTACGGCCTGACCACCCTGCGCAGCCGGCATGTCGAAGTCAACGGCAGTGCGATTCTGTTTCAGTTTCGCGGCAAGAGCGGCATCGAACACCAGATTACCGTCAAGGATCGACGGCTGGCGCGCATCATCAAGCGCTGTCTGGAGATTCCCGGGCAGAACCTGTTTCAGTATCTGGATGAAAACGGTGAGCGGCACACCGTCAGTTCTTCCGACGTCAATGCGTACCTGCAAACCCTGACCGGTGCCGACTTCACCGCCAAGGACTATCGCACCTGGGCTGGCAGCGCCCTGGCGTTGGCGGTATTGCGCGAACTCAAGCATGAATCCGAGACCGAGGCCAAACGGCATGTGGTGGAGATGGTGAAAAATGTCTCCAGGCAGTTGGGTAACACCCCGGCGGTGTGTCGCAAGTGCTATATCCACCCGGCGGTGGTGGAGAATTTCATGCTCGGCACCCTCGCCGAATTACCGCGCCCCCGCGTGCGCAAAGGCTTGCGCGCCGAAGAAGTGGCTTTGGCAATGTTTCTTGAACGCATGAGCGACATCACCACCGCGCCTTGATCGACAACTTATCACCCAGCAACAGCCCAGAACCGGCCGTTCACCAGCGTCGAAGATTCGTGCCCGTTGACCAACGCCTGGATTGATCGGAACGCTGAGAAAGGCGTCGGCAACCGACGAGTTGACCTGTCTATTTTTTGCACGATTGCCGGGGGCTTCTATAGTTGATCTGACACGAATCAGCTGCGGTGACGCCATGGAAGACATTTTCGTTGTGAAGCGTTGCAACAAGATCATTATTCATGGTCGACGCGCCGGAGACAGCCAGCATGATCCCGCCGAAGCCCTGAGTTGGTTTCGCATCTGCGACAACCGCACCAACGGCTTCATCGGCGATGGCTACGACGTTGAAGAGGACGCACGACGTGAATGCAAACGCCTCAACGCAGCCAGTTCCCCAAAAGCGGTCCGCGAATCGTCCGGCTGATGCCGATCATAAGCGGGTCTATACTGAAACCAGCTGAAGGAGCAGCGCCCCACGGTAGAAGGCTCGCAACACGCGGGCTTTTTGCTGCAGCTCAGGTTTCATAGAACGGAGGTGTTCCATGTCCGAAAAAGAGTCCATCACCACCCTCCTCACCTTGCTCGACGCCCGTCAGGCACGCCTCGCGGCCGCTTGCAAAGAGATCGCCGACTGGGTCGACCACCAAGGCGGGCATCCGACCGCCCTGCGTATCCGTGACCGGCTGAACGATATAGAGAAGGATGCTCCGCTGATCCGCAACACGCTGTCGGCGCTCAAGCCTGTCGATCGGCCACTGCCTCGGTTCAGATGACAGCGATTTCGCCAAGGTCTCAGGAATTTGCCTCACAAGCGGTGACACACAGGTCACCGCGTATTTGCCTGTCCGAAATGTTTATTCCCCCCCGCGATTGCGTTTTCACATAACGATCACATCTGCGCGTCTACAGTGAAACCACTCCTTTGCAAAAACACCCCTCTCACCCGCCCGCATGCGGGTGTTTTTTTGCCTGCACCCCATTGCCGAACGGCACAGGAGGTGAGTTGTCAAAAGCAATACACGTCGCAAAGGAGACAGTTCATGGTTATCCATTTCAACGTTGACGGGCATCTGGCCTGTGGTCATAAAGGCAAACAACTGTCGGCAAGCAGAGAGCTCAATCGTGTGAAATGCCGCAGTTGCCGTAATACCGATGCCTTCAAACAGGCACGAAAAGACCAGCGCAACGCAGCCCGCAGAATGGCCCGCCAGGCCAAAGCCACGCATGGCGAAGCAAGCTGGCGCACAGAATGGGTCGAGCGGTTGACAGCAATGGCCGGACTTCAGCGCTTGCCTCGGGGTTTTAGCGGGCAGACTTTCGTTTAGCCCTGCATAAAAAAGGCACAAAAAAAGGCCTGCATGAGAAAACTCATGCAGGCCTTTGATATTCATGGTGCCCGAAGCCGGAATCGAACCGGCACGCCCTTACGAGCGGGGGATTTTAAGTCCCATGCGTCTACCAGTTTCGCCATTCGGGCGGTAGCGCGGTGTTGCTGCTTCCTGCTGCACAGTCGCGACCCTGACAGGATCCAACCTAGAACAGCAGAGCGGGAAATATATACATCACTTCCCGGCGAAGCAAGTTTGCAATGGCCGTATTTCAAGACTAAATCTTGCAGCGCAGTGCAAATAAAAAAGCTCCGTAAATCATGGATCTACGGAGCTTGTTTATAGTGGAGGCCGAGGTCGGAATCGAACCGGCGTAGGTGGATTTGCAATCCACTGCATAACCATTTTGCTACTCGGCCTCAAAGCATTTGCTGTCAGTAGCACAACAACAAACACGTACAAACTGGAGCGGGAAACGAGACTCGAACTCGCGACCCCGACCTTGGCAAGGTCGTGCTCTACCAACTGAGCTATTCCCGCTTGGTGTGGCGCATTCTATAGATTTCAGAAGCCCCGTCAACCCTTTGATTCAAAAAAGTTTTATTTCTTTTCTACATCGGTTTTCAGATGTGGCCAGGCCGCACGAAGGTATTGAACCATCGACCATAAAGTCAGGCCTGCGGACACCATCAACAACGCGTAACCCAATATCACCCAGAAGCTGAAGTCCTTTGGATTGGCCAACAGGATTACCAGTGCCAGCATTTGCGCAGCGGTTTTCCATTTGCCCAGGTTCGAGACTGCGACGTGAGCACGGGCGCCGAGTTCGGCCATCCATTCACGCAGTGCCGAAACGACGATCTCGCGACCAATGATGACGGCCGCAGGCAAAGTCAGCCACAGATTGCCGTGCTCCTGCACCAGCAGCACCAATGCCACGGCGACCATGAGTTTGTCGGCCACCGGATCTAGAAACGCACCAAACGGAGTGCTTTGTTCGAGGCGGCGCGCCAGGTAGCCGTCCAGCCAATCAGTCGCTGCCGCAAAGGCAAACACCGAGGCGGAGGCCATGTAACTCCACTGATAAGGCAGATAGAACAGCAAAATGAAGATCGGAATGAGCAGAACGCGTAGAACGGTAATCAGATTAGGGATATTCATCGGCACAACTGGCTACGAGGTGAAGGGGCATTCTACTCGCTATGCAGGTTTGCATAAATCGACTCTGCGAGCTTTTTACTGATCCCCGGGGCTTTGGCGATCTCTTCGATGCTTGCACGAGTCAGCTCCTGCAATCCACCAAAATGTTTCAACAAGTCGCGACGCCGCGTCGGGCCAACGCCCGCAACGCCTTCCAGCGTTGACGTACGGCGGGTTTTGCCGCGACGGGCGCGGTGTCCGGTAATTGCAAAACGGTGGGCCTCATCGCGGATTTGTTGAATCAGGTGCAGCGCCGGCGAATCGCCACGTAAGGTGAACTCATGCGCCGCATCATTTAGATACAACGTTTCGAAGCCTGCCTTGCGCGTGGCCCCCTTGGCGACACCCAGCAAGATCAGATCCGGCACGGCGAGTTCATTGAGAACATCACGAGCCATCGACAGCTGACCCTTGCCACCGTCGACCAGCAGGATGTCCGGCAGCTTGCCCTCGCCCTCCTTGAGTTTACTGAAGCGTCGTGTAAGGGCCTGATGCATGGCGGCATAGTCGTCACCCGCCGTGACCCCTTCGATGTTGTAGCGCCGGTAGTCCGACTTGATTGCGCCTTCCGGGCCAAACACCACGCAGGAAGCAACCGTCGCCTCACCACTGGAATGACTGATGTCGTAGCACTCCAGACGCTGCGGCGGCTCATCCAGATTCAACACTTCGGCCAATGCCTCAAACCGCGCTGCCGTGTGTTGACGGTTGGCCAGGCGTGCGCCCAATGCCTGCTCTGCGTTGGTCACGGCCAGTTGCTGCCAGCGCGCACGTGTACCACGCACCCGATGACTGATGGCCAGCTCTCGGCCACGCAACTCATGGATCGCCTCGATCAACGTCGGAAAATCTTCGTGAACCACATTGACGATCAGTTCACTCGGCAAATCCCGCTCGGGGCTGCTGATGAAGTACTGGCCGAGAAACGCGGCCATGACCTCCGACACATCCTCTTCGATACCGACTTGCGGAAAGAAATTCTTGCTGCCCAGCACGCGCCCGCCGCGGACGCTGATCAAATGCACGCAGGCACCACCCGGGTTGACGAAAGCCGCGATGACGTCGATATCTCCCGTGCCGCCTTCCATGCTTTGTTGATCCTGGACCCTGCGCAACAGCGCGATCTGATCGCGCAACTCGGCAGCTCGCTCGAACTCAAGGTTGATCGCCGCCTCTTCCATCGCCGTCGACAATTCGTTGGTCAGCGCGTGACTGCGCCCCTCAAGAAACATGACCGAGTGACGCACGTCTTCGGCATAGACCTCAGGCTCGACCAGCCCGACGCAAGGCGCTTTGCAGCGTTTGATCTGATACTGCAGACATGGCCGGGTACGGTTCTTGTAGTAGCTGTCTTCACACTGGCGAACGAAAAAGGTCTTTTGCAGCAGACTCAGGCTTTCGCGTATGGCGCCGGCGCTCGGATAAGGACCGAAGTACTTGCCCTTGGCTTTTTTGGCCCCGCGATGAATGCTCAGGCGCGGAAACTGCCCGTCGGACAGAAACACGTAGGGATAGGATTTGTCGTCGCGCAACAGGATGTTGTACGGCGGCCGCCACTCTTTGATCAGCGTTTGTTCAAGCAGCAGCGCTTCGGTTTCGTTGGCGGTGATGGTCGTTTCGACCTGCGCAATGCGACCCACCAACGCTGCGGTTTTAGGCGCCAGACCGGTTTTGCGAAAGTAGCTGGCCAGGCGTTTTTTCAGATTTTTGGCCTTGCCCACGTACAACAGGCGTGCATCGCTGTCGAACATGCGATAGACGCCCGGGCGGCCGCTGACTGTCGACAGAAACGCGCCGGAATCGAATGTGTCAGTCATGGTCAGAGGCTGGCATCAACCATGCCGTGACGAACCGCCAACAGTGTCAACTCGACGTCGCTGCTGATCGAAAGCTTCTCGAAAATACGGTAGCGATAGGTGTTCACGGTTTTCGGCGACAGGCACAACTTGTCGGAAATGATTTGCACCTTCTGACAGCCGACGATCATCAACGCGATTTGAATTTCGCGCTCGGACAAGGCATCGAAAGGAGAATCGTTGGACGGTTGAAAGGATTTGATCGCCAATTGCTGGGCGATTTGCGGACTGATATAGCGTTGTCCGGCAAACACCAGGCGAATCGCCTGAACCATTTCCGGCAAACCCGCACCCTTGGTCAGATACCCCGCAGCGCCAGCCTGCAGCAAGCGTGTCGGAAAAGGATCCTCCTCACACACCGTAACCGCGACCACTTTGATATCCGGATGACTGCGCAACAGTTTGCGCGTGGCTTCGAGGCCGCCGATGCCAGGCATCTTGACGTCCATCAGCACCACATCGGGCTTCAACTCTCGGGCCTTGATCAGGGACTCTTCCCCGGATTCGGCCTGGCCAACCACTTGCAAGCCATCGATATCGGCCAGCATACGTGTAATGCCTGTACGAACGAGATCATGGTCATCGACCACTAGCACCCTAATCAAGCAGACACCTCGCGATATGGTCATATTGGGATGCCGGACACCTTAGCAAAAAGTGCCACACAGACCTAGCGGAAAGCTTCATTTAAAAAGTTTCAATTCATCATTGAAGGCTTGCCGGCTGCGGGTTTCAGAGCACAGGTGTACTTATATCAAGCTGCATTCGCAGAAAACACTCGTCCGCACCCTGAACCTGTAGTCCTTTTCTTTCGTACAAGTTTCTTGCCGGATTATTTACGAACACGGTAAGGCGCAGAGCCCGGCGCCTTTCTTTAATGGCCATGTCGATAACCTGATCAATCGCCCAGGAACCAGCGCCCTGCCTCTGAAACGCTTCAGCAATCTGCAATTCCCGAATGTAGAGTGCACGCAGATCCCGGCTGAGACTGAGAAACCCCAGCGCCAACTCACCCCGCACTATCAGCCAGTTCTGTCGCCCCGGCCACGCTACGTCAAACGCTTCATCTTGCCATAACAGGTCATGGTGAATGTAGTAACGCAGCATGTTCTGACAGGTGAGATCGCGGGCAAATCCCAGGTCTTCTGGAGCGGCAAGACGTAGGTGGAATGTCATCGGGCTTGCGTAACAGGAACAACCCGTCCCTGCCATACACCTTCATTACGCTGAGCGACGACCAGAAGATCGCCCGTCCCCGGAGCGGCAACAATCAGCGAACCGTCTTCAGACCAGATGCAACTGCGCCCGGCGGATTGCCAACCGCCGGTCAGCCCACCGTGATTGGCCACTAGCACAGCCATCGAGTGTTGCCGGGCGTAGCCCTGAAGTATTGCCGTATCAACTGCGTAACCTTTCTCGCTGATCAATACACCGGCTGCGTACAGGTTAGCGCCCTGATCGGCGGCCGCCGCGGCATGGCTGGCATGCGTGAAATCGGCGCACACCGCCAACGCGACGACGTCCCCGTCGATATTCAGCGTCGGGCCACCGAAACCGGGTGCAAAAACAAGTTCCTCGCCCGTGTGCAAATGCTGCTTGCTGTACACGCCGAGAGAACCATCCGCGCCCAGAACCAGAGCGCCGATCAGCGCCGAAACACTGCCCTCCAACCGGATGGGCATACCGACAACGGCAGTTACCCCAAGCTTTCGGGCCAAATCCCTAAGAGGTTGCAACACGGCATCTTGCGGTTCGATCGCCAACGCTGCGGCCGTTTCTCCTTCATAGCCAGTCAGCGACAACTCGGGAAAAACCAGTAACTCAACACCCTGCTCCGCTGCTGTCTCGATGAAGCGGCAATGTCGGGCAATGTTGCCGGGGAGGTCCCCGGCAAGGGAGAGGCTTTGGGCAGCGGCAATGGTCAGTGTCGACACGGTTCATCCTTGGCAATCAAGCAAAACGCTGAGTGTCACCACTCTTGCCCAAATCAGGCAATAGGCATTTTGTTGATAACGCGATAGCAATTTCTGATTGCTGAGCCACATCGGCCTCTAGTAAGCTCGGCCCACTCATCGGAGACAAACCATGTTCAACACCCTCTCACAGCTTCGTACCGCCAGCGCCCTGCGCTCGGTTGCGGCTGCCCGGGTGAATGACGTTTGCGCTCCGGTCAGCTTTTATTTTGGGTATTGGTTTAGCCACTGGCGCGCCTGATACCCAAACGGCGCCCATGATAACGGGTCGCCTACCAGAGATTTCTCAACCCCCGGTCGGCCTCCCGACCGGGGGTTTTGTTTTTTCAGCCCCGAACTTTTTCAGCAACACACCAGATACTTTGAGGATTCACGAAATGAACTACGCCACTTATTACCGTTACGACAGCTTTAGCGCCTGGCGATTTACCAGCCTCCGCTCGGGACAGCCTGCCGCCTCCGATCGGTCACCTACAGGTGGCAAACACGCCCACATTGCCAATACGGCCAATTGTCGAACACCCCAGTAGGGCCGAGCGCGCGGGAAGAACCCGCCGCCAGCCCAGGAAGACCGAATATGAACTCGTCCGTTTCTGCTCTGCCATTGTCCACCCTCGATTGCGCCAACGAAGCGCTGACCGTGCGTCTGCCCAGTTCGTTGCAACTCAAACAGCAATTGCCCTTGAGCAATGCCTTGAGCCAACAAGTCGCCGCCCATCGCGAGGCGGTTCGAGCGATCCTCAACGGTGATGATCAGCGTCTGCTGATAATCGTCGGCCCCTGCTCTATCCACGATCCCCAGTCTGCACTCGAATATGCCGGCAAACTGTCACGACTGGCCGAACAGGTCAGCGACAGAATGCTCCTGGTGATGCGAGCCTACGTCGAGAAGCCGCGCACTACCGTTGGCTGGAAAGGCCTGGCTTACGATCCGCACCTGGATGGCAGTGATGACATGGCCGCTGGCCTGGCACTGTCCCGTGAACTGATGCTGGAAATGATCCACCTCGGTCTGCCCGTGGCGACCGAGCTGCTGCAACCCCTGGCGGCCGGCTACCTTGACGATCTGCTCAGTTGGGTTGCCATTGGCGCACGCACCACCGAATCTCAAATTCATCGCGAAATGGCCAGTGGTTTGAGCATGCCCGTAGGCTTCAAAAACGGCACCGACGGCGGCGCAGCCGTAGCTGTAGATGCCATGCGTTCGGCAGCCCATCCTCATCGGCATTTCGGAGTAGACAGCCAGGGTCACCCGGCGATCATTCAGACACCTGGCAACCCTGATACTCATTTGGTCCTGCGCGGCGGTCATCACGGCCCCAATCATGATCGCGAGAGCATTGCCAGAATCCACGCTGACCTGAACCGACTGAAGGTCCCGAACCGGATCATGGTTGATTGCAGTCACGCCAACAGCGGCAAGGATCCATTACGCCAGCCAGGCATTTTCAATGAAGTGCTTGAACAACGCTTGCAGGGCGATAGCTCTCTGATCGGCATGATGCTGGAGTCTCACCTGTTCGAAGGTTGTCAGCCGCTGAGTGCCTCGCTACGGTACGGTGTATCGATCACCGATGGCTGTCTCGGCTTTGACGCAACGCAACAATTGCTGCTTGATGCAGCTCAGCGCATTGGCGCGCACCACTGAAGTTGACGGCGCTACCCTCCGGTCAAAGAACCGGAGGGTGGTCCGCTCCAGCTACGCCTCCAGCCGGACCTGAGTCACCGCTGACTCCTGACTGACGTCATCCAGACGCTCAACCGTGTAGGCAACGCGCACGATCGACCCGTGATGCTCGCGCCAGAAGCGTTGTGGCACGATAAAGATAAGCGGCTTGCCGGCGGTTTCCCGGGTGATTTCGCGGTCATCGCGGTGATTGAAAAAATCGCCATCACACTTGAGATAGACCAGCTCGCCTTCTTGCGTCCGGGCATTGCCGATCACAACGGTGACGCCATCAATGCAATCCTGCACCAATAACACGCCATCCTCAGCTTCAAGCACATCGGGCGCGTCCAGTTGACCATGCAGCAAGGCGCTGATGAGAACTCTCGCGGGATCGGATTCGAGCACCGCTCCACCCTCTCGCTCGACTCGATAGCGTACCGTCACCTCGCCTCCAAGATGTGCAGCTATGTACTCATGCGGGATCCAGAAAGACAGGGTGTCGGCAACAGCGAAGACTTCGACCTTCAATCGATCACTGAATGATAGTGGCGAGGTGTCTCCAGACCACATCAACGCAACGTGGTCACCTGCCGCCATTCGGGCATAAGGCTGGAGAGTGACGAGTGCACCTTCCGTGACCCGTGCCGGATCCAGTGTCCCGGCGACTGCGTCCACAATATGTGGAGCCAGCAGTTGAGGCCGTGTATCGCCTACCGACAATTGCACGCGCGCAGACGGTGCGGGCTCGGTCAGGCCGGCGCTGAAAAGTGTCCAGTAGACCTCCAGTGAACCGCCATCCAGTGCGGCGATATGCAGCCCCTTGATCACGAAAATGATGTCTTTGCCAACCTGGGCCTCACTGACATGCCGCGTCATCTCGTGGTGATAGGCGAAGCCCTCTATATCAAGCCCTTCCCAGCGCAAAAGCAATTGATCGCCAGACGCCATGTTCGGATAAGGGGCAATACGGACGACGACTTTGCCCAGCGAAGGATCAAGTACGCGCCCTTCCAGCGATTCGAGCGTCGCTGCCGGCAGCAACTCTTTGGCGGCGAGAGGGCTGGCGGGGTGGCGCATCCGGTAGCAAAACTCGATTTCATGCGTGTTCATTGTTGGCTCCATGCCTTGGACTAACGCTGTCTTCATTGACGACGTCGACAGTCAACATTCAACGCGATTGTTCCTGCTCTGGATATCAGCCCAATACGCCGCAGACACGAAGTAAAAGCTACTAGCCCAGTAGGCAACCGACGCTAAATCGACTTCGGCCAGGCGCGAGACCGCCAGATCTTCCGATTTGGACTTCCCAAGTATCCGAAAAATCATACAGCCCATAGTCCAGATTCAACGGGCAAGTGAAGCCCCTTCTTACTTCTTAAACGAGTTGTGTGTTTTAGAGTGGCCCACAGATTTCCCGATGAACTTCTGAGAAAAAGGTAAGAACATGCAACGGAATGCTACAACTCG
This sequence comes from Pseudomonas sp. Irchel s3f10, assembly GCF_900187515.1. Taxonomy (NCBI): domain Bacteria; kingdom Pseudomonadati; phylum Pseudomonadota; class Gammaproteobacteria; order Pseudomonadales; family Pseudomonadaceae; genus Pseudomonas; species Pseudomonas sp. Irchel s3f10. The sequence continues at coordinate 193,288 of NZ_FYDZ01000008.1, forward strand.
TTATCCCATCCTTCTGGTACACGGCCTGTTCGGATTCGAACGCATCGGCCATTTCGAGCTGTTCCATGACGTCAAGAGCGCCCTGAAAGCGGTTGGCAACCGAGTGTTCGTTCCCCACCTCAGCGCAACCCACGACAATGAAGTCAGGGGTGAGCAACTGTTGAAGCAGATCGATAGTGTCCTGCGCGGCACGCGTGCCAGGAAGGTCAATCTCATCGGGCACAGCCAGGGTGCTTTGGCTGCACGATACGCTGCGGCGCTTGCGCCAGACGCCATCGCCTCGGTGACTTCGGTCAGCGGCCCGAACCACGGTTCGGAACTGGCGGACTTCCTGCGCAAGGCGCTGGTGCCAGGCCGGCTGCCGGAAATCGTCGCGCAGAACGTGGCGACAGTGTTTGCCGATTTTCTGTCACTGCTCAGCGGTAGCGTCACGCTGCCGCAAAATGCACTGGCAGCGCTCAATGGACTGACAACCGAGGGCGTGGGCACTTTCAACGACAAATTCCCCCAAGGGCTGCCCGGCACCTGGGGCGGACATGGCGCAGCAAAGGTCAATGGCGTGCACTATTACTCGTGGAGCGGGGTGCTGCCGACAAACGAGACAAACGAGCTACCGATTGGCGACCCGGTACGAAGCGTTTGCCTGGCGCTGTCACAATACTTCATGACTGAAGGAGAACAGAATGACGGTTTCGTCGGGCGTTTCAGCTCTCACCTGGGGCAAGTGATCCGTTCCGACTATCCACTGGATCACCTGAGCAGTCTGCGCCGCAGTGCTGGCGCGGCCATCCGCGAACTCGATCCGATTGATCTTTACGTTGAACACGCCGCGCGCCTGCGAGCTGCGAATCTCTGATCAGCCCGCAACCCTGCGAACGGAACTTTGCCGAGAATTCGCCCACTGAATCCGGTAGGCTCCACACTTTACTGAAATAGACTGGAGAGTTTCCCCATGGCAAAAGCCACTGCCCGCCACATCCTTGTTGCCAGCGAAGACAAGTGCAACGAACTGAAGGCCCAGATCGAAGGCGGCGCCGATTTCGCCGAAGTCGCCAAGGCCAACTCCACCTGCCCGTCCAGCCGTCAGGGCGGTGATCTGGGTTCGTTCGGTCCTGGCCAGATGGTCAAGGAATTCGACACCGTGGTCTTCAGCGCGCCAATCAACGTCGTGCAAGGCCCGGTCAAAACCCAGTTCGGTTATCACCTGCTGGAAGTCACCAGCCGTCAGGACTGATCCGTCACCTGATTGCTAGCCAACGGCCCGCCTTCTGGTGGGCCGTTGTGTTTCAGTTACACATACGGCTGGCGACTGGCGTGCCTCTCGCGTAAAACTTGCGCTTATCGATTTCCCGGTTCCAAGGCTGACAATGCGACTGGTTTTCCCCACATTGATGCTCACCGCCCTAGCCCTCCTGTCGGGCGCCGCCGGTGTGAACGCGGCCCCGCAACATGCGTTGACCGTTTACGGCGAACCCGCCAAATACCCTGCCGGTTTCAGTCATTTCGACTACACCAACCTGCAGGCTCCCAAGGGTGGGACGATGCGCCGCTCGGCGATTGAAATCGGTCACTTCGACCACGTCCTTCCTTATATAGACAAAGGCATCGGCGTCACCCAGATTGACGGCATGCTGTACTCGCCCCTGGCCCAGCGCTCGCTGGACGAGCCTTACACCGTTTACGGCCTGGTCGCGCAAAAGATGGAGCGCTCGGACGACGGTCTGTCGTTGCGTTTCTTCATCAATCCAAAGGCCCGTTTCGCCGACGGCAAAGCGATCACCGCCGAAGACGTGCGCTACACCTACGATTTATTGATGACCCAGGGCAGCCTGCGTTATCGCACGCAGTTTGCCGATGTCAAAGGCGTCGAAGTCGAAGCACCGCTGATCGTGCGTTTCGACTTCAAGAGCAATGAAAACCGCACCCTGCCCCTGGACGTCGCGACCCTGCCGGTATTCCCCGAACATTGGTGGAAGAGCCGCGACTTCGCCGGTGGTGGGGGTTACGAAGCACCACTGGACAGCGGCCCCTATCGAGTCGGCAAAGTCGATTCGGGGCGCAGCATCACCTTTGAGCGCAACGCTGACTGGTGGGGCAAAGACTTGCCGGTCAGTCGCGGCCTCTACAATTTCGATCATTTCAGCATCGAGTACTTCGGTGATACCGACGTCGCCCGCCAAGTGCTGCGCGGCGGTGCCTATGACTACAACCGCGAGTTCTCGGCCACTGGCTACTCGATCGGCTATGACAGCCCCGCGCTGAACGACGGGCGTCTGCAAAAAGCACACTTGGCCACGGAGGCGCCACAGTCGGCTCAGGGTTTTGTATTCAACCTGCAGAAACCGATGTTCGCCGATCGCCGTGTGCGCCAGGCCCTGGCAATGCTCTGGGACTTCGAGTGGAGCAACCGGCAAATGATGCGCGGTATGTATATCCGCCAGCAGAGCTACTTTTCCAACACGCCACTGGCGGCAAGCGAACTGCCCGATGCGCAAGAACTGAAAATCCTCGAACCGCTGCGTGGCCAGGTTCCGGACGAGGTTTTCAGCAAAGTCTTCGAAGCGCCGAAAACCGACGGCAGCGGCGTTATCCGTGACAAACAGTTGCAAGCCCTTGAACTGCTCGAGCAGGCCGGCTGGAAACCCGATGGCGATCAGTTGGTGAATGCCCAGGGTGAGCCGCTGAGCTTTACCTTCCTGGTCAGCCAGAACGGTATGGATCGCCTGCTGCTACCGTACAAGCGCACGCTGAAACAGATCGGCATCGACCTGAACATTCGCCGCATCGACTCCTCGCAATACGTCAATCGCCTGATGAGCCGTGACTACGACATGATCGTCACCGGCTACCCGGTCAGTACTTCACCGGGAGGCGAGTTGCTCAATTACTTTGCTTCCGCGTCGGCCAACGACCCGGGCGCGAACAACTACATGGTGTTGAAAAACCCTGCGGTGGATACGCTGATCAACGGCCTGATTCGCGCCTCAACCCAGTCCGACATGCTGCATTACGCCCATGCCCTGGACCGAGTGCTGCAATGGAATTACTACTGGATTCCCAACTACTATCCACCAGGCACCTCGACCGTGTGGTGGAACCGCTTCGGCATACCGTCGGTGCAAGCCAGCAATGACGAAGCCATCGAGAGCTGGTGGGAAATCAGCAGCACACCGCTGACCAATCAGCAGATGACCGCGGAAAAAATTGCCCGTGGCAGACCCGGAGGGCCGCACTGATGTGGGGTTACATACTGCGGCGTCTGCTGCTGATCATTCCGACGCTGGTGATCATTCTGCTGGTCAATTTCGTGATCATTCAAGCCGCGCCCGGTGGCCCGGTAGAACAGGCCATCGCCCACCTGCAAGGGATCGGTGGCGCGGGTGTCGGCGGCGGCGCCAGCGAAACAATGAGCGGCACTTCCCGCGCCAGTCGCGGCCTCGATCCGCAACTGATCAAGGACATCGAAAAACAGTACGGTTTCGACAAGCCGGCCCATGAGCGCTTGTGGCTGATGCTGAAGAACTACGCGCAACTGGATTTCGGCAAAAGCTTTTTCCGTGGCGCGACGGTCACCGATCTGATCCTGGAAAAAATGCCGGTGACCATTTCCCTCGGGTTGTGGGCGACGCTGATCACCTATCTGGTGTCGATCCCGCTGGGGATCCGCAAGGCCGTGCATCATGGCAGTCATTTCGATATCTGGAGCAGCACGGCGATCATCATTGGCTACGCGATGCCGGCGTTTCTGTTTGCGATGTTCCTGATCGTGGTGTTTGCCGGCGGTACGTCGCTGAACTGGTTTCCGGTGCGCGGGCTGGTCTCGGACAACTTCGAATCCCTGTCGACTATCGGCAAAATCGCCGACTACTTCTGGCACCTGGTGCTGCCGGTAACGGCACTGGTGATCGGTGGTTTCGCCACGCTGACGATCCTGACGAAAAACTCGTTTCTCAATGAAATCACTCGCCAGTACGTGGTAACCGCCCGCGCCAAAGGCCTGAGCGAACGCCGTGTGCTGTACGGCCATGTGTTCCGCAATGCGATGCTGCTGGTGGTGTCCGGCATCCCGCAGGCGTTTATCAGTGTGTTCTTCGCCGGTTCCTTGCTGATCGAAGTGATCTTCTCTCTCGACGGTCTCGGGCGCATGAGCTACGAAGCCGCAGTTTCGCGGGATTATCCGGTGGTGTTCGGTTCGCTGTTCATCTTTACCCTCTTCGGCCTGCTGATAAAACTGGTGGGTGATCTGTGTTACACGCTGGTCGATCCGCGTATCGACTTCGCCGCGAGGAACGCCTGATGTTCAAGCTCTCGCCTCTTGGGCGTCGGCGCTTCGAGCGCTTCAAGAAAAACCGCCGCGGCTGGTGGTCGCTGTGGCTGTTTATCGGCCTGTTTGTGCTGACACTGGGCGGTGAGTTGATCGCCAACGACAAGCCTCTGGTTGTCAGCTATCAGGACCAATGGTACTTCCCGGTATTCAAGCGCCACACCGAGCAGGAGTTCGGCGGGCAACTGCCGTTTCAGGCCGATTATCGCAGCGACTATGTGCAGAACCTGATTCGCAAGGACGGTGGCTGGTTGCTGTTCCCGCCGATTCCGTTCAGTGACGACACACCGAACTACGACCTCAACAAACCGGCGCCGAGTCCGCCGACGTCAGTCAACTGGCTGGGCACTGACGACCAGTCGCGAGATGTGCTGGCGCGGGTGATTTTCGGCGCACGGGTGTCGATCCTGTTTGCCTTGATGCTGACCTTTGTCAGCGCCCTGATCGGCATCGCCGCCGGTGCATTGCAGGGCTACTACGGTGGCTGGGTCGATTTGCTCGGGCAACGCGTGCTGGAAGTCTGGTCGGGGCTGCCGGTGCTGTATCTGCTGATCATCCTCTCCGGTTTTGTCGAACCGAACTTCTGGTGGCTGCTAGGGATCATGGCGCTGTTTTCATGGCTGGCACTGGTGGATGTAGTGCGCGCCGAGTTCCTGCGCGGACGCAATCTGGAGTACGTCAAAGCCGCCCGCGCGCTGGGCCTGAGCGACCGCAAGGTGATTTTCCGGCACATTCTGCCCAATGCGATGAACGCGACACTGAGCTACTTGCCGTTCATTCTGACCGGGGCCATTTCCACCCTCACCGCGCTGGATTTCCTCGGCTTCGGCATGCCCGCCGGCAGCGCCTCGCTGGGTGAGTTGATCGGTCAGGGCAAACAGAACCTGCAAGCTCCGTGGCTTGGGTTGACGGCGTTTTTCACCCTGGCGCTGATCCTTTCCTTATTGGTGTTCATCGGCGAAGCGTTGCGAGACGCGTTCGACCCTCGATCCTGAAGCGTGGCCATGACTGACAACCTGATTGAAATCCGTAACCTCAACGTTGCCTTCCGTAGTCAGACCGTGGTGCGTGATCTGTGCCTGGACATTCGCCCCGGTGAGTGTCTGGCGCTGGTTGGCGAGTCGGGCTCGGGCAAATCGGTGACTGCCCATTCGATTCTGCAATTGCTGCCGGAAAGCGAAGCGCAAACCACTGGCAGCATTCGCTATCGCGGACAGGAACTGATCGGCGCCGATCCCAAGGTTTTGCGCGAATTGCGCGGTAACCGCATCGCCATGATCTTTCAGGAGCCGATGACCTCGCTCAATCCGCTGCACACCCTCGAAAAACAGATTGGCGAAACCCTGCTGTTGCACCGTGGCCTCGGCGGCAAAGCGGCGCAGGCACGGATCCTCGAACTGCTCGGTCTGGTGGGCATCCAGAAACCCAAGGAACGCCTCAAGGCCTATCCACATCAACTCTCTGGCGGGCAACGGCAACGGGTGATGATCGCCATGGCCCTGGCCTGCGAACCGGAGCTGTTGATCGCCGACGAACCGACCACGGCGCTCGACGTGACGGTGCAGCGCAAGATCCTGCTGCTGCTCAAATCCCTGCAACAACGCCTGGGCATGTCGTTGCTGCTGATCAGCCATGACCTCAATCTGGTGCGCAGTATTGCCCAGCGCGTGTGCGTGATGAAGGCCGGGGAAATCGTTGAGCAGGCGCCCTGCGAAACCCTGTTTACCGAGCCGAAGCATCCTTACAGCTGCGTGTTGCTCAACGCCGAACCCGAAGGCGAAGCGCTGCCTCGAGATGAGCGCGAGAACGTACTGGAAGTCGACGACCTTAAGGTTGAGTTTGTCGTCGGCGGCGGTCTGTTCCAGCGCAAGCAATACCTGCGGGCGGTGGACGGCATCAGTCTGAGCATCCAGCGTGGCAAGACCCTCGGCATCGTTGGCGAATCCGGTTCCGGCAAGTCGACATTGGGCCAGGCGATCCTGCGCTTGCTCGACTCCGAAGGCGGTATCCGCTTTCAGGGCCAGGCGCTCGACGGTCTCAATCAGAAACAGATGCGCCCGTGGCGTCGACAGATGCAGGTGGTGTTTCAGGATCCCTTCGGCAGCCTCAGCCCGCGCATGTCGGTCGCGCAGATCATCAGCGAAGGCCTCGAAGTGCATTGCGAGTCGAGCGCTGACGAGTGCGATGAGCAAGTGATCCGCGTACTCAAAGAGGTCGGCCTCGACCCGGAAAGTCGCCATCGCTATCCCCACGAGTTCTCCGGTGGTCAGCGCCAGCGCATTGCCATCGCGCGGGCGCTGGTGCTGAAACCGGCGCTGATCCTGCTTGATGAACCGACGTCAGCGCTGGATCGCACGGTGCAGAAACAAGTGGTCGCCCTGCTCCGTCAGCTTCAGGAAAAACACGGTTTGACCTATCTGTTCATCAGCCACGATCTGGCGGTGGTGCGCGCCCTGGCCCACGACATGATCGTGATCAAGGACGGTAAAGTGGTCGAGCGTGGCGCCAGTCATGATGTGTTCGATGCGCCACAACATCCGTATACCAAAGAGCTGTTGGCGGCGGCGCATCCGGGGTAGGCATGATCCGGGCAAGTCGAACCACCGTATCGAATTCATCGCGAGCAGGCTCACTCCTACAATGAAATGCGCTTCAACTGTAGGAGTGAGCCTGCTCGCGATGGCGTCATAACAGGCGAAATATCCTCAGGATCTGTCAGATGAACACCACCGAAAGCCTCAAGGACTACCAACGGGTGCGCACCCTGGCGATCCGCTCGCTGTTCGAGATCATCGAGCAATCCAGCGAAGGCACGGTGATTGTCGATCGCGATGCCAACATCGTCTGGATGAACGAACGTTATGCCCGGCGTTTCGGTCTTGAATCGGCTGCCGGCGCAATCGGCAAACCCTGTGAGAGCGTGATTCCCGGCAGCCTGCTGCGCGAAGTCGTGCGCACCGGCCGCCCCATTCTTCTGGACATGCAAGACACACCCAAAGAGCCATTGGTGGTGATGCGCCTGCCGATCCACGACGATGCCGGCACGGTGATCGGTGCGATCGGCTTTGCCCTGTTCGACGAATTGCGCACCTTGTCGCCAATGCTCAAACGTTACTTGAGCATGCAAGAGGAGCTGGCCTCGACCCGCTCTCTGCTGCGCGCCCGGCAAACCAAATACAACTTCGCCCACTTCATCGGCACCAGCACCGCCAGCCTTGAAGTCAAACGCCGTGCCCGACGCAGTGCCAGCGCCGAGTCGCCGGTGTTGCTGCTCGGTGAAACCGGCACCGGCAAGGAGCTGCTGGCCCAGGCCATCCACAGTGCGTCGCCACGGGCACACAAAGCTTTCGTCAGTATCAATAGCGCAGCGATTCCCGAGGCATTGCTGGAAGCCGAGTTTTTCGGCACCGCGCCGGGCGCCTTCACCGGTGCCGATCGCAAGGGTCGTACCGGCAAGCTGCAAATCGCTCAGGGCGGGACGTTGTTTCTCGACGAGATTGGCGATATGCCGCTGCCACTGCAAAGCAAACTGCTGCGTGTATTGCAGGAAAAGGAGTTCGAACCCGTGGGCTCCAATGACGTCATTCAGAGCGACGTTCGCGTGATTGCCGCCACGTCGACCGATCTGCAAGCAGCCATCAAGCGCGGTGAGTTTCGCGCCGATCTGTACTATCGCCTCAATGTGTTACCGATCCAGGTACCGCCGTTGCGTGAACGACTTGATGACCTGCCGGCGCTGAGCGAAGCGATCCTTGAAGAGCTGCGCAGTCAGCATGAGTTGCACCGTGATGCGCTGGCGTTGCTGGGTCAGCATGCGTGGCCGGGGAACATTCGCGAACTGCGCAATGTTTTGGAGCGGGCGGCGTTGCTCAGTGATGACTTGATGCTGACCGAGCAGGATATTCGTGCGGCGATCGGTACGTTGACGCCGGTTGAGCGTGGTTCTGACCCACTGGCTGAGGTGGTGCCAGAGGAAACATTCGCCCAGGCACGCGAGCGGTTTGATCGGCAGTTGATTCAGTCTGCCCTCGCGCAATGCAACGGAAATGTACCGCAAGCAGCTGCTCGGCTGGGGCTTGGTCGGTCGACGCTGTACAAGAAAATGGTGGCGCTGGGGATTGCGTGAGTCTCTATAAAGAGACACGGATCTCATTAATTAGAAAATTCGTCAAGATCAAAAGATCGCAGCCTTCGGCAGCTCCTACAGGGGAATATCGGGTCCGCACTGTAGGAGCTGCCGAAAGCTGCGATCTATTCGGCTTAATGCCGTCTCTATAGTGAGACAAAAACTCTGAAGCCTGCCCTACTTGCATGACATTATCTTTATATTTCAACGTGTTAGATAACTGGCACAGATCTCGCTAACGCCTCTCTCACACCCGTTCCACCCACAAAAATAACAATTCTGGAGAGACACACCATGAGTGTGATCATTGCCTTGGCAGCCCTTACGCTGCTGATGCTGGCTGCCTACCGTGGCTACAGCGTTATCCTCTTCGCACCGATTGCCGCCCTCGGCGCAGTCCTGCTCACCGACCCTTCCGCCGTCGCCCCTGCGTTCACCGGGGTATTCATGGAGAAAATGGTCGGCTTCATCAAACTGTATTTCCCTGTATTCCTGCTCGGTGCGGTATTCGGCAAGTTGATCGAACTGTCGGGTTTCTCCCGCTCGATCGTTGCCGCCGCCATTCGCTTGCTCGGCACCAAACAGGCAATGCTGGTGATCGTGCTGGTCTGTGCCCTGCTCACCTACGGCGGCGTATCACTGTTCGTCGTTGTGTTTGCGGTCTATCCGTTTGCTGCCGAGATGTTCCGTCAGAGCAATATTCCCAAGCGTCTGATCCCGGCCACCATCGCGCTTGGCGCGTTTTCGTTCACCATGGACGCCCTGCCCGGCACGCCGCAGATCCAGAACATCATTCCCAGCACCTTCTTCAATACCACCGCGTGGGCGGCGCCGTGGCTGGGTGTGATCGGTACAATTTTCGTGTTCTGCGCCGGCATGCTGTTTCTCCAGCGTCAACGCAACAAAGCGCAGCGCGCCGGTGAAGGCTACGGCACTGAACTGCGCAACGAACCGGAAACCGCCGAAGACCTGAAGCTGCCGAACCCATGGATTGCCCTGTCGCCGCTGCTGGCAGTGGGCATCATGAACCTGCTGTTCACCCAGTGGATTCCGCAGTGGTATGGCAAGACTCACAGCCTTGCGCTGCCGGGCATGGCCACACCGGTCACCACTGAAATCGCCAAACTGACGGCGATCTGGGCGGTGCAAGCGGCTTTGCTGGTTGGCATTCTGATGGTGTTGGCGTTCGGTTTTCAGGCGATTCGCAGCAAGCTCGCCGAGGGCAGCAAAAGCGCGGTCAGCGGTGCGTTGCTGGCGGCAATGAACACCGCGTCGGAATACGGCTTCGGCGCAGTGATCGCTTCGCTGCCGGGCTTTCTGGTGCTGGCTGACTGGCTCAAGCAAATCCCCAATCCGCTGGTCAACGAAGCCATCACCGTGACCCTGCTCGCTGGCATCACCGGGTCCGCATCCGGCGGCATGAGCATTGCGCTGGCGGCGATGTCCGAGCAGTTCATCAGTGCGGCCCACGCCGCGAACATTCCGCTGGAAGTGCTGCACCGCGTAGCCGCGATGGCCAGCGGCGGCATGGACACCCTGCCGCACAACGGCGCGGTCATCACCCTGCTGGCCGTCACCGGCCTGACCCACCGTGAAGCCTATAAAGACATTTTCTGTATTACGCTGATCAAGACCCTGGCGGTTTTCGTAGTGATCGGCACTTTCTACGCCACTGGCATTGTGTGAGGTATTCATGACGACTCTTTCCGGCAAGACCGCACTGGTTACCGGTTCCACCAGCGGCATCGGTCTGGGCATCGCGCTGAGCCTGGCAAAGGCTGGCGCGAATCTGATTCTCAACGGCTTTGGTGATGCGTCCAAAGTCATCGCTGAGGTCGGGCAATTCGGCGGTAAAGTCGGCCATCATCCGGCCGATGTCAGTGACCCGGCGCAAATTGCCGACATGATCAATTACGCCGAGCGCGAGTTCGGCGGTGTCGACATTCTGGTCAACAACGCCGGCATCCAGCATGTCGCCGCCGTGGAAGAGTTCCCTGTCGAGCGCTGGGATTCGATCATCGCCATCAATCTGTCCTCGGTGTTTCACAGCACGCGCCTGAGCGTGCCGGGTATGCGCGCCAAAGGCTGGGGGAGGATCATCAATATCGCCTCGGTGCATGGTCAGGTTGGCTCGACGGGTAAGGCAGCTTATGTGGCCGCCAAGCACGGCGTAATCGGTCTGACCAAAGTGGTCGGTCTGGAAACCGCGACCAGCAACGTCACCTGCAACGCGATCTGCCCGGGCTGGGTGCTGACGCCACTGGTACAGAAACAAATCGATGATCGCGCCGCCAAGGGTGTCGATCCACAGCAGGCGCAGCATGATCTGCTGGCCGAGAAACAACCTTCGCTGGAGTTCGTCACACCGCAGCATCTGGGCGAGTTGGTATTATTTTTGTGCAGCGAGGCTGGCAGTCAGGTTCGTGGGGCAGCGTGGAATATCGATGGTGGCTGGCTGGCGCAATAATTCGCCCTCGGCACAGATGGGTCTTTGGCACACAGACTGTGTGCATGAATCAGATAACAAGAGGCACGCAATGTCCGACATCCTCTGGCAACCCGACGCCAATCGTATCGCCCGATCGCGCATGGACGCGTTCCGACGCTTCGTCAATCAGCGCCATTCGCTGGACCTTCATGACTACCCTGCCCTGCACCACTGGAGTATCGATCAGCGCGCAGCGTTCTGGCAGGCCATCGTCGATTTCTTCGATATTCGTTTCCATAACCCGCCAGATGCCGTGCTGCGCGAAGGCCCTTCAATGCCCGGCGCCGAATGGTTTCCCGGCGCAACCGTGAATTTCGCCGAGCATCTGTTGCGCCGTCGCGATGACGCCGTAGCGGTGGTGGCCGTGGCCGAGAATGGCCTGCGTGAACAACTGACCTGGGCCGAACTCGCAGAGCACGTCGGCGGTTTTCAAGCCAGCCTGCAAGCCGCCGGCGTTGGCCTCGGCGACCGGGTGGCTGCGTGCATGCCCAACACCTGGCAAACGCTGGTGGCGATGCTCGCAACCACCAGCCTCGGCGCAATCTGGTCGTGTTCTTCACCGGACTTCGGCACCCACGGTGTCATCGACCGCTTCGGCCAGATCGAACCGAAGGTGTTGATCACGTGCGCCGGTTACCGCTATGCCGGCAAAGAAATCGATCAAACCACCAAGCTCAACGAAATCCTTGCGCAACTGCCGTCGCTGCAACAGCTGATCATCGTGCCGTATGCCCGTGCACAAGCCCGCTGCGAGGATTACCGGACGCAGGCTGACGTCACGCTCTGGGATGATTTCTACCAACCCGGCGAAGCACCGCGTTTCGTACCGGTGCCATTCAATCATCCGTTGTACGTGCTGTATTCCAGCGGCACCACAGGCGTTCCGAAATGCATCGTCCACAGCAGCGGCGGCGTGCTACTGCAACACGTCAAGGAACACGGGCTGCACGTTGACCTCGGCCCCGCTGATCGCCTGTTTTACTACACCACCTGCGGCTGGATGATGTGGAACTGGCTGGTCTCGGCGCTCGCGGTCGGCAGCGCCGTGGTGCTGTACGACGGTTCGCCGTTTCATCCCGCCAATGATCGCTTGCTGGATTTGATCGACGACGAGCGCATCAGCGTGTTTGGCACCAGTCCCAAGTTCCTCGCCACCCTGGAAAGCGGTGGCAGCAAACCCCGCGAAACTCATGATCTGGTCAGTTTGAAAACCCTGCTGTGCACCGGCTCTGCCCTGTCGCCGCAGAGTTACGATTTCGTCTACCGCGACATCAAGTCCGATGTCTGCCTGGCCTCGATGTCCGGTGGCACCGATATCGTCTCGTGCTTCGTCAACAGCAATCCGCTGTCGGCGGTACGTCGCGGTGAAATCATGGGCAAGAGTCTGGGCATGGCCGTTGAAGTGTGGAATGACGCCGGCCAGGCGGTGGTCGGCGAGAAAGGCGAACTGGTCTGCACCCGGCATTTTCCGGCGATGCCGATCGGGCTATGGAACGATGCTGATGGCGAAAAGCTGCGAAAATCCTATTTCAGCCTGTTCCCCGGTGTCTGGGCGCAGGGCGATTACGCTGAACAGTTGCCCCATGGCGCAATGCTGATCCACGGTCGCTCCGATGCAGTGCTCAACCCGGGAGGCGTGCGCATCGGCACGGCGGAGATTTATCGGCAGGTAGAGAAAGTCCCGCAGGTGCTCGACAGCGTGGCCATCGGGCAGCAATGGCAGGATGACGTGCGAGTGGTGTTGTTTGTGCGCTTGCAGGATGGCGTTGAACTGGATGCCTCCCTGCAGGAGCAGATTCGCCAGGTGATCCGCGCCAACACCACGCCACGTCATGTGCCGGCGAAGATCGTCGCGGTTACGGATATCCCGCGCACCATCAGCGGCAAGGTCGTGGAACTTGCCGTGAGAAACGTGGTGCACGGGGAACCGGTGAAGAACACCGATGCACTGGCCAACCCGCAAGCGTTAGAACAATTTCGCAACAGAAACGAATTGAGCTGTTGATCCTCTAGTCCATCAATCCCCACTCACCCGAAGAGGATGGCGGCAACCCGGGGCCGGCATCGTCATGCAATTTCAAACGCAACCGCAGGTTGTTTACCGAGTCCGCATGTTTGAGCGCCTCTTCCTCACTGATCACTTTCTCCACCACCAACGCAAACAGTGCGGCATCAAACGTCTGCATGCCGAGCTCGGCAGACTTCTCCATGATGCCCTTCAACTCGGTGAATTCGTTTCGACAAATCAGATCCGTCACTGTCGGTGTACCCAGCATGACCTCGACCGCGGCCCTGCGCTGTCCGTCCAGCGTGCGCACCAACCGTTGTGAGACAAAGGCTCTCAGGTTATTGCCCAGCGCGTGCAACAACTGCGGGCGACGCTCTTCGGTGAACATGTTGGTGATCCGGTCTAGCGCTTGGTTGGCATTGTTTGCATGCAGCGTTGAAAGCACCAGATGCCCGGTCTCGGCAAACGCCAGCGCATGTTCCATGGTTTCGCGGTCACGAATTTCGCCGATCAGCACCACGTCCGGCGCCTGGCGCAGGGTGTTCTTCAATGCGGCGTGAAAACTGCGGGTGTCGACGCCGACTTCTCGCTGGTTGATGATTGAGCGTTGATGCCGGTGGATGTACTCGATCGGGTCTTCAATGGTGACGATGTGCCCGCTACTATGGCGGTTGCGGTGGTCGATCAATGCCGCCAGCGAGGTCGATTTGCCCGAATCGGTGGCACCGACAAACAGGATCAGGCCCTGTTTGAGCATCATGGTTTCAAGCAACACCGGCGGCAGTTTCAGGTCTTCGAAGCGCGGGATGTCGAGTTTGACGTTACGGATCACGATCGACACATCGTTGCGCTGTTTGAAAATGTTGACCCGGAAGCGGCCAATCCCGGTACGCGAGATCGCCAGGTTCATTTCCAGATCCCGGTCGAACTCCCGGCGCTGCTCGGCGTCCATCAGTGAGGCGGCGACAGTCGCCACCTCGCCGGGTTTGAAGGGTTGCTCGCTTAGCGGCGCAAGCACGCCGTCGAACCTTGCACTGGGTGGCGCGCCCGTGGACAGAAACAGATCCGAACCGTGCCGGCTTGCCAGTTGTTTAAGCAGTGCGTCGATTTCCATGACAAAAAGCACCCGTGAAGCTTGCAATGAACAGAGAGGGGGCCGCGCCGTGACGCACGAGGCCATACCGCGTCTACCGAACTAGGATAGTAGACGCCGTCTCACCGACTGACGCTCAGGACTGATGTAATGAATGCTGTACCGACCACTGACGATGCCCAAGTAATGATCGCCCGAACGGATTGGAGTCGTACTCCGTTGGGCGCGTCTGGCACCTGGCCGCAGAGCTTGCGAACCGCGGTGGACATCGTGATTCACTCGCCGATGCCGATGCTGCTGCTGTGGGGCGCGGAGCTGACGCAGATCTACAACAACGGCTTTGCCCTGCTCGCCGGGAGCAAGCATCCGCACGCTTTCGGACAACCTGCGCACCAGATATGGCCAGAACTTCGAGACTTCACTGACCCGATTTACAGCGCCGTCCTACAAGGCCAGGTGCGCACCTACAGTGAGCGGCGTTTCACCTTGCAGCGTGAGGGCAAGGAATCGGATTTCTGGCTTGATCTGACTTACAGTCCGATCCGCGATGAGAGCGCGCAAGTGGCCGGGATTCTGGTGACCGCCATCGAAACCAACGAGCGCCGGCGCATCGCGCTGGAACTGCAACAACGCTCCGATGACAGCCTCAAGGCCCAGCGCGAAACCGAAGAGCGCCTGCAACTGGCGCTTGCCGCAACTGATGCAGTCGGCACTTGGGACTGGGACATCGGCGAAGATCGCTTCATTGCCGACGCCCATTTCGCCCAGTTGCACGGCATTGATCCGGCGCGCGCCGCGCAATTGCCCATCAGTGATTACCTGCAAGGCGTGCATCCCGAAGACCGCGCGCTGGTCGCCCGCAGCATCAAGCATTGCATCACTCACGGCACTGAATATGCGGAGGAATACCGCTTGTTGCTGCCCGGTGGCGAACAGCGCTGGGTGTTTGCCCGCGGGCGCTGCTACAAGGATCACCATGGCCGCCCGGTGCGTTTCCTCGGTGCTGCACTGGATCTGACCGAACGCAAACACACCGAACAGGCATTGCGCCAAAGCCAGACCGAGCTGCAGTTGATCATCAACGCCATGCCGATCCTGATCAGTTACGTCGACCACGAGGAACGTTTTCGCCTGAACAACGCGGCGTATCTCGACTGGTACGGGCTGACTCCGCAGGAGTTGTACGGCCGCACAATTCGCGAAGTGATCGGCGAAGAGGCCTATTTTCTGCGCGCAGCGTATATCGCCGAAGCGCTGGCCGGCCGCCCCTGTTCGTTCAGCCTCTATACCCATCACCGTGACGGCAGCGCCCGGCATGCGCTGATGAACTACTTGCCGCGTCACGGCCCCGATGGAGCGGTCAACGGTTTCTACATTTTCGTGATCGACGAAACCGAACGCAAAAAGACCGAAGAAGCACTGCGCAATCTCAATGAAACCCTTGAGGAGCGGGTCAGCGCCCGCACGGATCAACTGGCGCAGGCCAATCAACGTTTGCAGAACGAGATGTTCGAGCGTGAGCGCGCCGAAGATGCGTTGCGCCATGCACAGAAGATGGAAGCGGTCGGCCAGCTCACTGGCGGCATCGCCCATGACTTCAACAACATGCTCACTGGGATCATCGGAAGCCTCGACCTGATGCAGCGCTATATCGCAAATGGTCGGGCCGACGAGATCGGCCGTTTCACCGAAGCAGCGGTGTCCTCGGCCAACCGTGCAGCAGCCCTCACCCACCGTTTACTGGCGTTTTCGCGGCGCCAGTCGCTGGATCGCAAGACCCTGAACGTCAACGAGCTGATCCATTCGTTGGAGGATCTGATCCGTCGCACCAAGGGCGATCCGATCGAACTCACCTTGCGTCTGGCCGAAGACGTGTGGCCGGTCAGCACCGATGTCAGCCAACTGGAAAATGCCCTGCTCAATCTGGTGATCAACGCCCGCGACGCCATGCCCGAGGGTGGTGAGCTGCTGATCGAAACGGCCAATGTCTATCTCGATGGCAGTGACCTTACGACGCTTGAACCGGTCAAGGCTGGCGACTACTTGATGTTGGCGGTCAGCGACAACGGCACTGGCATGACGCCTTCGGTGCGCTCCAAGGCCTTCGATCCGTTTTTCACCACCAAACCCATCGGCCAGGGCACGGGCCTCGGGTTGTCGATGATTTATGGTTTTGCCCAGCAATCCGGCGGCCATGTCAGCCTCGACAGTTTGCCGGGCCAGGGCACTTGCGTGCGCCTGTACTTGCCGCGTTTGCATGGCATCGAGCCTGAATGCCCGTATGTCGAGCCGATCGAGCAGACGTCGCCCACTGCAACAGGTGAAACCGTGGTGGTGGTCGAGGATGACCCGGCGGTGCGCATGCTGGTCACCGATCTGTTGAAGAGCCTGGGTTACCTGGCTCACGAAGCGGAAGACGCCAAGACCGCCCTACCGCTGCTGGAGTCGGATTTGCGCGTGGATCTGCTGGTCACCGACGTTGGCCTGCCGGGCATGAATGGTCGGCAACTGGCAGAGATCGCCCGCCAGCATCGGCCGACCCTCAAAGTGCTGTTCATGACCGGGTATGCGCAGAACGCCGCCGAGCGTCAGGGCTTCCTGGAGGATGGCATGGACATGGTCGCCAAACCGTTTGCCATTGAGCTTCTGGCCAGCAAGATCCGCACGATGCTCAGCCAAACGCCTTGACTTGAGGCATAATCCGCGCCCCGCCGTCACCCCGTTATCAGGTACCGCACGATGAAAGCCCAAGCCCGCCACATTCTGGTGAAAACCGCCGAAGAGGCCGAACAGCTCAAACAACGCATCGCCAAGGGTGAAGCGTTTGACGTGTTGGCCAAGAAATTTTCGACCTGCCCGTCCGGCAAGCGCGGCGGCGATCTGGGTGAAGTGCGGCCGGGGCAGATGGTTGGTGCGATCGACGCGGTGATTTTCAAAAAGCCGCTGCGCACGGTGCATGGGCCGATCAAGAGCAAGTTCGGGTATCACCTGGTGCAGGTGTTTTACCGCGATTAATACTTTCCTCACTGGAGCTGTGTAGGAGCTGTCGAGTGAAACGAGGCTGCGATCTTTTGATCTTGATCTTGATCTTGAAAAACAAGATCAAAAGATCGCAGCCTTCGGCAGCTCCTACAGGGATTGCATTTCAGGTTCTGGGGATCAGTGCTCCTGGCACCTGAATCACTTGGCTGGCCAGCAGATGCCCGGCCTCGGCAGCCTCCGCCGGACTGCCGCCCAGCAATCGACTGGCCAGATACGCCGCACTGAACGAATCCCCCGCCGCTGTGGTGTCCATTACCGTTTCAACCTTCTGCGCCGGCACTTCGAATGACTCACCATCACAACGAATCAGACACGCCTCGGCCCCACGCTTGAGCACCACTTCCGGCGTGCCGAACTGCGCGTAAGCGGCAAACACCGCTTCGCCATCGGCGAAACCGAACAGCGCCTGTTCGTCATCCACCGTCAGCAACGCCAGATCAACGTACGGCAGAACGCTGCGATAAGCGTCCCGCGCGGCTTCCACCGAGGTCCACAAGCGTGGCCGATAGTTGTTGTCGAAAACGATCCGCGCATCACGCTGGCGCGCTTCGACCAGGGTCTGG
The DNA here is from genome assembly GCF_900187515.1 of Pseudomonas sp. Irchel s3f10. NCBI lineage: Bacteria > Pseudomonadati > Pseudomonadota > Gammaproteobacteria > Pseudomonadales > Pseudomonadaceae > Pseudomonas > Pseudomonas sp. Irchel s3f10. The sequence goes on from NZ_FYDZ01000008.1 coordinate 210,932, forward strand.
ATCAAGCGTTCACGCCCCAGCGCACCGAGCACCGCCAGAGTAATGCCACTGAAATACAGCACATCGTAATCCGGCAACGCGGCCAGAATCGGCGCGGCGGCCGGGGTGGTAAAACAGTCGCGAACCGCCGCTTCGTTGCGCCAATAGAGGAAACGCCGCTCACCGTTGGCGTCAGTCTGAATGCAATACAGGCCCGGCAAGCGTCCGGGTAGACGCTGAACCAGATCGAGGCCGATACCTTCGTCGGACCAGATCTGGCACATGGCGTCGCTAAAGCTGTCATCGCCCAGCGCGGTGACGTAATCAACCCGGGCCTTGTCGCCCATGGCGCGGGACAGGTACACCGCGGTGTTCAGGGTGTCGCCGCCGAAGCTTTGCTGCAGGCTGCCGTCGGCGCGTTGCTGCAGTTCGATCATGCATTCGCCGATCAGGGCGATGCGCGGGGTGTTCGGGCCGAGGGGGCTGAGGGTGTTCATCTTGTGCTGTCTCTGTTGATGCGCGGGTGTCTGGACTGGCGCCTTCGCGAGCAGGCTCTCTCCCACAATTTGGAATGCATTCCCCTGTGGGAGCGAGCCTGCTCGCGAATGGCCGCGACTCGGTCTCAAGCGTTAGAAACAGGTCTCCATGCTTTCGATCACCGACAACTGCTCATCCACCAACAACCCCACGCGCCACTTGTCGAACGTCAGGCACGGGTGCGACGTACCAAAGGAAATGATGTCCCCGACCCGCAACTCAATCCCTGGCGCCACAGTCATGAACGCGTGCTGATCCATCACCGCCGTGACCTTGCACGCACCGACATCCTCGCCCACCGCTGGTACCACTCCGGCCTTGTAACGCAACAACGGCACCGGCAAACCGGCATCGAACGCGACATCGCGCTTGCCCAGTGCAATTACCGCAAAACCCGGCTCCGGCAGCGATTGCACGTGGGCCCAGACTTCCATTGCTGGACGCAGGCCTTCGTGCAAATCGCTGCGGCGGTCGAGCACGCAGCATTGCGCCTCTTTGTAGATGCCATGGTCGTGCGCCACATAACTGCCCGGACGCAACACGCTAAGGAAGCGCCCAGCCGCATTCTGCGCTTCGAACGATTCGGCAATCAGGTCGTACCACGCCGAGCCCGAGGCGGTGATGATCGGCTTGGCGATGGCGAACGCGCCGCTGTTCTGCAACTGCACGGCCAGACGCACCAGTGACGCGGCGAATTCGCGGATACCGCTGACCGCGTGATCACCATGAATCACGCCCTCATAACCTTCGATACCGGTCAGGGCCAACGCCGGTTGCGCGTTGATCGCTTTCGCCAGTTCGATGACTTCCTGCTCGCTGCGGCAACCACAACGACCACCGACCACGCCGTACTCGATCATCACGTTGAGCTTCACCCCGCGCGAGGCGAAGTAAGCGCCAAGATCGGCGACGTTGTCCGGGTGATCGACCATGCAGTAGAAATCAAACGTCGGGTCGGCGAGCAGATCGGCAACCAGCGCCATGTTCGGCGTGCCGACCAGTTGGTTGGCCATCAACACGCGGCGCACACCATGGGCGTAAGCAGCCTGGGTCTGGGTCGCGCTGGCGAGGGTGATGCCCCACGCGCCGGCGTCGAGCTGACGTTTGAACAGTGCCGGGGTCATGCTGGTTTTGCCGTGGGGCGCAAGTTCCGCGCCGCTGTCGCTGACAAACTTCTGCATCCAGTGGATGTTGTGCTCCAGCGCTTCGCGATGCAGCACCAGCGCCGGCAGGCTGACGTCACGCGTCAGGTGCGCGCCGATCGCAGCGTTGCCCTTTTCCACAGCGTTTTTGTTGGCAGTCGTCATGGTCGAACTCCTCACTTTCGCGGCCGCAGGCAGCCGCGGTTATTCGTTGATGCGCCGGGCGAGGCTGTTGGCGCTCTCGATCAGCACCCGGCGATAGTCGTTGTAATTGTTCTTCGCATCGGCCCGTGGAGCGACGATGCACAACGTGCAAATCGCTACGCCTTGAGGGTCTTTGACCGGTGCGGCGAAGCAATGGGTAAAGGTGTCGGCAACGCTGTCGAAGGAGAAAAATCCATCGATGCCGGCCTGACGGATTTCCGCGAGAAAACGCTCCAGCGGCAGACGTTCGCCATCGGGCAGGATGAAGTCGTCTTCGTCGATCAGGTCAATGATCTGTTGATCGCTCAAGTGCGCGAGCAGCAGGCGTCCGGAAGCCGTCCACGGGATTGGCGCGTTTTCGCCGATGTCTGAGGAAATGCGGAAATGCCGCTCGCCCTCCTTCATCAACGCCACCGTGTATTTGCGTCCGTTGAGCAGGCACATCTGCGCGGTTTCATGGGTCTGGCTGACGATCTCCTGCAAGGCGTGATCGGCCTCGCGACTGAGGTCGAAGTGACGCAAGTGCGCCTGACCGAGAAAGTACAACTGCCGGCCCAGATAGACGTGACCGTCCTTGCCCACCGGCTCCAGAATCCGTCGTTCCAGCAGCGAAGCGACCAGTTCGTAGACCGTGGATTTCGGGCTGCCGATGCCGTTGGCGATGTCGTTCGGGCGCAGCGGCTGGCCGATCTCCTTGAGGAAATCGAGGATATCGAACGCCCGGTCCAGACCGCGTGCCCGGCGTTTGATGGTGTCTTCGGTCATTTCAGTGGGTTCCCATTCAAAGTCGCCGGATGGTAACTGGCCCTTGGTGTTGTGTCAGTTGGATTGCTGCCCTCACCCCCCGCCCTCTCCCAGAGAGAAAGAGCCTGACCGTATCAATGTAAATGTAAGCGTCATACGCAAAATCGGCATCGATACAGATAAGTCCCCTCTCCCTTGGGAGAGGGTTAGGGTGAGGGGCTGCGGCCTAAGCAACGCAGCAATTTTCAAGCCTTTTTCTTGTACGCAATGCAGTCGATCTCGACCTTGCAGTCGACCATCATGCTCGCCTGCACACAGGCCCGCGCCGGTGCGTGTTCCGGTTTGAAGTATTCGCCGAAGACCTTGTTGAAACTGCTGAAATCCCGCGGATCGTCCAGCCACACGCCAGCGCGCACCACGTCTTCGAGGCCATACCCGGCCTCTTCGAGAATCGCGATCAGGTTCTTCATGGTCTGGTGAGTCTGCTCGACGATGCCGCCGACAATGATCTCGCCATCCACGGCCGGCACCTGGCCGGACACATGCAGCCAGCCATCCGCTTCAACAGCGCGAGCGAATGGACGGGGCTGGCCGCCAGCGGCGGTGCTGCCGGTGCCGTAACGGGTAATGCTCATGGGTACTTCTCCTGATTACAAATCGAAAGTTAAAACCGCGTGCTCTTGAGAAACTCGGCCAGACGCGGCGATTGCGGGCGCTCGAACAGTTCCTTGGGAGGCCCCTGCTCTTCGATTCGCCCCTGATTCATGAAAACGATCTTGTCCGAGACCTCGAAGGCGAAACGCATCTCGTGGGTCACCAGCAACATGGTCATGCCGTCTTCGGCCAGGCCCTTGATGACGTTGAGCACTTCGCCAACCAGTTCCGGGTCGAGGGCCGAAGTGACTTCATCAAACAGCATCAGGCTCGGGTTCATCGCAATCGCCCGAGCAATCGCCACGCGCTGTTGCTGACCGCCGGACAACTGACCGGGAAAGTGATTGCGCCGCTCCAGCAGGCCAACGCGCTCCAGCCATTTCTCGGCGAGCACCACTGCTTCGTCCTTGTGCATCTTCTTCACCTTGAGCAGGCCCAGGGTGACGTTCTGCAACGCGGTCAGATGCGGAAACAGGTTGAATTGCTGGAACGCCATGCCGGTCATCGCGCGATGGCGGGCAATGACTTTTTCCGCGTGACGCACACGCTTGCCGTTGACCTCGTCATAGCCGATGGATTCACCGTCGAGCAGGATCTGCCCGCCCTGGAATTCCTCGAGCATGTTCACGCAACGCAGCAGCGTTGTCTTGCCCGAACCGCTGGAGCCGATCAGCGTGACCACGTTGCCGCGCTGCATGCTCAGATCGACACCCTTGAGCACTTCGACCGCGCCGTATTGTTTGTGCAGGCCGCGAATGTCCAGCAGCGCCTGATCCTGTGAAGCAACTTGAGCTTGAGTCATGGCAGGGCCACCCGCTTTTCAATGTGCCGGCCGAGTAATTCGATGCCGTAGTTGATGACGAAGAACAGAAAACCGGCGAACAGGTAGAACTCCAGGGTCATGAAGTTCCGGGCGATGACCTGTTGCGTGCTGAGCAACAATTCGGCGACGCCGATCACCGACAACAAGGTCGAAGCCTTGACGATTTCAGTGGACGAGTTGACCCAGGTCGGCAGGATCTGCCGCAAGGCCTGAGGCAACAGCACGTAGCCTAGGGATTGGTAGAACGTCAGGCCGATGGCCTGGCTCGCTTCCATCTGCCCGCGCGGCAACGCTTGCAACGCGCCGCGCACGATCTCGGCAACGTGCGAACCGCAAAACAGCGTCAGCCCCAAGGCACCGGCCTGAAACGCGCTGATCTGCCAACCGAGTGCCGGCGCCATATAGAAGCAGGCCAGCACCAGCACAAATACCGGCGTACCGCGGATCAGGTCGACGTAAAAACGGAACGGCGCGCGCATCCAGAACTTGCCGTAGGTCAGCACCAGACCGGTGACCACGCCGAGCACAGTGCCGAGCAGAATCGCCAGCGCCGACACTTGCACACTGGTCAAAAAGCCCTGCCACAGCGGCTCGCGCGCCACCCACAACTCATGTAACCAACTGGGCGATTCGTACATCGCAGCCTCCTATCGGCGGATCGCCAGACGCTGCTCGAGGTAACGCAGCAGCATGGCAATGAGGTAACAGGCCGCGACATACAACGCCGTGGTCACCAACCAGGTTTCAATCACCCGGTAGCTCTCGACGTTGATCTTGCGCGCGTAATAGGTCAGCTCCGGCACCGCAATTGCGGCGGCCAGCGAGGTGTCCTTGAACAGCGAAATGAAGTTGTTCGACAGCGCCGGCAAGACATTGCGCAGCATCACCGGCACCGTGACGTAGGCCTTGACCTGCCACTCGCCGAGGCCGATGGCCAGCCCGGCTTCGCGCTGCCCTTTGGGGATGCTCAGTAAACCGCCACGGAAGACTTCGGTCAGGTACGCCCCGGCATACAACGACAGCGTGATGATGAACGAGGGAATCTTGTCCAGACGAATGCCCAGGCTTGGCAAGGCAAAGTAGATCAACAGAATCAACACCAGAATCGGCGTATTACGCACCACCGTGACGTACACCGAAGCCAGCACCCGCAAGGCGCGATGCTTGGAAAGCAAGGCAAACGCCATCAGCAGGCCGATCACGCAGCCGAAGGCGATCGACACCAGCGCCAGTTCGAGACCCAGACCGAGCCCGGCCAGCAAAGTGTCGAAATCGCGCCACACGGCGGCAAAGTTCAACTGATAGTTCATGGTCAGCAGTACCTTGAGCGGGGCGACGGGAATCGCCCCACTCTCACGGGATCATTTGAATTCGACTGGGAAACCGATGGCTGGCGACGGCAGATCTACACCGAACCACTGCTTGAACGACGCCGCATAAGTCGGGAATTCAACGCCGGTCATGGCTTCATGCAGCGCGGTGTTGACGAAGTTCAGCCAGTCCTGATCGCCACGCTTGACTGCGCAGGCGTAGGTTTGCGGGCTCCACGCATAGCTTGGGCTGCGGTAGCGGCCAGGGTTCTGCACCATCAGGTATTTGACCGAAGACTGGTCGGTGGCGGCGGCATCGGCGCGACCGGAGTTCACCGCCTGATACATCAGGTCAACGCTGTCGTACTGATCGACCTTGGCCTTGGGCAGCGCCTGATGCACCAATTCTTCGGCGTACACGTTCTGCAGCACCGCCACGGTGACGTCATCGCCTGCCGCTTGCAGGTCTTCGATTTCCTTGTACTTGCTGTTGTTCGGCAACAACAGGCCAACGCCTTCGCGGTAGTACGGCAAGGTGAACGCGACTTGCTGCGCACGGCTGGCGGTGACGGTGATGAACTGGCAGCTCATATCGACCTTGTCGGTGAGCAGATTGGGAATCCGCGCATCGGACGACTGCACCACGAACTCGACTTTGCTCGGGTCGTTGAACAGACCCTTGGCGACGATTCTGGCGATGTCGATATCAAAGCCCTGCAATTTGCCGTCCGCACCCTGAAAGTGCCACGGCGCATTGGTGCTGCCAGTGCCGACAATCAATTTGCCACGGGCCAGAACACTGTCGAGCTTGCTGTCGGCTGCCTGGGCCAGGCCCATGACAGCGGACGAAGCCGCAAGAACAAAAACACATGCTTTGAACAACGAAGGACGGCGATGCATGGCAAGCACTCCAGGATGGTGTTTATTCCGCTATACCGGAACACGGTTTGTTACTACGGAATAGACAGCAGAAAGTGTGCCACAGGATTCGTTGTAAATCGTGTGAGTTTTGAAAATTCATTGAATTCATTGAGTTAAGAGAGATGAACGCAGCCTGCTTACGTGCTCGGCTTTTTCGGCTGCGCTACGGAACGCTACCTTTCTGGGAAGGAATGCCACATCGGAGTGCGCCGCTTGATGTTTGCCCTCAGGCATCACAGCTACCGTTCATCGGATTTAGCGCTCCACCTGTCAGACCTGACAGTTGTCGATTCGGGATGCTAGTCGCCTAATCGCTCAGTGCGCCCATTTGGCGCAGCATCAACTCACTCTGATATCAGAAAAGGACTTTGAAATGGCTAACTTAATCAAGAACGGCGACTTTTCCCAAGAAGGCAATGAATGGACAGCGTCCAATCCCGACAATGTGGTTTATGAGGAGGGCTACTGCCTGATCGGCTCCCAGGACTCTATTAGTCAGGACGTCGTAATTGGTAACGGCGGGACGTTCAAGCTGTCCGCGCGGTTGAAAACCGACCGTGGGTTTGGAAGTCGTGTATCGGTTCAACCGCATCCTACCGGCGAGCCAACTTATCTTTACGCCAGTGGCGGGCAGCCGTGGACAGAGGCTTCGGAAGTCTTTTCGGTACAAACTGGCACTCTCAAACTCACCATCACGTTGCTGGCGAACGATGGACCGTTCGATGAGAAGGGATCTTACTTTGACGACTTAGAACTCTTGCGTCAGCCCTAGCCAGCCTTGATACCTGAAAGCGGCTTGCTGTCCATCAGTGAGCTGCTTCCTTTTCCAGATATGAACACGAGAAGGTTTTCCATGGACGAGATGGCCGACTGCTCCAAGTTACCCTCCACTTACCGCAAAGCGCTGAAAACCTGGCGCCCGGTAATCCTGTATTTCGCCAACGAACATTGCCCCGCCTGCGAGTGGGCCGGTCCGATTTTTCGCCAGACTGCCGAGCCGTACCGGCACCGCGCCAATATCTACATGCTCAATACCAGTGAAACTGCGCGTCATCCGCTGGTGACCGAGACGCCAACCGTGCTGTTTTACAAGAACGGCAGGCTGGTGAAAAAACTCAAAGGCATCGGCACTGAAGAAAGCCTCGCGCGGGATTTCGCCGAGCATGTCGGCAAGACCAAAGTGCCCACTGCGCCCCGAAAGCGAACGCATGATCTGTCTTGGCTGCGTCGAACATTTCGTACTCTGCGCACTGTTCCTCGGGCACGCCTGCGGAGTCTGTGTTGAACATGCGGACTGAAAAACTACACTTTTCATCAGTGAATACTGCGGTGCCTGAACCCAAGCATTCGCGAGCAGGCTCGCTCCCACATTTGCAACGCGTTCCAATGTGGGAGCGAGCCTGCTCGCGAAGAGGCCAGTACAGTCGCCAGAGAACTCAAGTATTACGCGGCAGCGCGCACCAACAACACCCGCATCACCCGCCGCTCTTCCACGGCTTTGACCGTCATGTGCCAGCCATCAAGCTCCAGACGATCACCAATGACCGGCAGACGATCCAGCAGGCTCATGACCAGCCCGGCCATGGTCTGATAGTCCTCGGTCGCCGAGGCGCCAAACCCGGTGCGCTGACGCACACGCGCCAGGTTCAACGCGCCGCTGACGATAAACCCGCCCTGCTCCTCGACAACGTCCGGGCCTTCGATCTCGCTGGCGTCCGGCAACTCACCGGCGATCGATTCGAGGATGTCGGTCATGGTCAACACCCCGACGAAATCACCGAATTCATTGACCACGAAGGCAATATGCGTCGAAGCGGCGCGCATCTGCTCCAGCGCATTGAGGATCGAATAGCTATCGAGCAAATTGATGGTCTTGCGCGCCAGGTGTTCCAGGTTCGGCTCGGCGCCGGCCAGGTACTCCTTGAGCAATTCTTTCTTGTGCACGAAGCCCAAGGGCTCATCCACCGCACCGTTGCGAATCAACGGCAGACGCGAATAGGACGAGTGCATCAAGCGGGTACGAATCGCCTCGCGATCATCGGCCAGATCAATGGTGTCGACATCGGCGCGCACGGTCATCAGCCCGCGAATCGGGCGCTCGGCCAGTTGCAGTACGCCGCTGATCATCACCCGCTCGCGACGATCGAACAGTTCCGCGCTTGGCGCGTCACCGTCGTCGAGCAGATCGGAAATTTCCTCGCCGACCTCCTCCGCCGCCAGTTTGCGCCCGCCCAGCAAGCGCATGACCGCGTGAGCCGTGCGCTCGCGTATCGGCCGCAAGCCCTGCATCGAGCGCTTGCGTCGAGCCCGGGCGATCTGGTTGAACACTTCGATCAGAATCGAGAAACCGATGGCGGCGTACAGATAACCTTTCGGAATGTGGAAGCCCAGACCTTCGGCCGTCAGGGCAAAACCGATCATCATCAGGAAGCCCAGACACAGCATGATCACCGTCGGGTGCGCGTTGACGAAGCGCGTCAGCGGCTTGCTGGCGACAATCATCAAGCCGATCGAGATGATCACCGCGATCATCATCACCGCCAGTTCATCGACCATGCCCACGGCAGTGATCACAGCATCAAGCGAGAACACCGCATCAAGCACCACGATCTGTGCAACGATCGGCCAGAACAAGGCATAAGCGGCGTTGGTCGTGCGTTCACCGATGTGGCCTTCAAGGCGCTCGTGCAATTCCATCGTCGCCTTGAACAACAGGAACACACCACCGAAGAGCATGATCAGGTCACGGCCGGAGAAGCTCTTGTCGAACACCTCGAACAACGGCTGCGTGAGGGTCACCAGCCAGGAAATACTCGCCAGCAGGCCAAGCCGCATGATCAGCGCCAGCGACAGGCCGATGATCCGCGCACGGTCACGCTGATGCGGTGGCAGTTTGTCCGCCAGGATTGCGATGAACACCAGGTTGTCGATACCCAGCACCAGTTCCAGCACGATCAAAGTCAACAAGCCTAACCAGGCCGTGGGGTCCGCTAACCATTCCATAAAACGTCTCTATCTCTCTCGGTGAATTCAGGCTGCCGGACACGGCAAAGCGCAACGCGAAGGCTCTGGGGCCGCGTTATCTACGATAGTCGGGTGTCGGAAAACCGGATGCTGCGAGTGCGTCAAGACCGCGCCATGGCGCGTGGGGAAGGTGCGACTGGGAGGCTCCGAGAGGGTGTTCATGCATATCCTGAATGAAAAATGGCCTTGGAGCGTACAGGCTTTGGGAACATTTCCTACAGCGGCAAATCATTTCAAAATCTGTAATCCGCACCGAAACCCACTGTAGGAGCTGCCGAAGGCTGCGATCCTTTGATCTTCTTATCTAATTCGAAAGTCAAAAGATCGCAGCCTTCGGCAGCTCCTACAGTACGGTGTCAGCGTCCGGCAAAACGCAGCCGGGAGAGCTGGCGCAAATCCCCCTCGACGTAGTAATCGTTGGTCCAGCGATCATCCACGGCCAATGGACTCACCTGTTTCAACGCCAGTTTCTTCGCGAAATAACGGAAGCGGTAATGCTCGTAGAACCGCAACAGTTCCAGACCATAGCGATCGGCCAGATCGGTGTCGCCGCGAATGATCAGGTAATTTTCATCGTTGCCATTGCTGGCCGAAGCGCTGAGGTTGTGGCTGCCGCTGATGATCGTCGGCGAGTCGCTGGTGAAATCGGTGACCACCGCTTTGGTGTGCACCAGCAGGTTGCCTTTCTGACCTTTCATGTTCTCGCGCAACCAGCCTTCGAGCCCAGTGTTGAGCAAAGCGGTGGCGGCGAATTCGGCGCTGCGGTCGGCATGGAAACCGGTGATGCGGCTGGCCGTGTTTTGCAGGCCATAGCGCAAAATGTCGTCGTGGGGCTGACCCAGCAAGGCATTGAGGACCGCGTCCGGCAGCGAGAACGCCGTGACGAACAGCACGTCCTTTTTCGCCGCACCGATGATCCGCACAAACTCCTGCAGATCAGCCCCACCGGTACGCGGTGAGAACCCGGCGAACAACGGTTGCTGCGGATTTATCGGGTTGTGTTCGGACACCCAGTCACGGGTGGCGCCGAGATCATCCGGCTGCACCCAGATCTGCTCGAACGTCTGCAGATAACTGGCAGCAACCGATTCGTCGTCCAGCACATGCACCACGTTGGCCTGACGATAAACCCCGTTGGCGGTGAAATTGGTGCTGCCACACAGAACCGCTTCAGGCTGCTGCTCCCCACTGACGCCGACGCGGCTGAGGACCATGAATTTGTTGTGAAAGATGTTGTGGGTCACTCGCCCGCGCTTGCTCGCGGAAGGCAGTGCCGCCAGGCTCGCTTCGTTGATCGTAGTGTCTTCGTCATCCGGCCGGGCGTGATAGAGCACCCGCACCTTCACGCCCCGCGCGAACGCCGCGTTCACCGCATCGATGATCGCCTGTAACTGGTATTCGTAGATGGCAATGTCCAGCGCCCACTGACCATCGACCGCACGCTCGATAAAACCCAGCAAGCGCCCGAGCAAGCCGTTTTCCAGCCACTGACGGGCCGCATCCGGCCAGGCTTCGATGGGCATGTTTTTATTGGCGCTGATCTGCGCGTCCAGTTCGGGAAACTTGCGCTGGAAGGCCTGACTGGCGGCGACAGCACGATTGAACATCACGCTTTGATTGCTCGGCTGACCGTCATCGGAAGTAATCGTCAGCTGCAGCGACTCGCCCAACTGCACGGCGTCCGCAGTGCCGTAAGCCAGGTGCACGCGATAGTGAAGGGTCATGCCCGGATTGACCGCGTAATCGGCCCAGCGAAACTTTTGCAGTGGTGCGATATCGCTCGGTGTGGCGTGGAACCGGGGAAACGTGTGCGCCTTGCCAGGGAATGTCAGGCTGTTGAACAGGAACAACCAAGGTTTGGCGCCCTGCTGCTTTTCGATGGCAAATCCCAGCAGGCCGTTGCGCCGCGGTTCGGCCAGATCCATGGCCAGCAGCACGCCGTTGGTACCGGCGTAGGCTTTGACGCGGAAATCGTCCGCGGGATTTCTGACCAGTACGCGCATCGCTCACTCCTTGTGATTGGGCTGGGGTGCAGCATAGAGCAGTGATGCGGGTTTTGAGTGTTCGGCTCTAGACCGGATCGATGCAATCGCGAGCAGGCTCACTCCTACAGGGGAACGCATTCCAAATGTAGGAGTGAGCCTGCTCGCGATGAGGCCCGACCATACACAGAAGGTATCAGAGAGAAATCAGCTCATCGATATGTCGATAGTCTGACCCCAACACTGAAGCCAGATCCCGCGCCCGGCCCAACCGGATCGGCCCGCGCTCGATATCGATCAACAAGCCCGGACACGCCAGCGCCGGCAGTCCCGAGCACTGTTTCAAACGCCCATCGGTCACCACCAACAGCCGTTGCTGCTCGGCGGGAAAGCGCTTGCGTCGCACCGCCAGCCATTGCTCTGCCTGCACCAGCGCCGCGAGCAACGGTGTGCCGCCGCCAGCGCCCAAAGCCTCCAGCCAGACACGCAAGCCGCTGGACGCCTTCAACCCCTGCACCTGCCATTGCGGCGCCGAGCCACTGGCCGTCAATAATGCGAGGCGCGCGCGCTGGCGATAGGCGTCATCGAACAGTTGCGCGAGCAAACCTTTGGCATCGCTCAAGGCGTGATGGCGCCGCGTCGAAGCTGAAGCATCGACGATGACCAGCCACAGTTCATGCGGCGAACGCGTGCGCAGTTGAAAGACCAGATCTTCACGGGTCCGAGGACGCCCGTTGAGCAACGTGCCCGGCCAATTCACCGTGCCGCTGCGCGCGGTATGGCGCTTGCCCTGGCGTCCGTTGTCCAGCCGTCCGGCGCGGGGTCTGGCATTCGCCCCCGCATCGGATCGGGGGCGAATGCCTAAGGCTTTTTTGGCCAGCTCGGCACTTCACGGCGAGCGCCGGTGGCAAGCGCGGGCGCCGGCATGTCGCCCCACTGGCCCTGCCCTTCGCTCGACGAGGCCTGGGTTTCGGCTGGCGACTGGGCAGGTTGTTGCGGACTCGAAGGCGCTTGCTCTCGACGACGATGGCGCAGGGCAAACTCGGCCACGGCGTCGATGTCCTCTTCGCCAATCTCCTCAGCCCCGCGCCATGCCGCGTGGGCACGCGCCGCGCGCAACCAGACCAGGTCGGCACGCAGACCATCGACTCCGGCGGCGAAACAACGCTCAGTGATCTGCGCGAGTGCGGCATCGTCCAGCGCAATATTGGCCAAGGCGCCGCGAGCGTGTTCGCAACGCGCGCGCAGGTTTTGCTGTTCGGTTTCCCACTGCGCGCAGAACGCTTGCGGGTTGCTGTCGAAATCCAGCCGCCGACGGATGATCTGCCCGCGCTCGGTCGGTGCCGTGTGACCACTGAGGGCGACGTTCAAGCCGAAGCGATCAAGCAGCTGCGGACGCAACTCGCCCTCTTCCGGATTCATGGTGCCGATCAGCACGAACTTCGCCGAGTGCCGATGGGAGATACCGTCACGCTCGATCAGGTTGGTGCCGCTGGCGGCAACGTCGAGCAGCAGATCCACCAAATGATCGGGCAGCAGATTGACTTCATCGACGTAGAGCACGCCGCCGTCAGCCTTGGCCAGCACGCCCGGTGAGAATTGCGCGCGACCCTCGCTGAGGGCGGCGTCGAGGTCGAGGGTGCCGACCAGACGTTCTTCGGTAGCGCCCAGTGGCAAGGTGACGAACTGGCCGCTGGCGAGCAGATCGGCAAGGCCACGGGCCAGGGTGGATTTGGCCATGCCGCGCGGGCCTTCGATCAGCACGCCACCGATTTTCGGGTCGATGGCGGTGAGGCACAGGGCGAGTTTCAGGTCATCGGCGCCGACCACGGCGGAGAGCGGGAAATTTGGGATGTCGGTCATTTGGGTTTTCTCTGTCGTGGTCTTGGGTGTTCTTGGTGTGGTGGTGTGTCAGTCAGGGTAGCCCTCACCCTAGCCCTCTCCCGGAGGGAGAGGGAACTGACCGAGGTGTACTTTCAAGGTACGCCGACCTGAATTATCGAGTTGAACTCAGGCCTCAAAGCCAACACAAATCGGCTCCCTTTCCCCCTCGCCCCCTTGGGGGAGAGGGCTGGGGTGAGGGGGTGACTTTCCTGAGGACGCTACATATCTTCCTCAATATCCAGCAGCAGATTCTCCAACGCCTCTTTATAAGCCCCCGGCTCCTGCCACATCCCCCGCTGCTGCGCCTCAAGCATCCGCTCGGTCATATCCCGCAGCGCATGCGGATTATGCTCACGAACAAACTCCCGCGTCGCCGGATCGAGCAAATAAGCATCCGCCAACAAAGCGTACTGGTGGTCATCAATCAACTGCGTGGTGGCATCAAACGCAAACAGGTTATCAACCGTCGCCGCCATTTCGAACGCGCCTTTATAGCCGTGGCGCTTGACCCCGTCGATCCATTTCGGATTGGCCGCCCGCGAGCGGATCACCCGGTTCAGCTCTTCTTTCAGCGTGCGAATCTTCGGTAGATCCGGTTGGCTGTGATCGCCGTGATAACTGGCCGCCGCCTCGCCACGCAGGGTTTCCACAGCAGCAAGCATGCCGCCCTGGAATTGGTAGTAGTCGTTGGAATCAAGCAAGTCGTGCTCGCGATTGTCCTGATTCTGCAGCACCGCTTGCACCTGACTCAGGCGCTGGACGAATTGTTCGCGCGCGGCAGTGCCCTCATCGGAGCCGCCATAGGCGTAGGCGCCCCAGTTCAGATAGACCTCGGCAAGGTCTTCGCGGCTTTGCCACAAACGCCCATCGATCGCGCCTTGCACACCTGCGCCGTAAGCGCCGGGTTTGGCACCGAAAATGCGCCAACCGGCCTGGCGCCGCGCGCTGTCCTCATCCAGACCCGACTGCAACAACGCCTCGCGTTCGGCCCGAACTTTCGCCGCCAGCGGATTGAGATCATCCGGCTCGTCCAGCGCTGCCACTGCCTGCACCGCCGCGTCGAACAGGCGGATCAAATTGGCAAACGCATCGCGGAAAAATCCGGAAACTCGCAGCGTGACATCGACACGCGGACGGTCGAGCAGGCTCAGCGGCAGAATTTCGAAATCATCGACGCGCTGACTGCCGGTGGCCCATACCGGGCGCACGCCCATCAGCGCCATGGCCTGGGCGATGTCGTCGCCGCCGGTGCGCATGGTCGCGGTGCCCCACACGGATAAACCGAGCTGGCGCAGGTGATCGCCGTGGTCTTGCAGGTGTCGCTCAAGAATCAACGTTGCTGACTGGAAACCGATGCGCCACGCGGTGGTGGTCGGCAGGTTGCGCACGTCGACCGAGTAGAAGTTGCGTCCGGTCGGCAGCACGTCGAGGCGACCACGGCTGGGCGCGCCGCTCGGGCCGGCGGGGACGAAGCGACCACTGAGGGCGTCGAGCAGGCCGCGCATTTCGGCGGGGCCGCAAGCATCGAGGCGCGGGGCGACGACTTCGCGCAGGTGGTCGGTGATTGCACTGACTTCAACCCAACGCGGTCCTTGTAGGAGTGAGCCTGCTCGCGATGGCGGTGTATCAGGCAAATCTGTATCGAATGACACTCCGCTATCGCGAGCAGGCTCACTCCTACAGGGGATTTGTAGTGTTTGGGAGATTAGGTTCGAAGCGAACAGTTCCAAGCGTTCGCGGGTGTCGCCGGCGGTGCGCCAGACTTCATCGCTTTGCGATTGCAACGCTTCGGGACGCGGGCCGGTCCATGGATCGGCCAGCGCGCAGTCGAGCGGATCGAAACCGAGTTCGAACGCTTTGGCGAGTGCTCGCAATAGGCTTGATTGCGCGCCTTTGCCGTCTCCGCGTGGAATGCGCAGCAACGCCAGCAACGTATCAATGCGCAATCGCCCGCTGGGTGACTCACCAAAAATATGCAAACCATCGCGAATCTGCGATTCCTTCAGATCACACAAATATGTATCGAGACGCGGCAGCCAGATCGCCGCATCGGCGTCACTGTCCAGAGCGGCATCGAGTTGCAGCTCACGGTCGATCTGCGTCTCGCGCACCAGTTGCAGAATATCGCGCTGCAACTCGCGGGCGCGGCGCGGATCGAGCAGTTGCGCTTCGTAATACTCGTCGGCCAGCAGTTCCAGATTGCGCAGCGGGCCATAGGTTTCGGCACGGGTCAGCGGTGGCATCAGGTGGTCGATGATTACCGCTTGGGTGCGTCGTTTGGCCTGCGCGCCCTCGCCCGGGTCATTGACGATAAACGGATAGATATTCGGCAGCGGCCCGAGCAACGCATCCGGCCAGCAGTTTTCCGAAAGCCCGACGCCTTTGCCCGGCAGCCATTCAAGGTTGCCGTGCTTGCCGACGTGAATCACGCCGTGCGCGCCGTAGGTGTTGCGCAACCAGAAATAGAACGCCAGATAAGCGTGCGGCGGGACCAGATCCGGGTCGTGATAGACCGCACTCGGATCGACCTGATAACCGCGTGCCGGCTGGATGCCGACGAAGGTCAGGCCGAAACGCAGACCGGCAATCATCATCCGCCCGTCGCGGCACATCGGATCGTTTTCTGGCGTACCCCAGCGCTCCATCACGGCGCTGCGATTGGCCTCAGGCAGCGCGTTGAACATCGTCAGGTAAGCGTCCATCGCCAGGCTTTGTTGGCACGGACGCAGGTCAATCGTGTCGAGATCGTTGCTGACGCCACCGAGCAATTGCTGGATCAACTCGGTGCCGCTGCCCGGCAGTTCGGCCGCAATGGGATAACCCTCAGCCTGCAACGCGCGAAGGATATTCAGCGCTGCTGCCGGCGTGTCGAGACCGACGCCGTTGCCGATGCGCCCATCGCGGGTCGGGTAGTTGGCGAGGATCAGCGCGATACGTTTTTCCGCGTTCGGCACCCGCGCCAGATCGATCCAGAGCCGCGCCAGTTCCGCGACAAAATCCATGCGCTCAGGCTGCGCGCGATAGCAGACCACATCGGACTGACTGCGCTCACTGCGCCAGGCGAGATCCTTGAAGCTGATCGGCCGGCTGATGATGCGCCCGTCAAGCTCCGGCAAGGCAATATGCATCGCCAGATCGCGCGGGCCGAGGCCTTGCTCGCTGTCGCGCCAACCGGGCTCGTTGTCTTGCGCGCAGATCGCCTGAATCACCGGGATATTGCGGCGAAACGGTCGTAAGTGCGGTGCTTCAGGGCTGGACTGGGCGAAACCGGTGGTGTTGAGAATCACCCCCGCCTCGACTTCATCCAGCCAATCCTCGACCACCGCCAGGCAGCCGGGTTCTTTCAGACTGGCCACTGCGATCGGCAGCGGATTCAACCCCGCTGCCTGCAAGCGCTGGCAGAAAACATCGATGAACGCGGTGTTCGCCGCTTGCAAATGCGAGCGGTAAAACAACACCGCCGCGACCGGGTTCTCGGGCAGCCATTCGGCTTGCCAGTCACTCAGTGCGGCGGTGGTTTTTTGTGGATGGTAAATCGCCGTGCGCGGCAGGGTTTGCGGTTCGTCCCAAGCGTAATCACGGGCGAGCCAACGGTTGGCCAGACAACGGAAAAAATCCAGCGCATTGCCCAAACCGCCCTGACGCAGGAATTGCCAGAGCCGGTCGCGATCCTCGGCATTGACGGTGCTCAAGTCGCTGAGCTCCGGATCGGGACGGTCATCGCCCGGTACCAGAATCACCTGCACGCCACGCGCGGACAACTCGATCAGACGCTCGACACCGTAACGCCAATAGGCGATGCCACCGTGCAGCGAAATCAGGATCACCTTGGCGTGGCGCAGCACTTCATCGACGTACAGATCGACCGAGGCGTGATTCTGTACCTGCATCGGATTGGCCAGACGCAGGCTCGGATAATCCTCGGGCAACTGCTGCGCAGCTTCGGCGAGCAGCGCCAGGCTGGAGTCGCCGCTGCACAGGATCACCAGCTCGGCGGGGGTTTGGCCAAGGTCGGCAATGTTGTCATCCGAGACGAAACCGCCGGGCTGGGTCCTGAGCAGGTGCATGGTTTAAACGCTGAGCGCAGCGCGCAGTTGCGCTTCGAGTTGGGCGGCGTCGAGTTCCTGACCGATCAACACCAGACGCGTGACGCGCGCTTCATCGGCGCCCCACTGGCGGTCGAAATGCTTGTCGAAACGCGTACCCACGCCCTGGATCAGCAAACGCATTGGCTTGTTCGGAATGGCCGCAAAGCCCTTCACGCGCAAGATGCCGTGCTTGACCACCAGTTGCGTCAAGGCGTCGAGCAGCAGGCTTTCGTCAGCTTGCGGCAGTTCGATGGAGATCGAATCGAAGGCGTCGTGATCGTGGTCATCGTGGTCGTCATCGCCTTCACCGTGGTGATGATCATGGTGGCTGTGGCGGCTGTCGATGTGTTCTTCGGAACCGGCGCCGAGGCCGATCAACACGTCCAGTGGCAGACGACCGTTGCTGGCTTCGATGATTTTCACCGCCGGTGGCAGCTCTTCGGCGACTTCAGCGCGCACGCGAGCGAGATCTTCCGGGCTGGTCTGGTCGGCCTTGTTGAGGATGACGAGGTCGGCGCTGGCCAGTTGGTCGGCGAACAGTTCGTGCAATGGCGATTCGTGGTCGAGGTTCGGATCGAGTTTGCGCTGGGCATCGACCTGATCCGGGAATGCAGCGAAGGTGCCCGCGGCCACGGCCGGGCTGTCGACCACGGTGATCACCGCGTCAACGGTGCAGGCGCTGCGGATTTCCGGCCACTGGAAGGCTTGCACCAGCGGTTTTGGCAGGGCCAGGCCCGAGGTTTCGATGAGGATGTGGTCGAGATCGCTGCGACGGGCGACCAGTTCGCGCATCACCGGGAAGAATTCTTCCTGAACGGTGCAGCACAGGCAGCCGTTGGCCAGTTCGTAAACGCGGCCGGTGGCTTCTTCTTCGGTGCAACCGATGGTGCACTGCTTGAGGATTTCACCGTCGATGCCCAGCTCGCCAAACTCGTTGACGATCACCGCGATGCGACGGCCCTGAGCGTTATCGAGCATGTGCCGCAGCAGCGTGGTTTTGCCCGAGCCGAGGAAGCCGGTGACGATGGTGACAGGGAGTTTGGCCAGTGTTTTCATCGGTATGCCCTTTGGCAAGCGGCGGGCATACGGGACGAGAACCGGCCACGCGCGTGCGCGCCGGAAGCGTTCGCCACCGGATCACCCCGCCCGGTTGTAGTGAGAATCTGTGACGAGGCAGGTCTCCTGGCTGACGGTGTTCAGGCATTGGGCCTGGCGTTTGCTGCGCCTTCCCGCTGGCTCATGGGGTTGAGCTGGCAGTGGCGTGGCAGCGAACATCACCGTTCACAGTTGCGGGGGCAGCCGCGGCATTGACCGCGTTCCCTTCTTAGCTTCGGCAGCGGCCGAAGAACCTCGAAAGCGCAAGGCTACGCATGGCTTGCTTATGGGTCAATGTTTGGATTGGGGGCATATCCGTTTCTGCGGCAACGGCTACTTAGGGTTCCGCCCTTACGGCGGGTCACTTTTTCCAAACGCCGAAAAAGTAACCAAAAAGGCTTGCCCCGGCGTACGGCACTTCGCTGAGGCTCAGTGTTCCCTCGCTACGGTGTCCATCCGGGGGCATCGCCTACGGTTTGCTTCGCTGCACCTCCTCTCGATGTGTTCGACTTCGTCGAACGGCGCTGCGCGCCTAACCCCCGGATGAACACCTACGTTCGGCCTGCCGAAGGGGCAAAAAAGCCAGATCAAAAGCCAGATCAAAAGCCCCTCACCCTAGCCCTCTCCCGGAGGGAGAGGGGACTGATCGAGTTGTTTGGGCGAGGTACGCCGACGTGCGATACCGCGTTGAACTCAGGCTCAAAAAAGCAAAAAAATCGGCCCCCTATCCATGAGGTTAGGGGGACTGATCGGGGTGTTTGGGAGAGCTACGCCGACGTGCAATACCGAGTCGAACTCAGATTTTGAAAAGCCCACAAATCGGCTCCCTCTCCCTCGGGAGAGGGCTGGGGTGAGGGGCACATCCACCACAAAACCAAAGTCCAACACCCGCTCCTCACCACTCAATAGGCCGAGTGTCAGCTCGCCTGCTTTTGATCTTGGAGCCCGTCGGCAGGCTGAGTGGAGGGATTGATCCGGGGGTGGGAGCGCAGCGACCGTTTGGCGCAGCCAAACACAGCGGGAGTAGGTGCAGCGAAGCAAACCGGAGACGCTGCGCCCGGATCGGTCCCGGAGCGAAGGAACCCCGAGCTTTAGCGAGCGGGCCGAACGTCAGGGCGAAGACCTTTTGGTTACTTTTGGGGCGTTTGCCAAAAGTGACCCGCAGTAAGGGCGGAACCCTAATCAGCAACACCCGCAGCAACGGATATACACCCAAAAATTGACCAAAACCCCACCCCCATGCTCTCCTACACAACTTGTTACGGGTGCCCTTCACAGGGTGAAACGGGAAACCGGTGAATCATGTGCTTTACTCAAGCCCATGTCAGTCCGGTGCTGCCCCCGCAACGGTAAGCGAGCGAAGCGTCAAAACCACTGTGTCAGCAAGGCATGGGAAGGTGACGCTTGCAGGTCGGCCTGACGCCAACCCCTCGTGAGCCCGGAGACCGGCCCGCAACACACAGCCCGCACCTTGTGCGTCGCTGAACATAACAAACCCGCGGTGGGCGGGCGCTGTTCGAACCTCTGCGAGCCCGACCCGCAGGGGTTTTCATGCGCTCGATTCACCCACTGACATTCCAGAGGGAAGCGCCATGTCGATCATCAGCAGCACCGGCAGCAACACGGACAAAATTTCCAGCACCGCCACCCTGAGCCAACGCCTGACCGCCGCGATCTTTGCGTCGATCCTCGGCGCCAGCCTGGTCTACTTCGCCGGTTTCTCGCACATCGAAGCGGTGCACAACGCCGCCCACGATACCCGCCACAGCGCCGCGTTCCCGTGCCACTGAGACCTGCCGACATGATCAAGCGAATCGCGCAAACCGCAGGTTTCACCGGTCTGCTGGCCGCCCTGCTCCTCACTCTGCTGCAAAGCTTCTGGGTCTCGCCGCTGATTCTTCAGGCAGAGACGTTCGAGAAAGCCGAACCGGTTGCAGAAGTTCACGAACACGCCGCCGGCACCGCTGCGCACACCCACGATGCCGAGGCCTGGGAGCCGGAAAACGGCTGGCAGCGCGTAGTCTCGACCACTGGCGGTAATCTGGTGGTAGCCGTCGGTTTCGCTCTGATGCTTGCCGGCCTCTACACCCTGCGCGCACCGACCAAAACCTCGCAAGGCCTGCTCTGGGGCCTGGCCGGTTACGCCACTTTCGTCCTCGCGCCGACCCTGGGCCTGCCGCCTGAGTTGCCGGGCACAGCCGCTGCTGATCTGGCCTCACGCCAGATGTGGTGGATCGGCACGGCCGCTTCGACTGCGGTCGGGCTGTCGTTGATCGCGTTCAGCCGTCACTGGCTGATGAAGATCCTCGGCGTGGCGATTCTTGCCGTACCGCACGTGATCGGCGCACCGCAGCCGCAAGTGCATTCGATGCTTGCTCCCGAGGCATTGGAAGCCCAGTTCAAAATCGCTTCGCAGTTGACCAACGTGGTGTTCTGGCTGGCCCTCGGCCTGATCAGCGCCTGGTTGTTCCGCCGCAAAAGCGCTGGCCAATACCACGCATGACCGATGACAGTGCAGCGCCGACCTTCGTGGTCGGCCTGGGCTGCCAGCGCGGCTGCCCGGCCAGTACGCTGCGCGCGTTACTTGATCAAGCCTTACAGGCACATCGCATTGAACTTGAAACGGTCAAGGCATTGGCCAGCATCGATTTGAAGCGCGACGAGCCTGGCTTGCAGGAACTTGCCGCTCAGTTGGCTTTGCCCTTGCTGTATTTCAGCAGTGAGGAACTGGCCAGTTATCAGCAACGACTCAGCCACCATTCGCAAATTGCCTACGAGCGCACCGGTTGCTACGGCGTGGCGGAAAGTGCAGCGTTGGCACTCGCCGAACAGTTGATTCAGGCTCCGGCAAAACTGCTGATTTCCCGGCAAAAATACGCTCAGGCAACACTGGCATTGGCCGGCGCGGCGTAAAATCCCGATAATCCCCGCCATTGATCATGAGCGTTGTTCATCTGCAACGCGGTCGTGCCCTTTTTTACTCAGGATTCAACGATGACCGTCTACTTCATCGGCGCCGGCCCCGGCGACCCGGAATTGATCACCGTCAAAGGCCAGCGGCTGATCCGCAGTTGCCCGGTGATTATCTACGCAGGTTCACTGGTGCCGGCGGCAGTGCTCGACGGCCATCAAGCCGAAACGGTGGTCAACAGCGCTGAATTGCATCTGGAACAGATCATCGAACTGATCAAGACCGCGCATGCCAAGGGTCAGGATGTGGCGCGGGTGCATTCCGGTGATCCGAGCCTGTATGGCGCGATTGGTGAGCAGATTCGCTATCTGCGTGAGTTGAATATCCCGTTCGAAATCATCCCGGGAGTGACGGCAACGGCAGCCTGTGCCGCGTTGCTCGGCGCGGAACTGACCCTGCCGGACGTGTCGCAAAGCGTGATTCTGACCCGCTACGCCGACAAGACCGCCATGCCGGCAGGCGAAGAGCTCGGCAGTCTGGCGCAGCACGGCGCGACCATGGCGATTCATCTGGGGGTCAATCATCTGGACAAGATTCTGGCGGAACTGCTGCCGCATTACGGCGCCGACTGCCCGATTGCGGTGATTCACCGGGCGACGTGGCCGGACCAGGATTGGGTGGTGGGGACGCTGGCGGATATTGCCGGGAAGGTCGAGGCCAAAGGGTTTCGGCGTACGGCGTTGATTTTGGTTGGGCGCGTTTTGGGCAGTGAGGTGTTCAGCGAGTCATCGCTGTATCGCGCCGGGCATGCTCACCTCTATCGCCCATGAAGGCCCCTTCGCGAGCAGGCTCGCTCCCACATTTGGAATGCGATCAAATGTGGGAGCGAGCCTGCTCGCGAAGGCGTCAGTACATTTCATCCATAAAAAACTCACCCATAAAAAAACGGCGCTCACGGGGCGCCGTTTTTCATGTCCGCAGCGAACACCTTAGTAGTAGGCGTTTTCTTTCTGCGTGTGGTCGGTCACGTCGCGAACGCCCTTCAGTTCAGGGATGCGCTCGAGCAAGGTGCGCTCGATGCCTTCCTTCAAGGTCACGTCCGCCTGCCCGCAGCCCTGGCAACCACCACCGAACTGCAGAACGGCGATGCCGTCTTCAACCACATCGATCAGGCTGACCTGACCGCCGTGGCTGGCCAGCCCCGGGTTGATTTCGGTTTGCAGGTAATAGTTGATGCGCTCGTTGACCGGGCTGTCGGCGTTGACCATCGGTACTTTGGCGTTTGGCGCCTTGATGGTCAGCTGGCCGCCCATGCGGTCGGTGGCATAGTCGACGACGGCGTCATCGAGAAACGCTTCGCTGAAGTGATCGATATACGCGGTGAAGCTTTTCAGCCCCAGCGCGGTGTCTTCAGGTTTTTCTTCGCCCGGCTTGCAGTAGGCAATGCAGGTTTCGGCGTACTGGGTGCCAGGCTGGGTGATAAAGACGCGGATGCCGATGCCCGGGGTGTTCTGCTTGGAGAGCAGATCAGCCAGGTAATCGTGGGCGGCGTCGGTAATGGTAATAGCGGTCATGGAAACTCCTCGCAGGCTTGGGCGCAGTTTACGCCAATCGTTGCGCCGGACAAAGTCCTAGTATTTTTGTCGGGAAAGATTCTCGTCCGCCCCGCCGTCGATCCGCGCCTTGAGCCAGCGATAGCTGCGTTTCTCCACCCATTCGTAGCTCAACCAGGAGCCGACGCCGATGGCCAGCGCACACACGACAAACATCAAATACGGGTTGATGCCGTAGCGCCGGGCCAGATAACCGCCAGCCGACAGCACCAGAACGTGCATCAGATACACCGAATACGAGCAATCGCCGAGCAGTTTCAGGACCCGGCTGCGCTCGACATAACGCTCAAGGGAAATACACGACATCACCAGCAGCGCACTCGGTACGCCCCAGTTGAGCAACCTCGGCGCCGGTGCCAACTGATAGATCGTCAGCAACGCAGCGCCAATCGCGGTCAGCGGCAGCCAGAAACCCGGGCCAATCCAGCCCCGGCGATAGAGCATGCCGATGCCAATCCCCAGCAGAAACTCATAAACAATGTCCGAACGATAAAACTCGCTGATCCAGCCAAACCCGGTCCAGGCCTGACTCACCGCAAACAGCAGCGCCGCGACTACCAGCAGGCGCACCTGCAGACGGAACAGCAACGCCCAGGCGAACAACACGTAAAACAGGATTTCGTAATTCAGCGTCCAGCCGACATTCAGCGTCGGATAGAGGCCGTAGCCGCCGGGGTTCTCAGTCGGAATGAACAGCAACGACAGCAGCAAATGGCTCCAGTCCACAGACTGATCCGGCAGCAACGGCTGGGCGAACACCACCAGCAGCGCCATCAACAGCGTGTACAACCAATACGCCGGGACGATGCGAAACAGCCGATACAACAGAAAACGCGCGGGCGGCAGCGGTTTGTTCTCGGTCGAGAGGAAAATCACCAGACCGCTGATGACGAAGAAGATATCGACGCCTACCGCGCCCTTGTCGATGAACAGCTGCCCGATAGGCCCTCGCGCCTGGAAGTCGAAGAAAATCTGCATGAAGTGGTGGCAGACCACCGTCCACGCGGCAAGCGCACGCAGGGCTTGCACTGAAATCAACATCACCTGCTCCCGATCACACCCTCAAATTCACCTCAATCCCCGTAGGAGCTGCGGCACGCTGCGATCTTTTGATCTTGATTTTTAAAGATCAAAAGATCGCAGCCTCGTTTCACTCGACAGCTCCTACAGGGTTTTGCGGTGTTGCTTGAAGTTGGGACAGCAAGCCAATCTGAATCGATCAAAGATTCTCGTAGCGGTTCATGTCCAGTACACCCTCTTCCACCGGATCGGTTTCGTGGATGTACTGACTCAAATCGTGGAAATAGAACCAGAATTGCGGATGACTGCGACGGATCCCCCACCGTTCGACGATTTTCTCAAAGCGATTGGCATCCTTGGCGTTTTCCATTGCATCGACAAACGCCGGCACCTGATCGGCCGGGACATTAAAGATGAAGTTCGGATAACTGCTGAGCACGCCCGGGTAAATGGTCAGCGTGTCCAGCCCCGGTTGATAGCGCAGCGACTCACCCAGCAGGAACGCCACATTGCTATGGGCGCGGTTGCGCAACAGGCTGTAGACCTCGCGTTTGCCGCTGGCGGTTTCAATGCGCAGCATCGTCGCTTCCGGGAGCTGATCAATCACCTTCAAACCGGCCGCCGGGCGCGAAGTCAGGCGACTCAACGCCTGCTCGGCATTTTGCAGCGCCGGGTCGATATTCGGCCGCGAGCAATAAGCGCCGTCGCAACGGTTGATCGGATCGGGCCGCGCATTGAGATCGCCGTAACGTGCCAGTAATTGCATGGCGAAGTCGTGTTTCGGGTCTTTCTCATCGAGCTTCAACGCGGTCGGCTTATCGTCGTCAATCGCCTCGTAATCGAGCCACATCTTGAACTGGCCACCGCTCTGGTACCAATCGTCGAGATAGTCTTCGCGCGAATCAGCGGGCATCAGGCGCAGGAAGTTCTGCTCGGCGCCGTTGCGGATCAGGTCGAAATACAGACGGGTTTGCGCCTGATGGGAGACGTTGCCGAACACATCGAAGTTGACCGCCAACTGGTAATAGGTGCGTTCCAGCAGCGGATAGTCAAACAGCCACATCGTCTGCGGCACCTCGCCAATCAGGCCTTTGGTCACCGAAGCGCTGTCGAAGTGGCGAAAAATGCTCAGCAAGGCGTTGTCGTTGCCGGCCCACAGGGTCGACCAGCTCGGCGCGGGGAGATCCGCGTAGCTGTCGCGGCGCAGAGCCTCATATTCATTGCGCTTGTCGCGGTAGTTGCGCCACAGGCTCAACACGCTGCCGACATCGTCGTTCTGCCCCGGCATGGCCAACAGCGGCGTGGCCTGGCCGCGATAGTTCGGGTCGGTGATATAGAGGTCGTGTTCCGGTGCCTGGAACAGTGCCCAGAAGTTGTCGCGGATCACGTCGGTCGCAATCTGTCCACGGCACACCGGGCCGCGAATAAACGTGCGGACGAAGTATTCGGCGTTGTCGAGCATGAACTGGTAACGCGCCTGCGCCGGAATCGCTTCGAACGTCGCGAAGGGATTGGCACGGCTCTGCGGGCCGTAACCCGGCAAGGCATTGACCTGCCAGTTGCCGCTGTAAAACAGGCTTTTCACCCGCGCCATCTTCGCCGCGCTCAGCGGATAGGTGATGTGGGTTTTATGCACGATCACACCCCGCACCGGCCACAAACGGTAATACACCTGAGTGCCCGGATCGTCGTTCGGGCGGCGAGTGGCGATAAGGTCGATCGGCTGCCCGCTCGGTGTACGCGAACGCACCCACTGGAAGTAATGCCCCGGCTCGCCATCCTTGAAGAAGATGTGCGCGAGATACCAGTGCTCGTACAACCAGCGGCCGACCAGACTTTGCCGTGCGCCGGGAGCGTTGAGCAGGTTTTCCCACTGGACGATTTGCAGCGCCTCTTTCGCGCTCGGCGCCAGGCCTTGTTCGTCAATCGGCGCGCCCGAGGCCAGCCAGCGCTGCAGCGTCTGATATTGCTGATCGGTCAGCCCGGTCACCGCCAGCGGCATGCCTTCTTTCGGATGCGCACCGGCATAACCTTCGAACTCGGCGGGCAGCGAGCACATGTTCTCGCGGTTCAGGCCCAGCACAATCTCTTCCGGGAGTTTGGCGTTGGGCGTCAACGGCGTCTTGTGCCCGAGCTCGAGCATGCGCGCCATCAGCGCCGCCTGACTGCCCTGCGCATCGAGCACCGAATAGAAGTCTTTCTGCTGCCAGGCACGTTTACCGAAGGCGTCGTAAAACAGCCGAGTGGTTGGTGCCGCCTGGGTGCGCTCGCCATCGTAAACCGGCATCTTGCTGGCGCCACGGGCCGCGCCCTCGCCGCTGCCCAGGTTGAGCTGACAGGCAGAGTCGTAGCACGCATGGCAGGCCACGCACTTCTCGGTGAAGATTGGCTGGATGTCGCGGGCGTACGAAATCGACTGAGAAATGGCCGGCACAGTCTCTGGCTCTTGCGCCACGGCGCCCCAGCTGAGAAACAGCAACACAAAACCAATGACGCGGTAAGACATGCTGCTGATCCCGATTGTAAAAAACCGCCGCGATTCTACAGTATGACGCCCGCACCAACATGAGCGATATTCATGAAAAAGCCCCGTATGCTCCAAAAGCGCACAGGTTTGCTATGATCCCGCTCCTTCGTAATGGTCTTTCCGAGTGGTTCAAATGTCCGATCGCAGCGTCCGCCTTCAAGCTCTCAAGCAAGCCCTCAAAGAGCGCATCCTGATACTCGATGGCGGTATGGGCACGATGATCCAGAGCTACAAGCTCGAAGAGCAGGATTATCGCGGCAAACGCTTCGCGGACTGGCCGAGTGACGTCAAGGGCAACAACGACCTGCTGGTGATCACCCGTCCGGACGTGATCGGCGGGATCGAAAAAGCCTATCTGGATGCCGGCGCCGACATCCTCGAAACCAACACCTTCAACGCCACGCGCATTTCCATGGCCGACTACGGCATGGAAGAACTGGCCTACGAACTAAACGTAGAAGGCGCACGTCTGGCGCGCAAGGTCGCCGACGCCAAGACCGCCGAGAACCCGGCCAAGCCGCGTTTCGTTGCCGGCGTACTCGGCCCGACCAGCCGCACCTGCTCGCTGTCGCCGGACGTCAACAACCCTGGCTACCGCAACGTCACCTTTGATGAACTGGTGGAGAACTACACCGAAGCCACCAAAGGCCTGATCGAGGGCGGCGCCGACCTGATCCTGATCGAAACCATTTTCGACACCCTCAACGCCAAAGCGGCGATCTTCGCTGTGCAAGGCGTGTTCGAAGAGCTGCACATCGAACTGCCGATCATGATTTCCGGGACCATCACCGACGCCTCCGGCCGTACCCTGTCGGGGCAGACCACCGAAGCGTTCTGGAACTCGGTGGCGCACGCCAAGCCGATTTCCGTCGGCCTCAACTGCGCGCTCGGCGCCAGTGAATTGCGCCCGTACCTTGAAGAGCTGTCGAACAAGGCCAGCACCCACGTTTCCGCGCACCCGAACGCCGGCCTGCCGAACGAATTCGGCGAGTACGACGAACTGCCGTCGGAAACCGCCAAGGTCATCGAAGAATTCGCCCAGAGCGGCTTCCTCAATATCGTCGGCGGCTGCTGCGGCACCACACCGGGGCACATCGAAGCCATCGCCAAAGCCGTCGCCGGTTACGCGCCGCGGCAGATTCCGGACATTCCCAAGGCGTGCCGCCTCTCGGGTCTGGAGCCGTTCACCATCGATCGCAACTCGCTGTTCGTTAACGTCGGCGAGCGCACCAACATCACCGGCTCGGCGAAATTCGCCCGGCTGATCCGTGAAGACAACTACACCGAAGCGCTGGAAGTCGCCCTGCAACAGGTCGAGGCCGGCGCGCAGGTGATCGACATCAACATGGACGAAGGCATGCTCGATTCGAAGAAGGCCATGGTGACCTTCCTCAATCTGATCGCCGGTGAACCGGACATCTCCCGTGTGCCAATCATGATCGACTCCTCTAAATGGGAAGTGATCGAAGCCGGCCTCAAGTGCATTCAGGGCAAGGGCATCGTCAACTCGATCAGCATGAAAGAAGGCGTCGAGCAGTTCATCCACCACGCCAAACTGTGCAAGCGCTACGGCGCGGCCGTAGTGGTGATGGCGTTCGACGAAGCCGGCCAGGCCGACACCGAAGCGCGCAAGAAAGAAATCTGCAAACGCTCCT
The DNA here is from genome assembly GCF_900187515.1 of Pseudomonas sp. Irchel s3f10. Taxonomy (NCBI): domain Bacteria; kingdom Pseudomonadati; phylum Pseudomonadota; class Gammaproteobacteria; order Pseudomonadales; family Pseudomonadaceae; genus Pseudomonas; species Pseudomonas sp. Irchel s3f10. Next base: position 239,045 of record NZ_FYDZ01000008.1, read on the forward strand.
ACGACATTCTGGTCAACGAAGTCGGCTTCCCGCCGGAAGACATCATCTTCGACCCGAACATCTTCGCCGTCGCCACTGGCATCGAAGAACACAACAACTACGCGGTGGACTTCATCAACGCCTGCGCCTACATCCGCGACGAGCTGCCGTATGCGCTGACCTCGGGCGGCGTGTCCAACGTGTCGTTCTCGTTCCGGGGCAACAACCCGGTGCGTGAGGCGATCCACTCGGTGTTCCTGCTCTACGCAATCCGCGCCGGCCTGACCATGGGCATCGTCAACGCCGGTCAACTGGAGATCTACGACCAGATCCCGCAGGAGCTGCGCGACGCCGTTGAAGACGTGATCCTCAACCGCACGCCGGAAGGCACCGACGCCCTCCTCGCCATCGCCGACAAGTACAAGGGCGACGGCAGCGTCAAGGAAGCCGAGACCGAAGAGTGGCGCAACTGGGAGGTCAACAAGCGTCTGGAACATGCGCTGGTCAAAGGCATCACCACGCACATCGTTGAAGACACCGAAGAATCCCGTCAGTCGTTCGCGCGCCCGATCGAAGTGATCGAAGGCCCGCTGATGTCGGGCATGAACATCGTCGGCGACCTGTTCGGCGCCGGCAAAATGTTCCTGCCGCAAGTGGTGAAATCCGCCCGCGTGATGAAGCAGGCCGTGGCGCACTTGATCCCGTTCATCGAACTGGAAAAGGGCGACAAGCCAGAAGCCAAGGGCAAGATCCTCATGGCGACCGTGAAAGGCGACGTGCATGACATCGGCAAGAACATCGTCGGCGTGGTACTCGGTTGCAACGGCTATGACATCGTCGACCTCGGCGTGATGGTGCCGGCAGAGAAGATTCTGCAGGTGGCCAAAGAGCAGAAGTGCGACATCATCGGCCTCTCCGGCCTGATCACGCCGTCGCTGGATGAAATGGTCCACGTTGCTCGCGAGATGCAGCGTCAGGATTTCCACCTGCCGCTGATGATCGGTGGCGCGACCACCTCCAAAGCGCACACCGCGGTGAAGATCGAGCCGAAGTACAGCAACGATGCGGTGGTTTACGTGACCGACGCCTCCCGCGCGGTGGGCGTTGCCACACAGTTGCTGTCGAAAGAATTGAAGGCCGGTTTCGTCGAGAAGACGCGCCTGGAATACGTCGATGTACGCGAACGCACCGCCAACCGCAGCGCCCGCACCGAGCGCCTGAGCTACGCAGCGGCCATCGCCAAGAAGCCGCAGTTCGACTGGGCGACTTATGAGCCGGTCAAACCGACCTTCACCGGCAGCAAGGTGCTGGACAACATTGATCTCAAGGTTCTGGCCGAATACATCGACTGGACGCCGTTCTTTATCTCTTGGGATCTGGCCGGCAAGTTCCCGCGCATCCTCGAAGACGAAGTGGTCGGTGAAGCCGCCACCGCGCTGTACAAGGACGCGCAGGAAATGCTCGCCAAGCTGATCGACGAGAAGCTGATCAGCGCCCGTGCGGTGTTCGGTTTCTGGCCGGCCAATCAGGTGCATGACGACGACATCGAGCTGTACGGCGATGACGGCCAGCCATTGGCCAAGCTGCATCACTTGCGTCAGCAGATCATCAAGACCGACGGCAAACCAAACTTCTCGCTGGCCGACTTCGTAGCGCCGAAGGACAGCGAAGTGACCGATTACGTCGGCGGTTTCATCACCACCGCCGGCATTGGCGCCGAAGAAGTCGCCAAGGCTTATCAGGACGCGGGCGACGACTACAACTCGATCATGGTCAAAGCCTTGGCCGACCGTTTGGCCGAGGCTTGCGCCGAATGGCTGCACCAGCAAGTGCGTAAAGAACACTGGGGCTATGCCAAGGACGAAACCCTCGACAACGACGCGCTGATCAAAGAGCAATACAGCGGCATCCGCCCTGCTCCGGGTTACCCGGCGTGCCCGGATCACACGGAGAAGGCGGCGTTGTTCGCCCTGCTCGATCCGGAAGCTGAAGAGATGCGCGCCGGTCGCAGCGGCGTGTTCCTCACCGAACACTACGCGATGTTCCCGGCCGCCGCCGTCAGCGGCTGGTACTTCGCCCATCCGCAGGCGCAGTACTTTGCGGTGGGCAAGGTCGACAAGGATCAGGTCGCCAGCTACACCTCGCGCAAAGGCCAGGAGTTGAGCGTGACCGAGCGCTGGCTGGCGCCGAACCTGGGTTACGACAACTAGTCCAGCTTCAACGCATCACCCTGTGGGAGCGAGCCTGCTCGCGAAAGCGGTCTATCAGCCAACACTCATGTTGAAGCTGATGGCCTCTTCGCGAGCAGGCTCGCTCCCACATTTGTTTTGCGGTGCCCTTGAAAGGGTTGGCTATGCTTGTCTGACACACACGGCAGACGAGGGATTTATGGACGATCCAGTCGACAACAAACCGCCGACCTTCTGGCAGATGCTGCACAGCGTGATGGCGGCGGCGTTCGGGGTGCAGAGCGGCAAGAATCGGGCAAGGGACTTCACCCATGGCAAGCCCAGCCATTTCGTGATGCTGGGGATTCTGTTCACCGCCATCTTCGCGTTGACGCTGTTTGCCATCGTCAAACTGGTGCTGCACTTCGCCGGGGTCTGACGCGTTCAGCGCATCAGGGTTTGCAAGGTGAACGGGTAGCGATACGACGCCGGTTGCCCTTTGGCTGAGAGCTTGCGGAAATTTACTCCGTAGTTCGGCGACTCACCCATGGCCAGCATTTGCCGGGCGTGACGTTTGTCGATCAGTTGCAGCAACGGAATCTGCCGATCACGGCCGCCGTAGCGATTCAAATCGACGCCCTGCTCCACGTCATGCAACTCGACCAACGCCCAGCCGCCAAGGGTGAAATGCCCGCCGACCAGTGCGCTCAGGCGCCCGTCAACCAGCGCCTGCAAAGCCGCCGGGGAGGTGTTGACCGCACTGAACAAGGCATCTTTGCCGGGGACTTTGCCGGTCTCGGCGTATGCACGCATCGCACCGAAAGCCATTTCATCATTGGCCGACCACACCAGCGACACCTTCGGGTAACGGGCGAACAGCTGTTTGGCCTGTTCATAGGCGCGCTCTTGGGTCCAGCCGCTGTAGACCAATTGCCGCAGGCGAATCTGTGGATGTTCGGCCAGCGCCCGCTGCATGCCGCGCTCGCGTAATTGCGCCGAGGGCGTGACCTTCAGCCCGGAGAACGCCAACACCTCAATCGGCTCAGTGCCTGGCGTCGACGGGTGCAGGCGAATCAGCTCCTTCATCATCAAGTAACCGCCCTCCTCGTCGTTCGGCACCAGGCTGCCAATGCGGTCGTCACGCTCGCCAACCATGGCCTGCTGGTCAGCCGTCAGTGCGGCGTTGACCATAAACAGCTTCACACCGCTGTTCTGCGCCAGGCGCAGGATTTGCGGGGCGACGTATTGTTCGTTGACGAAAATCAGGTACTCGGGACGATTCGGCCCCTGTAATGCGAGGCGCGCCTGAGCGAGGGTCAGTTCGGGCTGGCGTTGGGAATAGAGGATCTGCAGGTCGATACCCAGATCCTGAGCGGCCGCCTGCATGAATTGCGAATAGCTGACCCAGAACGCTTCCTGCGTCGAACCCGGATTCAAAAACAGTACAGACTCTGCCCGCGCGCTGCTCTGGAACAGTGCGCCGAACAACAGAAGACTGATATGGAAAAACTTGAACATGAAGCATCCGGGCCCAACGAAAAATGGCCGCGCATTATAGCCCTCGTTTCATCGGCTATTGACGCCTGATCCCGCTTTTTGTCCGACAATCTGTCGCAAGCGAGGCCCGGATCGGTCGTTTACTGATGGCTGACCCAGAATACCGCTGTCCCTACTACGAGAATGATCAGGAACAAAATGGCCCACGCATCGACACTGCTGTCGCTTTTTCTTGCCTTGGTCGGGTTGCTCATTGCATCGCCTCTTGTCGGTTTTATCGGTGATTGCAGAAAGACTCGACCACAGTTAAGACGATGATTGTCCGCACGACAAATGTGGATTACTTGACAGTCGTTCTCGTTAGGCGATTTGGTTCTTTACATATACTCAAACATCACTTTTGCGCATAACTGCAAACGGGTATATTGCCCCGGCTCCGTTAGGGAGTGCGCGGCCGTGCGCGCAGAATTGCAGAGGCACAATCGGACTACAGCAAGCGAAAACGCAGTGCTACTCCGAATGGCCCAAGCCTGAGAACAGGACTTATATGTACGTATACGACGAGTACGATCAGCGGATCATCGAGGACCGCGTCAAGCAGTTCCGTGATCAGACCCGACGCTATCTGGCAGGTGAGCTGAGCGAAGAAGAATTCCGCCCCCTGCGCCTGCAAAATGGCCTGTACATCCAGCGTTTCGCGCCGATGTTGCGTGTGGCGGTGCCTTACGGCCAGCTGACTTCGCGTCAGACGCGCATGATGGCCAAGATTGCCCGCGACTACGACAAGGGCTACGCCCACATCAGTACGCGGCAGAACGTGCAGTTCAACTGGCCGGCGGTGGAAGACATCCCGGACATTCTGGCTGAACTGGCCACCGTGCAGATGCACGCGATCCAGACCAGCGGCAACTGCCTGCGCAACGTCACTACCGACCAGTTCGCCGGCGTCGCTGCCGACGAAGTGATCGACCCGCGCCCATGGTGCGAAATCGTCCGTCAGTGGACTACATTCCACCCGGAATTCGCCTACCTGCCGCGTAAATTCAAGATTGCCGTCAACGGTTCGACCGCTGACCGTGCCGCCATTGAAGTCCATGACATCGGCCTTGAGCCGGTGCACAACGCCGCTGGCGAACTGGGTTTCCGTGTGCTGGTGGGTGGCGGCCTCGGCCGTACGCCAGTGGTTGGCGCGTTCATCAACGAATTCCTGCCATGGCAGGACCTGTTGAGCTACCTCGACGCGATCCTGCGCGTGTACAACCGCTACGGTCGTCGCGACAACAAATACAAGGCGCGGATCAAGATCCTCGTCAAAGCCCTCACGCCTGAAGTGTTCGCACAGAAAGTCGATGCGGAAATGGAACACCTGCGCGGTGGCCAGACCACACTGACCGACGCCGAACTGCAGCGTGTCGCCAAGCACTTCGTCGATCCGGACTACAAGGCGCTGGACAACCAGACTGCGCAACTGGCCGAGCTGGACAAAGAGCATCCGGGTTTCGCCCGCTGGCGTACCCGCAACACCCTGGCGCACAAGAAGCCGGGTTATGTCGCCGTGACCCTGTCGCTGAAGCCGACCGGCGTTGCCCCGGGCGACATCACTGACAAGCAGCTCGATGCCGTCGCCGATCTGGCCGACCGCTACAGCTTCGGTCAACTGCGCACCTCGCACGAGCAGAACATCATTCTGGCCGACGTCGAGCAAAGCCAGTTGTTCACCCTCTGGGGCGAATTGCGTGAAGGCGGTTTCGCCACGCCGAACATCGGCCTGCTGACCGACATCATCTGCTGCCCTGGCGGTGATTTCTGCTCGCTGGCCAACGCCAAGTCGATCCCGATCGCCGAATCGATCCAGCGCCGCTTCGACGACCTCGATTACCTGTTCGACATCGGCGAGCTGGACCTGAACATCTCCGGTTGCATGAACGCCTGCGGTCACCACCACGTCGGCCACATCGGCATCCTCGGCGTCGACAAGAAAGGTGAAGAGTTCTATCAGGTCTCTCTCGGCGGCAGCGCCAGCCGTGATGCGAGCCTGGGCAAGATCCTCGGCCCGTCCTTCGCTCAGGAAGCCATGCCTGACGTGATCTCGAAGCTGATCGACGTGTACGTTGAACAACGTACCGAAGACGAGCGCTTCATCGACACCTACCAGCGTATTGGCATCGACCTCTTCAAGGAACGCGTCTATGCAGCGAATCATTAAAAACAACGAGGTCGTCGACGAAACCTGGCACTTGCTGCCCAAGGATTTCAACATCGACGAGATCAGCAACTGCGACGACTTGATCGTTCCCCTGCAACTGTGGCGCGAACACAGCCGCATGCTCAAGGCCCGCGACGGTGGCCTGGGTGTCTGGCTGGACGCCGACGAAGAAGCCGAAGAAATCGGTGAAGACGTCGCCGAGTTTCAGGTGATTGCCCTGAACTTCCCGGCGTTCACTGACGGCCGCAACTACTCCAACGCCCGCCTGCTGCGCGACCGTTACGGTTTCAAAGGTGAATTGCGGGCGATTGGCGATGTGCTGCGCGATCAGCTGTTCTACATGCATCGCTGCGGTTTTGATGCCTTTGCCATTCGCGCGGACAAAGACCCGTACGAAGCGCTGGAAGGCCTCAAGGACTTCTCGGTGACCTATCAGGCTGCCACTGACGAACCGCTGCCGCTGTTCCGTCGCCGCTAAGTCTTCAGGTTTAGCGCGGACAAAAAAACGCCGGTCATGTGACCGGCGTTTTTTTATGCCTGTTCGAGTTACCAGAAGCGCTGCTGGGTCAGGCGACTCCACCAGCTCAGCAGTACGCGGTCGACCGAGCCGCTGGCGGCCATGCCGATACGCTCCTGCAAGCTTTTGCGCTCGGCGTAGTGCAGGTGATAGACCTCAGCCTTTTTGGCCCGGTCTGCCAGGTATTCATCACTGGTCTTGAGCTCATCGACCAGTTGCTTATCCAGCGCCGCGACGCCGAGCCAGACTTCACCGGTGGCCACATCATCGATAGCCAGTTGCGGGCGGTAGCGGGCGACGAAGTTCTTGAACAGTTGATGGGTGATGTCGAGGTCTTCCTGAAACTTCTCGCGGCCCTTCTCGGTGTTTTCGCCAAACACGGTCAGGGTGCGTTTGTACTCGCCGGCGGTGAGGACTTCAAAGTCGATGTCGTGCTTCTTCAGCAAGCGGTTGACGTTGGGCAGTTGAGCGACCACGCCGATCGAGCCGAGAATCGCAAACGGTGCACTGATGATCTTCTCGCCGATGCACGCCATCATGTAGCCGCCGCTGGCCGCAACCTTGTCGATACACACCGTCAACGGCACGCCGGCTTCACGGATCCGCGCCAATTGTGACGATGCCAGCCCGTAACTGTGGACCATGCCGCCACCGCTTTCCAGACGCAGGACCACTTCGTCTTTTGGCGTGGCGAGAGTCAGTAGCGCAGTGATTTCGTGGCGCAGGCTCTCGGTGGCCGAGGCTTTGATGTCGCCGTCGAAATCGAGGACGAATACGCGGGACTTGGCTTCGGGTTGTTTCTTCTGCTTCTTCGCGCTTTTCTCGGACTTGGCCTCGCCCTTGCGCAAAGCTTTGAGCTGATCCTTGTCGAGCAAGGTCTGCTCCAGGCGCTCACGCAGGCCTTTGTAGAAATCATTGAGTTTGCTGACCTGCAACTGACCGGCCGATTTGCGCCGGCCCTTGCTGCGCAATGCAGCAAAACTGGCAAGTACCACCAGAATGGCGATCACCAGGGTGACGGTCTTGGCCAGGAAGCTGGCGTATTCGGTGAAAAACTCCACAGAGACTCCTTAAACGATGCGCGGATGTGAGGCACACGCGGGATGGCTCCAGCATACCCATGCGCCGGCTTGTCGGCCAGCCGTGAAACCTCTGGCAACACCCCTGTAACGGGCATTTCAAACAAGCGTATGTTTTTTCATTGACAGCTACCCGTCATCCTCATAACCTCGCCACAACCTTCAACGTACCGGGATGACGCGGACGTGGGCAGCATCTACTTGATTCGACATGGCCAGGCCTCCTTTGGTGCAGACGACTATGACGTCCTGTCGCCGACCGGTGTGCACCAGGCAGAAATCCTCGGTCAGCACCTTGCTGAACTGGGTATCAACTTCGATCGCTGCCTCGCCGGTGACCTGCGTCGCCAGCAGCACACGGCCACCAGCGCGCTGGCGCAATTCGCCGCCAAAGGTTTGCCGGTACCGACGCTGGAAACCGATTCCGCCTTCAACGAGTTCGATGCCGACGCGGTGATCCGTGCCCTGCTCCCGGACATGCTGGCAGACGAGCCGGAAGCTCTCGACATCCTGCGCAACGCAGCGCAGAACCGTGGTGAATTCCAACGCATTTTCGCCCTGATCATCGAGCGCTGGCTGGCCGGCACTTACGACACGCCGGGGCTGGAAAGCTGGCTGGGTTTCGTCGAACGGGTTCAGGCCGGGCTGCAGCGGATACTCGATCTGGCCGATAAAAATCAGAAAATCGCCGTGTTCACCTCCGGCGGCACCATCACTGCCCTGCTCCACCTCATTACGCAAATGCCTGCGAAACAGGCCTTTGAATTGAACTGGCAAATCGTCAACACCTCGCTCAACCAGCTGAAGTTCCGCGGTCGCGAGGTGGCTTTGGCCTCCTTCAACAGTCATGCGCATCTGCAGCTGTTGAAGGCTCCGGAACTCATCACTTTCCGTTGAGTCCGGTTAACTGTGAACCTTGCTGTAATCAACCAGCTCCTATTATCCAAGAAAGGATCGAACCATGACCTCCGTAGCCGATGCCGTAAAAGCAATGCAAGCCAAGTTCAACCCAGCCGCTGCTGCCGGTCTGGATCTGGTCTTCGGTTTCAACATCACTGACGAAGACAAGCAGTACTCGCTGATCGTCAAAGACGGCACCTGCGACATCCAGGAAGGCGAAAACCCGGACGCCAACTGCACGCTGGTGCTGGACAGCGAAACCCTGAAAGGTATCGTCAGCGGCGAAACCGACGGCATGCAGGCTTTCATGGGCGGCAAGCTGCGCGTTGAAGGCGACATGATGCTGTCGATGAAACTGTCCGAGCTGTTCCCGTCGTAATAGCGACGTTCAGTGACACAAGAATCCCGCCCCCTGTGGCGGGATTCTTGCGTTTCGGCCCTGTAGGAGCTGCGGCACGCTGCGATCTTTTGATCTGGTTTTTTAGAACGCAAAGTCAAAAGATCGCAGCCTCGTTTCACTCGACAGCTCCTACAGGGTTACCCGGTGTATGACGCGGCTAGTAGCTCCCGGGTATACGAATGCTGCGCGGCATGAAACAGCGCATTCGTCTCGCCACGCTCCACCACTTCACCTTCCTTCATCACAATCAAGTCATGGGCCAACGCGCGCACCACCGCCAGATCGTGGCTGATGAACAGATAGGTCAAGCCGTGTTCCGCCTGCAAACGCCGCAGCAAAGCCACGATCTGCTTCTGCACCGTGCGATCCAGTGCCGACGTCGGTTCATCCAGCAGGATCAAGTCGGGCTTGAGTACCAGCGCCCGGGCAATCGCGATGCGTTGCCGCTGCCCGCCGGAAAACTCGTGGGGATAGCGATGGCGAGTAGCCGGATCGAGGCCGACTTCACGCAGCACATCGATCACTGCGCTCTCGCGCTCGCTGGCGGTCAAATCGCTGTGCACCTGTAAACCTTCAGCGATGATCTGCTCCACACACAGGCGCGGACTGAGGCTGCCAAACGGATCCTGAAACACCACTTGCAGGCGTTTGCGCAGTGGCCGGAGTTGTTTGCCGCTCAAGTGCTCCAGCGCCTCGCCCTGAAAGCGGATGCTGCCCTGGGCATCGATCAACCGTAGAATCGCCTGGCCCAACGTCGATTTGCCGGAACCGGATTCGCCGACGATACCCAAGGTCTTGCCGCGCTGAAGATTCAAATCAATGCCATTGACCGCGTGCAAGTACGACTTCGCGCGCAGCCATCCGCCGCCCAAACGAAAGCGTACATTGAGATCACGCACCTCCAGCAAATCCTCGGCGGGCTCCCGGCACAACGCTTCGCCACCCGGTTCAGCGTTGAGCAATTCGATGCTGTAAGGATGTTGCGGCGAACTGAACAACTGTTCACACGACGCCTGTTCGACAATCACCCCGCCGCGCATGACCGCCACCCGCTGAGCGATGTTTCGCACCAGATTCAGATCATGACTGATGATCAACAGCGCCATGCCCAGCCGTTCTTGCAACTCCTTGAGCAACAGCAGAATCTTGCGTTGCACGGTTACGTCCAGCGCTGTAGTCGGTTCGTCGGCAATCAGTAACTGCGGCTCGCAGGCCAGCGCCATGGCGATCATCACCCGTTGTCGCTGACCGCCCGAGAGTTGATGCGGATAGGCCTTGAGCCGTTCGCGCGGGCGCTGAATACCCACCAGTTCGAGCAACTGCACAATTCGCTGGCGCGCCGCCGCCCCGGCCAGTCCCTTGTGCAGCGCCAGGCTTTCGCCCAGTTGCCGCTCAATCGTGTGCAAAGGATTCAGTGAACTCATCGGCTCCTGAAAAATCATCGCGATGCGGTTGCCCCGCAGTTGCCGCAGATAGCGCTCATGCACGCCGAGCAGTTCCTCGCCAGCATAACGAATGCTGCCATCAATTCGCGTGATGGCCGGGTCAAGCAATTGCAGAATGCTATGCGCCGTCACCGATTTACCGGAGCCGGATTCTCCAACCAGCGCCAGACACTCGCCGGGGCGGATATCAAGGTCGATGCCGTGCACCACGGCTTGGCCATTGAACGCGACACGCAGGTCACGTATTTCGATCAGATGTTCAGGCATCTCAAGTCCTCGGATCAAACGCATCGCGGCAGGCCTCGCCGATGAATACCAGCAATGAAAGGATCAGCGCCAAGGCAAAGAAAGCGGTCAAGCCCAGCCACGGCGCTTGCAGATTGCTCTTGCCCTGACCGATCAACTCGCCCAACGACGCGCTGCCGGCCGGCATGCCGAAACCGAGAAAATCCAGCGCGGACAAGGTTGCGATTGCTCCAGTGAGAATGAACGGCAGATAAGTCAGCGTTGCGCTCATGGCATTGGGCAGGATGTGCCGAACGATCACTTGCGCATCGCCGACACCCAGCGCCCGCGCTGCTTTCACATATTCCAGACCGCGACTGCGCAGGAACTCGGCCCGCACCACATCGACCAGGCTCAACCAGGAAAACAGCGCCATGATCCCCAGCAACCACCAGAAATTCGGCTCGACGAACCCGGACAGAATGATCAGCAGGTACAACACCGGCAGCCCCGACCAGACCTCCAGCAGGCGCTGACCGATCAAGTCGACCCAACCGCCGTAGTAACCCTGCAACGCGCCGGCAGCGATGCCAATCACTGCACTCGCCGCCGTCAGCGCCAAGGCAAACAGCAGCGATACACGTGTGCCGAAAATCACCCGCGCCAGCACATCGCGCGCCTGATCATCAGTGCCCAGCCAGTTCTCGCTACTGGGCGGACTCGGTGCCGGTTCCGTCAGGTCATAATTGACCGTGTCGAACGCGAACGGAATCGGCGCAAACCACATCCGCCCGCCCTGCCCCTCGATTAATTGCCGCACCTGCGCGCTGCGATAGTCCGGTTGAAACGGCAGTTCACCGCCAAAGTCCTGCTCGGTGTAGCGCTTGAACGCCGGGAAATACCATTCGCCCTGATACGTCACCAGTAGCGGTTTGTCATTGGCCACCAACTCACCGCCGAGGCTCAGGCCGAACAGCGCAAGAAACAGCCACAACGACCACCAGCCGCGCCGATGCGCCTTGAACCGCGCCCAGCGGCGCTGGCCGATTGGAGATAACGTCAGCATCAGGCAGCCCTCGCGGTGAAGTCGATACGCGGGTCAACCAGCGTGTAACAAAGGTCGCCGAGCAGTTTTATCAGCAGGCCAAACAAGGTGAAGATAAACAGCGAGCCGAACACCACCGGATAGTCGCGCGCGACTGCCGCTTCGTAGCTCAGGCGACCGAGACCATCGAGGGAAAAGATCACTTCGATCAGCAACGAGCCGCCGAAAAACACCGTCACCAACGCTTGCGGCAAACCGGCGACGACCAACAGCATCGCGTTGCGAAACACATGGCCGTACAACACCTGCCGTTCACTCAGTCCCTTGGCACGCGCTGTGACCACGTACAGCCGTGAGATCTCGTTGAGAAAACTGTTCTTGGTGAGGATCGTCAACGTGGCACAACCGCCGATAACCAGGGCAATCACCGGCAGCACCAAGTGCCAGAAATAGTCGGCCACCTTGGCCCACGGCGACAGTTCAGCGAAGTTGTCCGAGACCAGCCCGCGCACCGGAAACCAGTCCAGCGCCGTGCCACCGGCAAACACCACGATCAGCAGCAGCGCAAAGAGAAATCCCGGCAGCGCATAACCGATGATGATCGCCACGCTGCTCCAGACATCGAACGCCGAGCCGTTGTGCACGGCTTTGCGAATGCCCAGCGGAATCGACACCAGATAAGTGATCAGCGTCGCCCACAAGCCCAGCGACAAGGTCACCGGCAGCTTCTGCCAGATCAGTTCCGTGACGCTGGCACCGCGAAAGAAACTCTGACCGAAATCCAGTTGCGCATAGCTTTTGAGCATCAGCCACAAGCGCTCGCTGGCGGGTTTATCGAAGCCGTATTGACGCTCGATATCAGCCACCAGTTTCGGGTCCAGCCCTCGGGTCGCGCGGGATTCGCCACCGATCGTTTCTACATGGCTGGAGCCCACTGCCGCGCCGACGCCAATTCCCTGCAAGCGTGCAATGGCCTGCTCGACCGGGCCACCGGGCGCGGCTTGCACGATGACAAAATTGACCAGCAGGATCGCCAGCAAGGTCGGCACGATCAGCAGTAAACGCCGCAGGCTATAACCCCACATGGCCGTACTCCTTGTGCATCTGCGTTGTGGTCAGTGCGGTCGGGCTGATTTCCCACCACGTGTCGAGACCGGCGTCGTACAGCGGCGCAATCGCCGGTCGGCCGAAGCGGTTCCACCACACCGTGGAAATCCCCGGCGGGTAATAGTTGGGCACCCAGTAATAGCCCCACTGCAACACCCGATCCAGTGCATGAGCATGGCGCAGCAGACTCTGGCGATTGTCGGCCTGCACCAGCCCTTCGAGCAGTGCGTCGACGGCCGGATCGCGCAGCACCATGTAATTGTTCGAGCCGGGATCAGCGGCGCCATCGGAGCCGAAGTAATTGAACATCTCGCGCCCCGGCGCCTGACTCACCGGGTAACCGGCGACGATCATGTCGTAGTCGCGATTGCGCACGCGGTTGGTGTATTGCGCGGTGTCGACCTGGCGAATATCGAAGCCGATGCCGATCTGCGCCAGGTTGCGTTTGAACGGTAACAACAGCCGTTCGAAACCTTTCTGGCCATTGAGAAACGTGAAGTGCAGCGGCTCGCCATTGGCGTTCACCAACTGATCGCCCTGAGGTTTCCAGCCAGCGGCCTCCAGCAGTTTCAGCGCCTGCAATTGTTCCGCGCGGATATTGCCACTGCCGTCGGTTTTCGGTGCTTCAAACACCGTGGTGAACACTTCATCGGGAATCTTTCCGCGCAACGGCTCAAGAATCTTCAGCTCTTCGGCATCCGGCAACGCGGTGGCCGCCAGTGCGCTGTGGGAGAAGAAGCTGCGCTGACGCAGGTACATGCTGCGCATCATTTGCCGGTTGCTCCATTCGAAATCCCAAAGCATGGCGATGGCCTGACGCACCCGGCGATCCTGAAACAGCGGTTTTTGCAGGTTGAACACAAAGCCCTGCGCGCCTTGCGCAGCACCGGGTGCGAGATGTTCACGAAGCAATTTGCCTTGCTCGAGTGCAGCGCCCGCGTAACCGATGGTGAAACTGGTGGCGGAGAACTCGCGGTTGTAATCGAAGCCGCCGGCCTTGAGCACCTGCCGCGACACGTCGGTGTCGGCGAAGAACTCCACGCTTAACTGATCGAAGTTGTACAGCCCACGGGTGATCGGCAGATCCTTGGCCCACCAGTCCTGCACCCTTTGGAATTTCACGCTGCGCCCGGCATCTACCGCGCTGATGCGATACGGGCCGCTGCCCGGCGGAATCTCGAAACCGCCGCCCTCGGCGAAATCACGAGTCCGCCACCAATGTTCGGGCAGCACCGGCAGTGTCGCCAGGTCCAGCGGCAAGGTGCGGCTGTCGTTGTTCTTGAAGAGGAAGCGCACTTGCGTCGGCGACTCCACGACAACCTCGGCGACATCGCGAAACTGCTGACGGTATTTGAGGCTGCCCTGGGTGATGAACAGGTTGAAGGTGTAGCGCACGTCTTCGGCAGTGATCGGCATGCCGTCGTCGAAGCGTGCCTTCGGGTTCAGATAGAAGCGGATCCAGCGGCGATCCGGATCCAGCTCCATCTGCTGCGCCACCAGACCGTAGACGCTGTAGGGCTCGTCCTTGCTGCGATAGGCCAGTGGCGCGTAGAGCCAGCCATCGATATCGGCCACGCCGGTGCCTTTGTCGGTGTAAGGAATCAGGTGATCGAACGGGCCGCTTTCCAGCGAAGAACGGCGCAGGCTGCCGCCCTTCGGCGCGTCGGGGTTGGCGTAGGCCAGGTGCTGGAAGTCGGGGGCGTATTTGGCGGGTTCGCCGTAGACCGTTAACGCCGGTTGCGGGGCCGCCCAACTGAACGGGGTTAAAAGCACACATGCGCTGAATAAAATGAGCCTGGAGAACATGGGCAGATCCTTTTACACGGTGCTGCTACTGGCCTCTTCGCGAGCAGGCTCACTCCTACAGGGTCTGCGGTGAACACAAAGCCAATGTAGGAGTGAGCCTGCTCGCGATAACGCCGGAACAGTCAACACACCTTCTGCCTACCTGTGATGTGCAACAGGCCGGCGATTTTTATAGGGCGTGCTTTAGATCAATAGGTGACTAAAACCCGCCATCTCTGAGCATTTTCAAAACTTGTAACTGACCCGCGTGTACAGCGTCCGCCCAAACGGATCGCCATATTTCGGGTCGTAGCCGCTCTGGAATGTGTAGGTCTGGTTGCTGAACGGTGGCTCGCGGTCGAACAGGTTTTTCGCGCCGAGGGTCACGCTCAAGGTCTTGCGCCAGGTGTAAGTACCGGCCAGATCCCAGACGTTGTAAGAGCCGACGTAATCGTGAGTGTCGCGATCGGAGTCGTGGTAACCGCTGGTGTAGCGGTTGGTGAGCGCGGCGCCGAACGGGCCGTAATTCCAGCTGCCGGTCAGGCTGTGGCGCCAGCGCGCCACGGCACCCGCCGAGGCAAAGTCACCGCCACGGAAATCGCCCAGCTTGTCGATGTAGTCGCCCTTGAGTTGCTGCTGATAGTCATAACGGGTGACGTAAGTGCCTTGCAGGCCGATGCCGAAGTTTCCGTACGGCGTGCTCGGCAAACGGTAATCGAAGCTGACGTCGACGCCGTTGGTCTTGATCTTGCCGAGGTTGGCCAGGCCGGTGACGATGTGATCGATGGAGCCATCCGGCTTGCGCACCAGCCGATCCGGGTACAGCTCAGGATTCTCGAACACCGCCGATTCCGGGAACTCGGCAATCTGGTTGGCGATGTCGATCCACCAGAAATCCAGCCCGGCGCTCAGGCGCTCAAACGGTTGATAGACAAACCCGAGGGTAACGTTGCGCGCGGTTTCCGGGCTGAGGTCGGTATTGCCGCCGCTGGTGCGATTGAACTGCTGCGCGCAATCACGGTTGGCGATGCCGCCATTGCTCGGATTGCCGCCAGCGCACAAACGTGGATCGTTGTAGTTGGCGTTGGTGAAACTGGTGAAGGTCGGGTTGTACAGCTCATACAACGACGGTGCGCGGAATCCTTCGCTGTAGGCACCGCGCACCACCAACTCCTTGAATGGCTGGAAGCGGAACGAGTATTTCGGATTGGTGGTGCTGCCGAAGTCGCTGTACTTGTCGTGGCGTACGGCGGCGGACAGTTCGAGGCTGTCGAGCACCGGCACGTTGACCTCGGCGTACTCGGCGGAAACGCTGCGATCCCCGGCAACGCTGCCGTTCGGATCAACACCAAGGCTTTGCACGTCGCCGGCAAACTGCGCGAAATCCTGATGGAAGTCTTCCTTGCGATACTCGCCGCCCAGCGCCAATGCCGAAGGGCCGGCACCGAACCAGTTGCCGATTTCACGACTGATGCGCCCGTCGATGGCCTTCACCCGCCCTACCGCCGTGGCGTAATCACCGTCCACCGCGTTGGCCGCCAAAAGCGCGGACCCGGCAGCCGTCTGCGGGCCGAACGGGTTGATCACGCCGTTGGCAATACCGGCGCTGACTGCACGGTCATTGACGTAGCCGTCCTGAATGCTGTTGACCACTTTGTTCTGGTTATACGAGGCGCCGAGGTTGTAATCCCAGCCGACCAGCGTGCCGTCGAAACTCAGCAGCAAACGCTGACTGGTGTTGTCGTCTTCGTGTTGACGCGCGCCGACGGCAGTTTCGCGCCAGTTCACGTCGACCGGTTGCGTCGGGTCGAGGGCAAAACCGTTCGGCCCTGGGGTGATGCCGTTGCCCGGATAGAACGCCGTGCCGGGGTTGACCTGATTACCCATCAAAGTGCCGGGGCCGATTTGCGTGCGGTTTTCGTTTTGCGCCCAGAAGTATTCGAGGCTGACATTGTGATCGTCCGACAGCTTACCGGTGGCTTTGGCGAAGGCCGAGGTCTTCTCCGTTTCCGGCACCAGATCGAGGTAATTCCACAGGCTCTGCCGGCAGATGCCGTTGCGCGCCAGCAAACCCGGTGCGTTGCAGCC
The DNA here is from genome assembly GCF_900187515.1 of Pseudomonas sp. Irchel s3f10. Lineage (NCBI taxonomy): Bacteria > Pseudomonadati > Pseudomonadota > Gammaproteobacteria > Pseudomonadales > Pseudomonadaceae > Pseudomonas > Pseudomonas sp. Irchel s3f10. The sequence continues at coordinate 255,486 of NZ_FYDZ01000008.1, forward strand.
AGAACCGGCCAAAGGGTTGGTGGCGTTACTGCCCTGGCTCCAGTTGGCCGGCGAGGCGGTGCCGGAGGTGTAATCAAGTCCGCGGTTGGGCTGATAGTTGTAGGTGTAGCCGCGATCCTCAGCGGCCAGGCGTTGCTGCTTGTCGTAACTGACCACACCAAACACGTTGAAGCGATCATCCTGCAAATCACCGAAGCCCCAACTGCCGCTGAAGTTTCGACTTTCACCGCCCCCCGAATGCGTTGGCGTGTCGTAATTGGTGCTGATTTGCCCTTCGGTCAGGCTGGACTTGGTGATGAAGTTGATCACCCCGCCAATCGCATCGGTGCCGTACAGTGCCGAGGCGCCATCACGCAGCACTTCGACGCGGTCGATGGCAGCGAACGGAATGGTGTTGAGATCGACACCCGAGCCGTTGATCGCATTGGTGGCGTTGTTGCTCAGGCGCCGGCCGTTGAGCAGCACCAAGGTTTTGTTGGCGCCGATGCCGCGCAGATCCGCAAAAGACGCCCCGCCACTGCTCGACCCCACCGAACGCCCGGAGCCGACCGAAGACTGGTTGGCGGATATCCGGCTGACCAGTTCCTCGGTGGTGGACACGCCCTGCTCGCGCAGCTCTTCTACGCGCAGGATGGTCACCGGCACTGCGGTTTCTGCATCGACCCGGCGGATTGCCGTCCCCGTGACTTCGACACGCTGCAGTTGAGTGGTCGGTTCGGTTGCCGTGCTATCGGCGGCGATGGCCGGCAGCGTGTTGATTGCCAGCAGCAAGGCCAGGCTCAAAGGTGATTTGACGGGTGAAAACTGAATCATGAACAGCCATCCCTGCGTTTTGGTTTATGCAGGGATGTGCAATGACGAATAAGGATTTATAGAGGGTGGTTTAGACCGTTGGGTGATGAGGTTATGCACAAAATGCCGTGCGTCCGCATCAAGCCAATGTCACCTCCCTCAACAACCGGGTATCCAGGCCAAACCGCTCCTGGGAGACCATCTTGAACTGCCCCTCTGCCAGGTCGCAACTCACCAGCAGATTCCACGAGTGGCGGGTTGCCGCCGAGGGAATCAGGACAAACGGATGCTCATCCAGTAAAGCGTCGGCAAACCGCTGTTGATTGGGCGACGGCCACGCGGGACTCAACCAGTAAGGATTCGGTACCTCTTCAGGCTGAACGACTTTGACCCGTGCATCGCGGATGACTTCAAAGCACGTCAGCACATAAGGCTCTCTGTCCAGTGCATCAAAACTGTTATTGGCCGCCACCTCCAGAATGGCCGAGGACGGGTCAACAGATGCATAGACGACTCGCCGGCCAGGCGCATTCCATCGACCGCCCTTCAGTTTTGAACCCATCCCGCTGTCCCATGTCTCTCCGTAGGCCTCCTGATCAAGGCGCCAGCCATACCAGTGCCCTTCCCAGGGCAAGGGATTCATGGGTAACCCCCGTACAGAACCCGACACAAGTATTGCTCGACCATCTGGAAACCGAGCGGATGGTGGGTCAACTCCAACGGCACGTAGCCATTAAGGTAAGGGGTGGACTTCTGCATCCATATTTCCGCCTGTGACAGCCCCCCGAACGCCCGAGTGGCCATCTCCAGCACCAGCGCATATTGGTAGGCGACAACACTCTGCTGCGAGTCAAGCCGTATCGATTTGCCTTCCTTCAGCAGCCGCTGCACGGTTCTGACAGACCTGCCGGTAATGCGTTTGACCATGTCTTCGCGCAGGTACATTTCGGAAGTTGAAAGCATGTTGACGACGTCGCTCAGCTCAAAGCCCTCCTCGGTAAGGCGGACAATCAGCATGGCGTCGTCACCGAGGTCCTGGCCATGCACGAGCAAATCGACAGGCTTGCCCGCGACCTTCTTCAGCCCCGTCAGCCGAGGCACTTTTGCTGCGGGCATCGCGACATCCTCCATGGGGCATCTGGCGCGATCGTCGATCCAGAAGTTGCGCAGGGAATAAACAGAGGTTTCATGCTGAATGTGTGGTGTACGCATAATTGATCCTTGATCTGGGAGCCTGAGCGTTCAAGCCGCTCAGCGACTTCAATGTCAGGTCCGATGCTATAGATCGCGCGTCCGACGACCAACCTGAAAAAGTCGTCGGAAATATCCCCTGCTTACCGCAAAACCCGCCATTTTCCGTAGGACGTCAACGCGAAATTCCTGCCATCAGCCGCCGAAGTGATAACTCACGTCCAGCCACCACTGCCGCCCGTACGGGTCATAGTTGCCGGTCGGGTAATACGGCCACCCCGCTGAATCATCGTGTTTGACCTGATTGAGCACGTTGTTCACGGTCAGACCGACACTTGCCCGGTCATTGAGTTTGTAACGCGCACTGGCGTTGAACACCGTCCACGGCGACAGACGCCCGTCTCCTGCGCCGTTGGTGACTGAACCGTAACGAATGCCCATCAGCGTCGCCGTGGCTTTCTGATAATCCCAGGTCAGGCTGGCGTTGACCTTGCTGCGCCAGTCGTAATTGGTGCGTGAGGTGCGCCAGTCTTGCGTCGGTGCTTCTTCCGACTCCTTGTAGTAATGCGACAGCACCAAGGTGTAGCCCAGCGCCGAACTGAATGCGCCGTACTGCCCGGCGCCCCAGCGAATGTTGCTCTTGAAGTCCAGACCACTGACCCGCTCGCTGGCGGCGTTGATCGCGTTGACTCGCACGCGGTTCAACTGGTTCGGATCGACTGCGGCATTGCCGGCGTTGCGATCGATGCGCGCCAGGGTCGACTGGCAATTGGCCGAATTGATGTCCTGCGTACCGTTGCGGCACTCGTTCTCTTGTTGCAACAAGCGGTTTTCATCGACGGTGGTCAGCAGATCGTCGATCTCGACACGCCAGAAATCCGTGGAGAAATCAAAGTTGCGCGACGGCGACCAGACAAAACCATAGGTCCACGATTTGCCGCGTTCAGACTCCAGATTCGCGGTGCCGCTCTGGGTGTAATCGACCCGCCCACGATCACACGCGCCTTCCACGCCCTGGCTGCAACCGTAGTAATCGATCTGCGCCGGATAGTAGCCATTGCTGTCGGACTGATAGATGTAGTTCAGGTCCGGCGCACGGAAACTGGTGCCGTAACTGCCGCGCAGCAACAGGCTGGTGACCGGGCGCCATTCCAGTCCCAGGTTGTAGGTTTTCTGCTGCTCGGTGCGGCCGCTGAATTTGTATTGGTCCCAGCGTCCGGCGGCAGTCGCCAACAACGTGTCGGTGACCGGAATGCTGAACTCGCCACCCGCCGCATAACGCTTGCGCGAGCCGCCGGAACTTTGCTGCGGGCTCACGCCGTAAAACGTGCCGTCGTTGAGGCCGTCATCCGGGTCGACGCGGTATTCCTGTTTGCCCGCTTCCAGTACTCCGGCGAAGCCCACCGGGCCGGCCGGCAAGTCGAACAGATCACCGTTGACCGAAGCGTTGTAACTGGTCGACACCGACTTGCTGCTCTGGGTGAGGTTGCCGCGAAACTGCTGCCACTCCTGCGGCGTCAGCGGCCGGTCGAGCCGTGAAGCATCCGGGGCGAATACTGGATAACCGCCGCTGACACCGAGTTGCGGGCCGAGGTAGAAATCCTGAATCGATGACAGTGGCGTGTAGCGCGTGGTCCTGACGCTGCGATATTCCGAGCGATTGGCCGCCAGATCATAGCTCCAGCCAGTGTCGGCGATCTTGTCCGAGAGACCGAGGGTGCCGGTCCACGAGGTGTCGCGCCACTTGCTGTTGTTGCTGGTGCGACCACCGATTTCCTCTTCGCCGAAGCGTCGATACCAGCGCTCCAGATTGCCGCTGTTCTGGTTGATGAAATCCGGCGAGGTGAAGGTCGGCCCGCGCGTGTTGTTCTGGATATGGTCGAGGCCGTACATCAAATCGGCGAAGACCTGGCCGCTGTCGCTGAAATGCCAGGTGCCACGGGTGTAGCCGTCGTAGTTTTCCTTCTGGGTCTGCACGGTCCAGTAGTCGTTGTACATCTGGTCGGTGCGGCAGCGCCCGCCGCTGTTGACCAGTTTGTTGTCGAAGGTGCCCTGATAAGCACCGCAACCCGGTCCCAGATAACGACTGTTGCTCAGGTCGCGGCGGTAACCGACGTCCGCCAACGGGCCGTTTTGCATAAAACCACGGTCATCGGCCCAGATCGGATCGCGGTTGGTCAGTTCCAGACCGAACAAGCCGTCAAAATCCCCCCAACTGCCGCCGCCGCTGATCTGCAAACGCTGGTTGTCACCGCCGCCGCGCTCACTGGTGCCGCCCTTGAGATTGACGTCGACGCCGTTGATCTTGTCCTTGAGGATGATGTTGACCACCCCGGCGATCGCGTCCGAGCCGTAAATCGCCGAGGCGCCGCTGCTGAGGATTTCGATGCGTTCGATGACCGCCGACGGAATGTTCGCCAGGTTGGTGAAGTTGACCTTGCCGTCGTACGGCGTCGGGTAGTCGGCGACGCGACGGCCATTGATCAACACCAGCGTATGGTTCGGCCCGAGGCCGCGCAGGTTGAGCGCGCTGGCCGCCGGTTGCCAGGTGTTGCCGTAATCTTCGCCTTGGGTCATGCCGGTGTTTTGCGTCTGCGTCGCGAGGGCGTCGTAGACGTTTTTGTAGCCGCGTGCTTCCATTTCCTCGTGGGTGATGACGTTGACCGGCGTGGCGCCATCGCTCTGCGCGCGGGCGATGCGTGAGCCAGTGACGGTGACTTTTTCCATGCGGTAATCGGCGCTGGTGACCGGTGCCACGGCAGTGACTTTCGCCGGCGCATCGGCTGCGCGAACGGTCAGGCCCTGAGCGCTTTGCTCGACTTGCAGGCCACTACCGAGCAAAGCTTTCTCTACTGCCTGACGACCGCCCAACGCACCGCGCACCGCCGCGCTGCGCTTGCCCTGCACCAGTTCTTGGCTGAAGGAAATCGGCACACCGCTCTGCCGCGAGATGTCCAGCAGCACTTCGTCGAGCGGTCCGGTAGCGATGTCGAAGGTAAACACCGCTGCAGCAGGCTCCTGGGCAACCGCCGCCCATGGGCTGATGCCCATCGCCAAGGCAGCGGCGAGGGTCAATCGAGGTAATTGTTGTTTGATTGAGAACATCGAAGGGTTTCCCTGTTGGAGGCATCTGCAGGGAATGAGCAGCGGGCCGGCTCTTTTTATAGGGCGGCGATTAGGCCAAGAAGTTATGGGTTTATAACCGCGCGTCGATGCTGACCCAGTACGGGTTGTGCCAGGTGACGCGGATCGGCAGCGAGCGTTCCAGCAGTTGCAACGTGCGATCGCTGTCGTCGAGCGGATAGAGGCCGCTGAGGCGTAGATCCGCAACGTCGGGACTCAGGTGCAGAATGCCGCGACGGTAGCGGCGCAGGCTGTCGATGACTTCGTACAAAGGCCGGTCGCGCACCTCCAGTCGACCTTGCACCCAGGCACTTTCCTGACCGGTGCTGCGTTCCAGCGACAGCACTCCAGCGCCGTTGAATAACAGACTTTCTCCGGCCTGCACCACTTGCCGCTCGCCACCCGCCGTGACCACTTCGACCTGCGAATGGAGCAGCACCAATCGCGTCGTATCTTCACTGTACTGCACGAGAAATTTCGTCCCCAGCGCACGCATGCGCCCGTGCTCGGTCTCGACTACAAAGGGTCGCGCCGACTCTTTCGCCACATCGACCAACAATTCGCCACTGCGCAAGGCGAGCAAGCGTTGCTGGCTATCGAACAACGGCACCACACGACTGCGCGCATTGAGGGTCAGCGCACTGCCGTCGGCCAAGGTGAAGTCACGTCGTTCACCTGTGCCGGTCGACAACTCCCCCGCCTCCGGCAGCCAGCCGTAGCGCCGTCCGAGTAATCCGGCTAACAGCGCAACACCGAGCACACTCAGACTGCCGCTGATAAAGCGTCGACGACTCGACGGCGCATTGAGACTGTGCAGCAGGCTGTTGCGCGGCACGCTGCGCAGGCTCGGGTTGCGCAGCAGATTCAGGCCGCCGCCCATTTGTTCAATGACCTGTTGATGCCGTGGATCGGCAAGCCGCCAGACCTCAAACGCTGCCCGCTCGGCCATGCCCGCCTCGCCCGATTGCAACAACGCCAGCCATTGCGCCGCCTCGTCGATCACCGCGTCGTCCGGCCTCATGCCTGCATTGCCTGATAGCAACGCTTGAACGCTTCGACCATGTATTGCTGCACGCGACTGGTCGATACGCCGAGGCGCTCGCCGATCTCGCTGTAGGTCAGGCCGTCGAGTTGATGGTAGAGAAACGCCGCTTTGGCCTTGGCCGACAACCCGTTGAGCAACCGATCGACCGCCAGCAGCGCTTCGATCACCAGCGCCCGTTCTTCCGGAGACGGATGCACCGGTTCGGGTGCCAGCGCCAGGCTTTCCAGATAAGCACGTTCAAGGTCCTGGCGGCGCCAGCCTTCGTACACCAGTCGGCGAGCGATGGTGGTGAGCAGCGCGCGTGGTTCGCGAATGGCCGTTGGGTCCGGCAATGCCAGCACCCGCAGAAAGGTTTCCGAAGCGATGTCCTGCGCACTGTGCGGGCAACCCAGCGTGCGGCCAACGGCAGCACACAGCCAGCGATAGTCCTTTTGGAACATCTGCCCGATGATCTGGTAATGCGGGTTGTACCCACCCATGCCTTGCTCCCTGAAACGGGTCCCACCCGCTGCGAAAAACCATCGTTCTGCCGGGATCGTCCGGCTCTGATCAGGCGCGACTGTGCAATAGCCTCGAAGACATTTGAAGTAATAAAAAATCAGCACAAGCAAACCATTGAGCATAAGGCACTTGGTCGCCGCAGAAACATTGGCTGACACAACGTTGACCTCGGTCACTGGCGCATGGCCGGCCACTGATTAATCTCGCGGCTCCATCGAAAGCCAGGGACGGCTCACCGAGAGCCCACGGCGAACCCACTCAAGGAAGAGCAAGCATGCGACCACTCAACATCATTCTGCTGTCGTCAGCGTTCAACGGCCTGACCCAACGTGCCTGGCTGGAACTGCGCGAGGCCGGGCACTCGCCGAGCGTAGTGCTGTTTACCGATGAAAACGCTGTATGCGAACAGATCGAACACAGCGGCGCGGATCTGGTGATCTGCCCGTTCCTCAAGGACCGTGTGCCCGAGGCGCTGTGGAGCAATGCCGAACGGCCGGTGGTGATCATTCATCCGGGTATTGTTGGCGACCGCGGCGCCAGTGCCCTCGACTGGGCGATTACCAATGAATTGTCGAGCTGGGGCGTTACCGCGTTGCAAGCGGTCGAGGAAATGGACGCCGGGCCAGTGTGGGCCTCTTGTGAATTCAACCTGCCGGCGGGCCTGCGCAAATCCGAGCTGTATAACGGCCGGGTCAGTGACGCGGCGATTCGCTGCATACGCGAAGTGGTGGAGAAATTCGTCGAAGGATTCGAGCCGGTGGCGCTGGACTATGCCGATGCGAAAGTGCGCGGGCGCTTGCAGCCGAACATGAAGCAGGTCGACCGCAGTTTCAGCTGGCACGACTGCGCGCGCTTCATCAAACGCTGCATCGATGCCGCCGATGGTCAGCCCGGCGTGCTGGCGAGCCTGGCCGGCAGTCAGTATTACGTTTACGACGCACACTTGGATTCACGCAGCGGCGTGCCCGGCGACATTCTTGCGGTGCATGACGATGCCGTGCTGGTTGCGGCGGGTGATCAAAGTTTGTGGATTGGTTCGCTACGCCGTAAACCGCAACCCGGCGAAGAAACCTTCAAACAACCGGCGCGGCACCTGTTGGCTGAGCAATTGGCCGACGTGCCGGTGCTGGGCTGGTCGATCGCTACACAGCCGTTCAGTGACGAAGCCTATCAACCGCTGCGGTATCGCGAATCCGGCATCGTCGGTGAGCTGACATTCGAGTTCTACAACGGCGCCATGAGCACCGAGCAATGCCAGCGCATGGTCGCTGCGCTGCGCTGGGCCAAATCCCGTGATACGCAGGTGTTGCTGATCAAGGGCGGGCGCGGCAGCTTTTCCAACGGCGTGCATTTGAACGTGATCCAGGCCGCGCAGGATCCCGGTGCTGAAGCCTGGGCGAATATTCAGGCGATCGACGATGTCTGCGCAGAACTGCTCACCGCCCGGCAACTGGTGGTCAGTGGCGTTACTGGCAACGCTGGCGCTGGTGGCGTGATGCTCGCACTGGCGGCCGACATTGTCTTTGCCCGCGCCGATGTCGTGCTTAATCCGCATTACAAGAGCATGGGGTTGTACGGCTCCGAATACTGGACTTACAGCCTGCCCCGCGCCGTCGGCCCGGCCATGGCCGAGCAACTGACTCAGGCGTGCCTGCCGGTGAGCGCGGTGCAGGCGTGGCAACTGGGCATGGTTCAGGAAATCGGCCCGCGTTGCCCGGACGAGTTTTCCCTGTGGTTGCTGCAGCGGGCCAATGGTGTGGTGAGCGATCCAACCTATGCGGCGGTGCGTGAGCGCAAGGCGCGGGTTGATCAGGTATTGATCCAGCGGTGTCGCGAAACCGAGTTGCAGGAGATGCAGGAAGACATGCTCTACAACCGCAATCAGTTTGCCGAGAAGTGCCGAAATTTTGTCTACAAGCGCAAGGTGTGTGGCACGCCGGCGCGGTTGATCGAAGAGTGGGCGCGGGTGCGTTTGACCGAGTTGGCCAGTTGATTTTGGCGGTGACTGCTTTCCCCTCACCCTAGCCCTCTCCCAAGGGAGAGGGGACCGATTGGGGGATGCTGTAGAGGTTCGCCGACATGAACGATCTCTACTGAATCCATAATCGCCTCGATCTTTCAGGTCGATGCATGACGCAAGACACCTCGGTCAGTCCCCTCTCCCAAAGGAGAGGGAACCGAGCCGGGGATATTGGAGATCTACACCGATGTGAGATTCATGTTCTGAATCCATAATCGACCCGATCTTTCAGGTCGATGTATGACGCCAGACACCTCGGTCAGTCCCCTCTCCCTCCGGGAGAGGGTTAGGGTGAGGGGCTTTTGCCTTTACAATGCCCGACACTTCAAACACCGGCCCGCCCATGGACATCGATCTCGCTCGCACCTTTCTGGAAATCGTCCGTCACGGCAGTCTCGCCGCTGCCGCGCAGAAGCTGTTCGTCACGCAAACGGCGATCACCGCCCGGGTGCAAAAGCTCGAAAGCCAGCTGGGCAGCACGCTGTTCGTGCGCAACCGCGCCGGGGCGAAACTGACGCCCAATGGCGAGGCCTTTGTGGTCTACGCCAATCAACTGGTGCAGACCTGGGAAGCCGCGCGCCGCGACCTGCCGCTGCCCGAGGGCTATCACAACGTGCTGCACATCGGTGGCGAAGTCAGCCTGTGCAACCCGCTGATGCTCAGTTGGGCGGCGGAGCTGCGCGAAAAGATTCCCGGGCACGCCCTGCGCATGGAAATCCGCGACGGCGAAAATCTGCTGCGGCAACTGGAACTCGGTGTGCTCGACGCCGCACTGGTCTATCAGCCGGAATACTGGCCGGGATTGCAGGTCGAGCAAGTGCTGGAAGAAAAACTGATTCTGGTACGCGCCCCCGAGCGCCCCGATCCTTACGTCTACATCGACTGGGGCCCGGACTTCCGCCGCCAGCATGACGCCGCCCTGCCGGAAAAAGCCAAAGCGGCGCTAAGCTTCAACCTCGGCCCACTGGCCCTGCAATACATTCTCGAACACGGCGGCAGCGGCTACTTCCGCACCCGCGTAGTACGCACGTATCTGGAAAGCGGCGCCCTTGAGGCAGTGACCAAAGCTCCGGAATTCGGCTATCCGACTTACCTGGTCTACTCACGCGATCGCGATTCGGCGACCCTGCAACAAGCCTTCCACCTGTTGCGCGAAGTGATCCGCACCGATGACGACTGGTCGCAGCGCTGGAACCCGCTGAGCTAAAGCGACGGCTTCGTACCGGAGCATGGCGCATGTGCCATCGAGGTCCGGCCTGCACAAACGGCCGGATCGGCTAATCTGCCGGGTATAACAACAATACCCGCAGGTGAAGCAGTGAGGCAGACCACCGAAATATTCCGCAGCCGTTACCGCGCGGCCATTCATCCGCTGTACAACCCGTGGCTGCACGGCGTCTTCGTGCTGCTCTTCGGCGTGCTGGCCATCGCTGCGTTCTGGGGCAGCGTGCGGCAGGTCAGCCTGCTGGAATGGCTGACGCTGCCGTTGACCCTGCTGCTGTTCAATTTCGGCGTGTACATGGTCCATCGCCATCTCGGCCACCACAAAAAAACCTTCGCGAAAATGTTCTACGCCCGGCATGCCGGCGATCATCACAGTTTCTTCACCCCCGGCCACATGACCTACGACAGTGCCCGCGACTGGCGGGTGATCCTGTTCCCTGCCTGGCTGATCGTGCTGCACACACTAGTGATTGCCCTGCCGTTGTGGTGGCTGTTGGCACAGGTAAACGCCAACGTCGCCGGACTGTTCGGCGGCTGCATGGTGCTGGGTTATCTGACTTACGAGGTGTTTCATGCCTGCGAGCATTTGCCGGCAGACAATCCTCTGGCGCGCCTGCCATGGATCCGCCAGATGCGCCGCTTGCACGAGCTGCATCACCGCCGCGAGCGCATGCAGCAGAGCAATTTCAACATCGTCCTGCCGCTGATGGACTACCTGTTCGGCACCCTTTACTGGGAGCCGGAAACCGCCCCTTTGAGCTACGCGAGAATGGCCATGACCCGCATGCAGCACACCGTCGATATCGCTGGCGAACCCAATGCTGTGCTTGCCTACGCCGCCAGTGTCGGTCGCTGGCCGGAGTGGCACCCCTCGTCGCTGAAGATCGATGGCGCCCACGGCCCACTGCATGCCGGCTCGCGCTTTGAAGAGGACATTCACGCGGGTGGACGTGAAGGCCATTTAATCTGGGAAGTCACCGAGTACTTGCCCGGCCGACGCTGGTGCGCACGGGCACAAGGCGATCATGGCCTGTCGTTGCTGCTGACCTATGAATGCAGCGCCGGCGACAGCGGTACGCGATTTGTGCGCACGCTGGATTATCGCTTCGGCGGTCTGGGCATGCGCATCGCCAATCACCTGCTGCTGAAACGGCGCATCGAGCGCGAATCCGCCGCATCGATGCTGGCGCTGCGCGACATGGCCGCGCAATACCTGGCCTCGGCGAGGGCCAGCGCGTGAAGCTACGACATCTGCTGTTGCTGCTGGTGCTCATCGTCATCGCGTTCTTATTGTTGATGCCGACCAAAGTCGAACCGGTGGCATGGACGCCGCCGCCGGCACCTTCGCTGACAGAAGGCATGTATGCCGAAAACCAGAAACTCAAAGGCATAGCGCAGGTCGGGCCGAGCGACATCGAAGGGCCAGAAGCCTTGCTGCTGGAAAGTGACTTTTTGATCACCGGCCTGCACGACGGCCGACTGATCCGCACCAGCCTCGACGGCCAGCAACGCAAAGTACTCGCCGACACCGGTGGCCGTCCGCTGGGCTTGGCCCGACATCCGAACGGCTTGCTGGTGATCGCCGACGGGGTCAAGGGTTTGCTGTCCCTTGATGCGCAAGGTCAGTTGATCCCTTTGACCACGGAGGCCAATGGTCTGGCGTTCGGTTTCACCGATGACGTCGCCATCGACAAGTCCGGGCATTACGCCTATTTCAGTGATGCCTCCAGCCGCTGGGGCTACGGCCATGATGGCGAGGCGATCATTGAGCACGGCGGTGATGGGCGTTTGCTGCGCTATGACTTTCAGAGCGGTAAAACCAGTGTGCTGCTCGATAAGCTTGAGTTCGCCAACGGCGTGACCCTCGGCCCGGACGACGCCTATGTGCTGGTCAACGAAACCGGCGCCTATCGCATCAGCCGTTACTGGCTGACCGGGCCGAAAGCCGGCACTCATGACCTGTTTATCGACAACCTGCCGGGGCTGCCGGACAACCTTGCATTCAATGGCAGTAACCGGTTCTGGGTGGCGTTGTATGCGCCGCGCAATGCTCTGCTTGATAGCACCGCCGGGCATCCGTTCGTGCGCAAGATGATCGTGCGGGCGTTGGCGGTTCTGCCTAAGCCAGTGGAGAAGCGCGGGTTTGTCCTGGGGCTGGATCTGGAGGGCAAGGTGATTGCCAATTTGCAGGATGCGAGCAGTGGCAATTACTCGCCGATCACCACGGTGCGCGAGTATGGGTCGTGGTTGTATTTTGGCTCGTTGAAGGCGACGCATATGGCGCGGATGCCGCTGGATGCGGCGCTGAAGTGAACCTGCTGGATCTGTATCGAGCCTACTGACGCCATCGCTGGCAAGCCAGCTCCCACAGGGTTCTTTGCTGACCGCGGCATTTGTGGACAACACAATTCACTGTGGGAGCTGGCTTGCCAGCGATGGCGATCTGTCAGTTGCTGGATTTATCGAACTTGTCCGGATCTTCGTCTTCGGGCAGATCATCATCCGGCTCTTCAGGATTGGCCGTGGTATGCGCCGGGCTATTGGGTTCGGGATGCGTGGGAACCGGGTCGAATGCGCCCTGCTCTTCACTGGGGAATTTGGGATCGTTCATAAGGCACCTCGCAATGAGTCGGATGGAAGACTCTGTACATTCGAGGTGCCGCTCGTGGCTGTCGTTCCCGTCAATCCGCAACCGCAGGTCGGCGGATCAGGACGGAGCCTGCAAATGGCTGACGATTTCGTCTTTGACCTTCAGGCGTTTCTCTTTGAGCTTTTTCAATGCGTCATCGGTGGGGGCATCTGAAGTGGCCGTTTCGGCTTTGACCACATCGGCGTCGGCTTGGGAATACTTGTTGATCAGTGAATCCAATCGTGGATCCTGGGTGCGTTTTTGCTGGATCTCTTCCTTCGTGCAACTCAAGTCCTGAAACAGGTCATGGGGAACCGGCATGGAACACCTCCGTCAGTTGATCGGCTGGCCAGCGCGACCGATTGCGCTGGCCAGTTATCAGAATGGCCTCGGTTGAAGGGTTCTGTCGACCACCTGTCAGACCAGCGGTGCCCGTTCGTCGCCCTGTCGCAAATGCGATCAAACCTTTATTCACCGCATCGTCTCCATTGGTTAACACCAACAATAACTGCGTGGAGATACACAATGGACGGATTCAACCTGCGTCATCTGGTTTTGGCTGTCGCTTTGAGCAGCGGCATGGGCAGCGCCTTCGCTGCGACTGACAATGACTTTGTCGATAACGCTGCGGCCGGTGGTATCGCTGAAATCGAAACCAGCCGTCTCGCCCTGGAAAAAAGCCAATCGGCTGACATCAAGGCGTTCGCCAACATGATGATCACCGATCACGGCAAGGCCAACGACGAACTGGCGAGCATTGCCAAGGCCAACGACATCGAAGTTCCAGACACTACGACCCTGGTCAAACAGGCCAAGGAAAAAATCCTCGAAGTGCGCGATGAGTCTTTCGACGCGGCGTACGCCAACAATCAGGTGAAGGCGCACGAAGAGACTATTGAGCTGTTCAAGAAGCAAGCCAATACCGTGACCGATGACAAGGTCAAAGGCGCGACTGAGCTGAAAGCGTTTGCGCAGAAAATGCTGCCGGGGCTGGAAAAACATCTGGCCGCCGCTAAAGAGTTGCAGGCCAAACATCCGAGCAAGTAAAAAGCTTTACCCTCACCCCAGCCCTCTCCCGGAGGGAGAGGGAGCCGACCGAGGTGGATGTTCGAGTTACGCCGACTTGAAAGTCTTGAGTCGAACTCAGGCTCTGAACAGCCCCTGACTTGAAATCTCGAGTTGAACCTGATTTTTGAAAAGCACCGAGATCGGCTCCCTTCCCCCTCGCCCCCTTGGGGGAGAGGGCTGGGGTGAGGGGGATCGATCTCAGCCACACCACCAGACTCCAGCGAAAAAAAGGCCGCATCCATAAGATGCGGCCTTGTCATATCCGCCGAACATCAACCGCCATCCGTATCAATATCCGCATCCGTCTCCTCCCCCGGTTTCGCCCGATCCGGCTGCGGTTCGAAGCCCGGACTGAATTCATTGTCGTTGTCCGTGTGCTTGTTCTTTTGATCCACCACCGGATCCGCACTCTGCGCCTGACCGTCATCGCCCTGTTGCTGCGTCGGCACCTCTTGCCCCGGCACCTGCGGGTCAATCGCCGGGTCGTTGCGGTTGATCGGCTCGGCGGAGGGTTTCTGCTGATTTTGCGATTGCTCGTTCATGACCACCTCGTTCGTCAAAACCAGCCCGGCGCAAACCCGCCGGGCCTTGAAGATTCGAAGCCTGCCCCACGCCAACGTTCAAAACTTCGCCGCGCCCGGCGACGCCGACTAGAGTTACCGGGACGTTCCTTGCGCCAGAGCAAAAATATACGTGCATGAACGAACAACTATTTCGAACGGCAAATGTCGATCACTTCGCGGCGATCATTTTCACGATCGCCCCCCAATTCGCGACGGAGCAACAGGCACATGGCAGCACTGCAGAACAGCACACTCGATGCGATGAAAAACAAACAAGCACAACTGCTGGGCGAATGGATCAACGGCCTGCAAGCCAGCGGTGCCACGCGTAATCTGAAAGATCACGATCTGCAGCAACAGACCACGGAATTCCTGCAACTGGTGGTCAGTGGCATCGAGAACGACAACGGTACCAACATTGCCGCACCGGGCTGGGAAGCCACCCGCCAGTTCCTCGAAAAGCTCTCCCACAGCCGCGCCCTGCTCGGCCAGGATTCGCAGCAGACCGCCAGTTTCATCTTCGCCCTCAAAGGCCCGTTGTTTAACCTGCTGCAGAGCCATTACAAAGACCAACCGGCGCTGCTCGCCGAACAACTCTGGGAAGTCTCCGAGCTGCTTGATGCATTCGGCATGCACACCATCCGCACCTTCCAGAAATCCCGCGAAGCGGTGATCAAGCGTCAGCAGGAAGAACTGCTGGAGCTGTCGACCCCGGTGGTCAAGCTGTGGGACGGCGTGCTCGCGCTGCCGATGATCGGCACCCTCGATTCGCAACGCACGCAAGTGGTGATGGAATCGCTGCTGCAGCGCATCGTCGACACCGGTTCGGAAATCGCCATCATCGACATCACCGGCGTGCCGACGGTCGATACTTTGGTCGCCCAACACCTGCTGAAAACCGTCACCGCGATCCGCCTGATGGGTGCCGACTGCATCATCAGCGGCGTGCGTCCGCAAATCGCGCAAACCATCGTCCACCTCGGCCTCGACCTGCAAGGCGTGGTGACCAAAGCCAATCTGGCGGATGCGTTGAAACTGGCCCTGACCCGCCTGGGCATCAGCATCGGCAAAGCGGTCTGAGCCCATGGAAAGAATTCCGATTCTTCAAATGGGCAAGTTCCTGCTGGTGACCATTCAGGTCGACATGCATGACCAACTCGCCCTCACCTTGCAGGACGACTTGTCCGAGCGCATCAGCAAGACCTCGGCGCGTGGCGTGCTGATCGACATCTCGGCGCTGGACATGGTCGACTCGTTCATTGGCCGGATGATCAGCACGATTTCCGGCCTGTCGAAAATCATGGACGCCGAAACCATGCTGGTCGGCATGCAACCGGCAGTGGCGATCACCTTGGTCGAACTCGGCCTGACCTTGCCCGGCGTCAGCACCGCACTGAATGTCGAGCGCGGGATGAAACTGCTGCAGGAACGAGTAGACCGGCAATGACCGTACGCAGCAGCGGTACTCAACCCATTCACATCGAGCAGGATGTCGTGCTCGCCCGCCAGACCGCACGCAAGCTGGCCACGGAATGCGGAATGCGCCTGATCGACCTGACGAAAATGGTCACGGCGGTCAGCGAGCTGGCCCGCAACACCATGGTTTACGGTGGCGGCGGCGACATGGACTGGCAGATCCTCGATGAGGATCACAAGGTCGGTCTGCGCTTGACCTTTCGCGACGAAGGCCCGGGCATTCCCGACCTGAAACTGGCGATGACCGACGGCTGGACCTCCGGCAGCGGCATGGGCCTGGGCCTGACCGGGGCGAAACGCTTGGTTGAAGAGTTCGAACTGGACACCGAGCCCGGCAAGGGCACCCGAATAACGATTACCCGATGGACATGAATATCAGCGGGTCGATGACCCAGGTTTTACTGATCGAAGACAGCAGCCAGATCGGCCACGCACGGCGCACTGCGCAACAACTGGCCGAACAACATGGCTTTGACGAGCGCGATGCCGGACGCGTGGCACTGGTGGCTACGGAGTTGGCGAGTAACGTGCTCAAGCACGCCAGCCACGGTGAAATGCACCTGCGGGTGTTGCCACGCGCCAATGGTTTTGGCATTGAACTGCTCGCCATCGACCGTGCTCAGGGGTTTGATCTGGAGGCCTGCATGGCCGACGGGTTCTCGACCGGCGGCACCCAAGGCATCGGCCTTGGCTCGATATCACGCCAGACCGAAGTGTTTGATGTGTACGCCGATGCCCGTGGCGCGGTGTTATTGGCGCGATTTTATCCGCGCACGGATCGCGAGCCTGACATGCGCTTTGGGATAAGCCAGCACTCACTGCACAACGATCCGGCCTGCGGCGATGTCTGGCACCTGGCGTATGACAACGGCAGCATCAGCGCGCTGATCATCGACGGCCTCGGTCACGGTGAAGAAGCCGAACGCGCCGGCCGCGCCGGAGCGCAAACGTTCGCCCTGACGCCCTTCGCCGAGCCGGTGATGCTGATGGAGGACATGCACCGCGACATGATCGGCACTCGCGGCGGCGCTGTCGCGTTCGCCCAGTTCGATGCGCGGCGCGACCACTTGACCTTTGCCGGCGTCGGCAACATCGGCGCCAGTCTGATCAACGCCGACAAGTCCCGTGGACTGGCCTCGCACCCAGGCATTGTCGGCGTGCAGTATCGGAAAGCCAGATCCTTTGACTATGCTCACGTGAACGGACATCTATTGATCATGTACAGCGACGGCTTGCAGTCCCGTTGGAACCTTCAAGACTACCCCGGTCTGGTGCACCGCCATCCCGCCGTGATAGCCGGCGTCCTGCACCGCGACTTCAGTCGCGGGCGCGACGATGTAACGGTGCTGGTCGTTGCCCTGGAGGCCGCCCATGGCTGAGTCGCCGATTCTGAGCAGTGCGGAACAGACCGCGCTGATTGCGCAGTTGCAGAGCGAAACCGCGGCCCTGCGCGAAGAACTCGATGAAACCAATCAGGGCGTGCTGGCCCTGTACGCCGAACTCGACATACAGGCTGAGGAATTGCGCCAGGCCTCGGATCTGAAAAGCCGCTTCCTGTCGTACATGAGCCATGAGTTCCGCACGCCACTGGGCTCTATCCTCAGCATCAACAGCCTGCTGGCCGATGAACTCGACGGTCCGCTCAGCCCCGAACAGCACAAACAGGTGGCCTTCGTCAGCACCGCCGCCCGCGAACTCAGCGACATGGTCGATGACCTGCTCGATCTGGCGAAGATCGAAGCCGGGCGCATCACCATCTCCCCGGCGTGGTTCGACATGTTCGACCTGTTCTCCGCCCTGCGCGGGATGTTCCGGCCGATCGTCGATGCCAGCGCCGTGGACCTGATCTTCGAGGAACCGGTCGGTCTGCCGCGCCTGTACACCGACGACAAGAAGCTCGCGCAGATCCTGCGCAATTTCATTTCCAACTCGCTGAAGTTCACCACGCGAGGCGAAGTACGGGTTTCCGCGCGGCTCGAAGGTGCAGACAAGGTGCGTTTTGCCGTCAGCGACACCGGAATAGGTATCGCTGCCGAGCTGCATGGCGCATTGTTCGAGGACTTTTCCCAGGTCGACTCGCCGTTGCAGAAACGTCTGCGCGGCACCGGGCTGGGCCTGTCGCTGTGTAAACGCTTCGCCGCCCTGCTCGGCGGTGAAGTCGGGATGGACAGTGCGCCGGGGGTCGGCTCGACCTTTTTCGTGATCATCCCGTTGGCGATCGCTCTGGAGAACGTCGATGAAACGTGACATCCGTCTATTGATCGTCGATGACAACGTCGCCACCCGCTACGCCCTGCGTCGACGGCTGGAGCGCCACGGTTACGAAGTCCTTGAGGCCGGGACCGGCGGCGACGGGCTCGCGCTGATCGACAGCGAAGCACTCGATGCGTTGATTCTCGACGTCAATCTGCCGGACATGAGTGGCTTCGATATCGTGCGCATTCTGCGCGCTGATGCGCGCACTGCCCTGCTGCCCGTGATCCATGTGTCCGCGGCGTCGATCCAGACTGGCGACATCATCACCGGCCTCAATGCCGGCGCCGATGCCTACCTGATTCACCCGGTGGACCCGGATGTACTGCTGGCGACCCTGCGCACGCTATTGCGGGTGCGCGATACGGAAAATGCCCTGCGCGAAAGTGAAGCGCGATTCCGCGAAATTTTCGCCAATGTGTCCGCGCCGATCGCGGTGCTTGATGCCAACCTCAAGGTGCATGAGTGCAACCAGGCCTTCGCACAACTGATTATCGACAATCAGGACCCGCAAATCCTGCGTGAATGCTTCGCCGAGGATCAAAGCGCGATCCTCAATGAATTGCGCCTGCGTCTGGTCGATGGCGAACGCTGGCAAGGCACGCTGAACATGCGCGTGCAGGGCGAGATCCGCGAGACCGAGTGGCAGATTTCGCCGTACCGCACGCCAGAGCTGAGCCTGGTGTTTGTCGAAGACGTAACCGAACACCGCCATCGCGAGCGCTCGCATCTGGCGCGCCTGGACGACACCACCACGCAACTGGCCAAGGAAGTCGCTGAGCGCGTGCGCGCCGAAGCGCAGTTGCTGCAAGTACAGAAGATGGACGCACTAGGCAAGCTCACCGGCGGTATCGCCCACGACTTCAACAACCTGCTGACCGGAATCATCACCAGCCTCGAGCTGATCCAGAAACGCGTGGTCGATGGGCGTCTGGACAAGGTGCAGTTTTATTCCGAAGCGGCGCTGAATTCAGCGATGAGTGCCGCGTCACTCACCCACCGCTTGCTGGCCTTTGCCCGTCAGCAACCGCTGGATACACGGCCGGTGGACATCAACGAGCAAGTCCGTTCGCTGGAAGAATTGCTGGTGCGCACCATCGGCGAACGGATCAACCTCAAGCTTGAACTGACCAACAAACCGGCCATCGCCCTGGTCGATCCGGTGCAGCTGGAAAGTGCGGTATTGAACCTGGTGATCAACGCCCGGGATGCCCTGCCGGCGGGCGGCAATATCTGGGTCAACACCTACGCCGCGTACTCACACGGCGATCCGAATCTGGCCGATGGCGCTTACGTGGCGCTGTCGGTGCGCGACGACGGCACAGGGATTGAGCACAACGTCATCGATAAAGTCTTCGATCCGTTTTTCACCACCAAACCGTTGGGCCAGGGCACCGGGCTGGGGTTGTCAACGATCTATGGTTTTGCCCGCCAGTCGGGCGGTGATGCGCACATCCGCAGCGTCGCCCGGCGCGGCACCGAAGTGACCATCATGTTGCCGGCCACCACCGACCCGACCGGGGCCGACATCCCCGCGCCAGTGGTTGATCCGCAAGGTAGCGGTGAGCATGTACTGATTGTCGAGGACATGCCATCGGTGCGCATGTTTGTCACTGAAGTGCTGGAAGACGCGGGTTATCGCTGCACCCAGGCGGCGGATATCGAAACGGCGCTGGAGCGATTGCAGAATGATCCGTCGATCAACCTGTTGCTGACCGACGTTGGCCTGCCGCGCATGAGCGGGCGGGAGTTGGCGGATGTGGCGCGGGGTTGGCGTGACGGATTGCCGATTCTGTTCATGACCGGGTATGCGGAAACGGCGATCAATCGTCAGGTGTTTCTGGGCAGCGGCATGGACATGCTGGTCAAGCCGTTTCAGATCAGTGAGTTGCTCGACAAGGTCCGCCGCACGCTCGATGGTGCCTGACTGCAGCACCCACAGGAACTGATGTCGAACACAGATCCACTGTAGGAGTGAGCCTGCTCGCGATGGCGTCAGGTCAGCCAATTCATCTGTGACTGACACCCCGCTATCGCGAGCAGGCTCACTCCTACAGGGTTCGGCGTGCACGCGGGATATGGGTGGGCGAGCTTGCTCCGGGCGGCGTTCCGACAAAGACGTCAGCCTGCCAACCCACCTATCGGCTCAAGGCACGGGCCAGAAACGGTGCCGTCCTGCTCTTCTTGCTCGCCGCAACCTTCTGCGGTGTATCCGCCACGACAATCCTGCCGCCCTGATCCCCCGCCCCCGGCCCGATGTCGATCACCCAGTCACTCTGCGCGACCACGCGCATTTCGTGCTCGACCACAATCACCGTATGCCCCGCCGTCACCAGCGTATCCAGTTGTTCCAACAGCCGGTCGACATCGCGCGGATGCAGCCCGGTGGTCGGCTCATCGAGCACGTACAAGGTCGCGCCGCGCTGGTTGCGCTGCAACTCGGTAGCCAGTTTGATCCGCTGCGCTTCACCGCCGGACAGCTCCGTGGCGGGTTGGCCCAGACGCAGATAACCGAGGCCGATATCGCGCAAAACCTCCAGCGAACGGCGAATCCCCGCTTGCCTGGCAAACACCGTCACCGCTTCCTCGACGGTCAATTGCAGTACCTGCGCAATGCTCAGCCCCTCCCAGAGAATCGCCAGGGTCTGCGGGTTGTAGCGTGCGCCATGGCAGGTCGGGCACGGCGCATAAACGCTGGGCATAAACAACAACTCGACGCTGACAAAGCCTTCACCCTCGCACGTGGCGCAACGACCCTTGGCGACGTTGAAGGAGAACTGTCCAGCGTCATAACCCGCAGCCCGAGCAGCGTCGGTCGCGGCATAGAGCTTACGGACGTTGTCGAACAGCCCGGTGTAGGTCGCCAGATTGGAGCGTGGCGTGCGGCCGATCGGTTTCTGATCGACCTGCACCAGTCGCTTGATCGACTCCAGCCCCGACGTGACCTGACCGCTGCTGACCTGCGGTGCGTCGTCTTCGAGGCTGAGTTCTTCCGGCTCGCTCTCCACCGTCGGCCGCCCCAACTGCGCGCCGACCAGTTCCAGCAAGGCCTGACTGACCAGACTCGACTTGCCGGAGCCGGACACGCCCGTCACCGAGGTGAAGCAGCCCAACGGGAATTCGGCACTGAGGTTGTTCAGATTATTGCGGGTGATCCCGTCGAGTTTCAGCCACGCCGTCGGCTTGCGCGCAACGCGTGTCTGGCGCTGCGACTCGGCAAACAGATAGGCCCGCGTCTGCGACTGCTCGATCGCGGCCAGACCTGCCGGCGGGCCGCTGTACAGCACCTGCCCACCCTGCTCGCCCGCTGCCGGGCCGACATCGATCAGCCAGTCAGCGCGGCGCATGGTTTCCAGGTCATGCTCGACCACAAACAACGTGTTGCCATCAGCCTTCAAGCGTTGCAAGGCCTCGAACAACGCCTCGCCATCGGCGGGATGCAAACCGGCGGAAGGTTCGTCGAGCACGTAAATCACCCCGAACAATTGCGAACCCAGTTGCGTCGCCAGGCGCAAACGCTGCAGCTCACCGGACGACAACGTTGGCGTGCTGCGCTCCAGCGCCAGATAACCGAGGCCCAGATCGGTCAGGGTGCTGACGCGCTCCAGCAGATCCTCGGCAATGCGCTGCGCCGCCAAACGCTTTTCCAGCGACAGGTTTGGCGTGTGTCGCACATCCGGCGCACTGCCATGCCCGCTGGCGCCGTGGGCCACGCGCTGCTGGCGGGCCTCGCGGGTTTGCGCGTGGCTCAAGGTCTCGCCGGTTTCTTCGGCCTGCTGCAGATAACTGGCCGCCGCCACCGGCCTTAATACCTCGGCCACTTGCAGCAACGGCATCTGCGACAGCTCACCGATGTCATACCCGGCGAACGTCACCGATAACGCTTCACGCTTCAGGCGCTTGCCGTCACACAACGGGCAAGGACTGCCGAGCATGAACTGTGAAACGCGCTTCTTCATCAGCGCACTTTGCGAATGGGTAAACGTGTGCAGGATGTAGCGGCGGGCGCCGGTGAACGTGCCCTGATAACTCGGCTCCATCTTGCGCTTGAGGGCGACGCGGGTTTCTTCCGGGGTCAGCCCAGCATACACCGGCACGGTCGGGGTTTCTTCGGTGAAGAGAATCCAGTCGCGCTGCTTTTTCGGCAGTTTTTTCCACGGGATGTCGACGTCGATGCCCATGGTCACGAGGATGTCGCGCAGGTTCTGGCCCTGCCAGGCCAACGGCCAGGAAGCCACGGCGCGCTGGCGGATGGTCAGGTTCGGATCGGGCACCATCAGCGCTTCGGTGACTTCGTAGACGCGACCGAGGCCATGGCACTCCGGGCAGGCACCCTGCGGCGTGTTCGGCGAAAAGTCCTCGGCATATAACATCGGCTGCCCCGGCGGATAACTGCCGGCGCGCGAATACAGCATGCGAATCAGGCTCGACAACGTCGTGACGCTGCCCACCGACGAGCGCGTGCTCGGCGTACCGCGTTGCTGCTGCAGGGCCACGGCTGGTGGCAGGCCTTCGATGGAATCGACATCCGGCACGCCAACCTGATCGATCAGCCGTCGCGCATACGGCGCCACCGATTCGAAGTAACGGCGCTGGGCTTCGGCATACAGGGTCGAGAACGCCAGCGACGACTTGCCAGAGCCAGACACCCCGGTAAAAACCACGAGAGCATCGCGAGGAATGTCGATATCAACGTTCTTAAGGTTGTGTTCACGGGCGCCGCGCACTCGGACCATGCCGGCGGGTGCTTTGGAGGTGCGTTTGGAAGTCATCGACCTGCCTTGATAAAGGAATGTTCAGCACTCAGTTGCCGAGAACCACCCGAATCATCTGCAACAAGGCTTCGGGGCTGTACGGTTTGCCGAGCAAATGGGTGTCAGGGCTTAACTGGTGATTGCGCGAGATGATGTCGCGGGTGTGTCCGGAGGTGAACAGCACCGCCACCGGCGGCGTTTGCACCTTGGCCCAGGCGAACAGGTCGGAGCTTTTGATCAGCCCCGGCATGACCACATCGGTGAAGATCAGGTCGACTTCGGTGCCTTCCAGGAGCATTTGCATGGCCGCATCGCCGTGACCGGCGGTCAGCACGCGATAGCCCTCCTCGCGCAACAACTCGACCGCCGAAGCGCGCACCGCGTCGTTGTCCTCGACCACCAGAATCGTCTCGTGGCCACCGCTCTGCTGCCGTTGCAGGTTGGGCGATTCATCAAGGATCGGGCGCAGGCTGCGCGGGAAGTACAACTGCACCTGCGTGCCCTCACCGACGGCACTGGCAATGTCGACATGCCCGCCGCTCTGTTTGACAAAGCCGAACACCATGCTCAGGCCCAACCCGGTGCCCAGGCCATCGGCCTTGGTGGTGAAAAACGGTTCGAACACTTGCTCGAGAATCTCTGGCTCAATGCCGGCGCCGGTGTCGCTGACGGCGACGCGGACAAACTCGCCGGGGACGATGCCTTTGCCGGCACAGAATTCGCGGTCGAGGCGCACGTTGGCAGCGCTGAGCGCAATGGTGCCCTCGCCCTTCATCGCATCACGGGCATTGATCGCCAGGTTGAGAATGGCGTTTTCCAACTGGTTGCGGTCGACGTTGATGTGCCACGGTTTTTGCGGCAACTGCACGTTGATCTGAATGGTTTCACCCAGCGCCCGCTGCAGCAATTCGCCGACACCTTCGAAAATCTGCTGCGGGTTGCACACTGCTGGCGACAACGGTTGGCGGCGGGCAAACGCGAGCAGTTGCGAGGACAACTTGGCACCGCGCTCGACCGCCGCCAGCGAGGCACTGACCCGGCGCTGCACATTGGCGTTGTCCGGTTCGTGGCGGGCGAGCAAATGCAGATTGCCAGCGATCACTTGCAGCAGATTGTTGAAGTCGTGGGCGACGCCGCCGGTGAGACCGCCGATCGCTTCGAGCTTCTGCGACTGGCGCAACTGTTCTTCAGCCGCCAGCCGCGCCTCGACCTCTTCGCCCACGCGCTGTTCGAGGTTGCGGGTAAATTTGAGCAGCGATTCTTCGGCAATCTTGCGCTCATGAATGTCGATCAGTATCCCGGGAAAACGCAACGGCGCACCATGTTCGTCGAACTCACACGCGCCACTGGCCAACACCCACGAATAACTGCCATCACTGCGCCGGACGCGATACTCGGCGTTATACGGCTCGCCGGTCTGCACGGAATGGGCGACCCGCTCTTGAACCCAGGCGTGGTCATCGGGATGGATGCGCGACTCGGCAATGTCCTGAGCGAGATTGCTCAGGTCGTGATCCGGCGGATACGAGAACGTACGGGCGAAACGCTCGTCCGCGGACAATGTGTTGTTTTTCACGTCCCAGACAAACGAGCCGAGCAAGGCCCCGGCATTCAGCGCCAGACGTACCCGCTCATTGTCAGCGCGGTAGGCTTGTTCCGCCGCCTGACGCCGGCGTTCGGAGTGCATGAATTCGGTGGTTTCCACCACCATGGCCATGACCCCGCCGGGCGCTCCATCATCATTGGCCACCGGGCTGTAATACAGATCCATCCAGACGTCTTCGGGGACGCCATCGCGCAACAGCACCAGTTCTTTATTGCGGAAAGACAAAGTGCCGCCGGCCAGGCAGGTATCGACCACGTGCCGGTTGAAATCTGCGACTTCCGGCCAACCCAGCTCCACCGGCGCACCGAGTAGATACGGGTGCCGACCACCGGCAAATATCGAATAGGCATCGTTGTAGATCATGTAGCCGAGACGGCCCCAGAGCATGACCATCGGCAGTGGCGAGGCCAGCATCAATTGCACCGCGCTGCACAGGCTGGCCGGCCAGCTGTTCAGCGGGCCGAGTTCGGTGTGGCTCCAGTCGAACGCACTGATGCGTCCGGCCATTTCGCCTCTCCAGCCGTCACAACCATGGCTATCGGATAAAAACTGCATCGACTGACTCAGTGTCCTGTGGTGATTGCCCGATAAATCGCGACGCCGTATCGACGCGACGCCCGTCTGTTTCGAGCGTCTGCAGTCGCATTGGTTTCATTTGAGGTATAGCCGATTTAATCTCCGCCTGGAACCTAAACTCCGATCAGGTGTTTGAGCGGATGGTAGCCAGTTTTCATTTTCGCGGCGACGTCGAGAATGGCCTTCTCGATACCGTTGAGATGCGTACAGGTCAGCTCGATGGCGGCGCTCTGATTGCCGGCCTCGATGTACTCGATCAGGCGCAGGTGTTCGTTGTCGCGGCAGACTTCATGGCTGTCGTCGTCCAGCGCGGCGGCGTATAGCGAGGCGCGGGAGATCAGCTTCTGGAACCAGTCGAGCAATACCGGATTATTGAGGCTGCGCGCCAGTTTGATGTGGAACTCGCCGAGCAGATGGATCAGCCGTTCGTGATCGCCCGCCGCATGGGCTTCATCTTCCAGCAGCAGGTGTTCGCGCAGGTCCTGCATCGCGGTGCTGTCCTTGCGCCGGCACAGTTCAGTGACGATGCCGATCTCGATCAGCCGCCGGGTTTCGAACAGTGAACGGAGCTCTTCGTTGCTCGGCAGCGACACCGATGCCCCTTTATTGGGCTCGGTGGTGACCAGCCCATCGGCCTCCAGTTGCTTCAATGCCGCGCGCACCGACGTGCGGCTGACATTGAATAACTCGGCCAGCGAGGCCTCACCCAGCTTCATCCCCGGGCGCAACGAACGCTTGCTGATCGCCTCGTAAACCCCTTGGTAGACGCGGTCGACCGTGGTTCCCGGTTTCTTGTCGGTCATTCGAACACTCCTTTAGCGTCGGGCAACCCTCCCCGGCGATGCCTGGCCATGGAAAAAGGGCGGCAGACGCAGGTTAATCCGGGCCTTGGCAAATTGCATTCATATATTGCATACCGACGGAGGATGGCGCTGAACATCGGTCAGTCGCGGGAGATCATTTTTGGCGAGGTGGTGATGGCGCATGTGCGCGATGAGTTGATCGATCCGAAGACGCTGTACATCGATCAATTGGGCCTGGATGCGATCAGGCGGTGGTGAGCGGTTTTGGCCAGAGCGTTGACTACTGATCGTTCCCACGCTCTGCGTGGGAATGCCGCCATGGACGCTCTGCGTCCACTGTGACGCGGAGCGTCACGGGATGCGTTCCCACGCAGAGCGTGGGAACGATCATTACCGGGCTCAGTCGGTGCCGTACTTCGGCGAGCGCGGACCGTACAGCAGGCCTGCCCTATGCCCGGCCGAGAGCAGACGATTGCTCGCCACACCGGCAATCGGGTAGCCGGCATCGGTGGAACTGTTGATGATCTGCTTCACCGCCGCCGAGATCAGCATGCCGACGATACCGCCGGCATTGCTATTGCCGCCCTCTTCGCTCGACGCCCGGGCCGAACCGGTCCACAGCGTCGTGCCGCTTTTCAGGTCGACCAGTTTCGCCGTCGCGGTCACTGCGGTTTCACTGCTGATCACCATGTAACGCGTACCGTATTCGGTCACGGTGATGTACAGCGCGGCGTCCGCACCGAAGATGTCCCTCAGTTTGTTTGCCGGTGCCTGATGGATGTCGTCGGGGATGGTCAGGCCGTTCTGGCGGAATGTCTCGTCAACCAGCGTAATCGGCAGCACGTAGTAACCGGCCTCGGCCAGCGGGAACGTCACTTGCGACAGCAGGCTGTACGACGCCTTCACATCCGGCGAAGTGTTCAGCGGTGGCAGCACCAGAATGGTCTTCGGCCGCGCCTGCTTGTAGGCCGAGTAATCCACGGTCTTGGGCGCAACGCAGCCACCCAGCACGGTCAGGGCCAGAACGGCGGCCAGCAGTTTCAAGGTACGCGCGATCATTTCGCGTCTCCGGTCTTGGCGTTCTTGAGCAGGAAATCCATGTACGTCCCGGACTCGGGGAACAGGGTTTTCTCGGTCTTGAACTGCTGCACCATCTGGTCGTCCTTGCCCATGCTCAGATAGAGCAGGCCAAGGTGCGCGTGGTAACCCGGCGGTACGGCTTTGCCGGTGGAGCGGATTTTCTGCAGGTCACGTTCCAGCGCTTCGGCCTGGGCTTCCTTCGGCTCTTCGCCTTTGAAGTATTCGTAGACCTGGGGTTCGTAGCCTTCCCATTGGTACAGGGTTTGCGGGCCGGGGGCACAACCGGCCAGCAAGGCACTGGCAGCCAGCGTCAGCGCCATCAGCGAGCGCGACAAAATCAGATTCATGAGGTGTTGCTCCTTGCAATGGGCGTCGATCAGTTGCCCGGTTTCCAGGCACCGGCGTTCATGCCATCGACCAGACGATTGATCGCCTCGCGCATGGCCAGATCCAGTACTTTGCCGTTGAGGGTCGAGTCGTAGGCAGCGGTGCCGCCGAAGCCGATGATTTCGCGGTTGGACAGCGCGTATTCGCCAGCGCCCTGAGTGGAATACACCACTTCCGAGGTGCTGATGTTGACGATGTTCAGGTTGACCTTGGCGTAGGCGACCTGGGTCTTGCCACGGCCAAGAATGCCGAACAACTGGTGATCGCCGGTCTCTTTGCGGCCGAACTCGGTGACGTCACCGGTAACCACGTAATCGGCACCTTTGAGACGCTGGGCCTGGCCCTTGATCGCCGCTTCCTGCTGGATCTCGCCCATGTTGTCGCGATCCAGCACGCTGAAGCGGTTGGTTTGCTGCAAGTGGGTGATGAGGATGGTCTTGGCCTGACCGCCGAGACGGTCGACGCCGTCGGAGAAGATCCCGCGCATGTAGCTGGAGCGGTTGTCGAACTTGCCCACGGCCATTGGCACGCGAACGCCGGTCCAGACTTGTGTGGCGCTTTCAACCTTGGCCACCGGCAATGCACGGGAGCTTTCGGTCGCGCAACCTGAGAGTGTGCCAGCCATCGTGCCAAGCACAGCAATCGCGACGCCTGAGACCAGCATCCGGGAGATCATTCTCACTGAGTATTCCTTTGAAAAACGGGGATGTCCCGGCACGGCAATGCGCGGCGGGAGCTGAAAAGGGGCGGCATTATGACAAAGTGCCATCATTCGTGACAGGTTTTTTTGACGCCAGTGAATTGGCTGCCTTGAACAGAAGCAAAACCCTGTAGGAGTGAGCCTGCTCGCGATATCGGTGTGTCATTCACGTTGATGTTGTCTGACACACCGATATCGCGAGCAGGCTCACTCCTACAAGGGTTGTGTTGATCAGTGGAAATCGCGGCTCTGTACGCGGATGCCGTTGAGCAGCGGGCTGAGGTCGCTCAGCCGGCCAGCGATCAGGTGGCGCACTTCGCCCTCGCGCTCCCAGCGGCCATCGACCTTGAGCAATTGCGAACCGACCAGCACTTGCCGCTGACGCTCGGCCAGATCGCGCCAGACCACCACGTTGACGTTGCCGAACTCGTCTTCCAGCGTTACGAACGTCACACCGCTGGCAGTGCCCGGTCGTTGGCGTCCGGTCACCAGCCCGGCGACGCTCACCGGCCGACCGTGCTCGACGTCGAGCAATTCCTGCGAACTGCGGCAGCGCAATGCCTTCAACTGGCCGCGCAACAGCGCCAGCGGATGCGGCCCCAACGTGGTACCGACGGTGCTGTAATCGGCGTGCAGATCCTCGCCAACGCTGGGTTTGGGCAGCTCCACCTCCGGCTCCTCCTGGCTCGGCAACCCGGCAAACAGGCCCAGCTGTTTCTGCACCCCGGCGACTTCCCAGCGCGCCCGATGCCGATGCCCGGCCAAACCGCGCAACGCCCCGGAATCGGCGAGCAACGCCTGCGCCCGACTGTCGAGCGCCGCCCGCTCGCCCAGATCGGCGACATCGGCAAACGCACCGCGCGCCCGCGCCGCCTCGATGCGCCGGGCATCGTCTTCGCGAAAGCCCTTGATCATGCGCAGGCCCATGCGAATCGCCGGTTGCGCCGCCGTGGTGGTTTCCAGGCTGCAATCCCAGTCACTGGCACGCACGTCGACCGGGCGAATCTGCAAATGATGCCGGCGCGCGTCCTGGAGAATCTGGTCCGGGCTGTAGAAACCCATGGGCCAACTGTTGATCAACGCACAGGCGAACGCCGCCGGTTCGTGGCACTTGAGCCAGCAACTGGCGTAGGTCAGCAAAGCAAAACTGGCGGCGTGGGATTCGGGAAAACCGTAGCTGCCGAAGCCTTTGATCTGCTCGAAAATCTGCGCGGCGAACTCCGGTGTGTAGCCATTCTTCTTCATGCCGGCGGCGAGGCGTTCCTTGTGCGGCTCCAAGCCACCGTGGCGTTTCCACGCGGCCATCGAGCGACGTAATTGATCGGCCTCGCCGGGGCTGTAGTCGGCGGCGACGATGGCGATCTGCATGACCTGTTCCTGAAACAGCGGCACGCCGAGGGTTCTTTCCAGAACGACCTTGAGTTCTGGCGACGGGTAGGTTTCCTCCTCTTCCTTGTTCCGGCGCCGCAGGTACGGATGCACCATCCCGCCCTGAATCGGCCCCGGGCGGACGATGGCCACCTCGATCACCAAGTCATAGAACTTCGCCGGTTTCAGGCGCGGCAACATCGACATCTGTGCGCGGGATTCGATCTGGAACACGCCAATGGTGTCGGCGCGGCTGATCATCTCGTAGGTCGGTTTGTCTTCAGGCGGAATCGTCGCCAGACTCAAGTCCAGATTACGGTGACGTCGCAGCAAGTCGAAGCAGCGACGGATTGCGCTGAGCATGCCGAGGGCGAGGATATCCACCTTGAGCAGGCCGACGGCGTCGAGGTCGTCCTTGTCCCACTGGATGATCGTGCGCTCGGCCATGGCGGCATTCTCGACCGGAACCAGCGTGTCCAGCGGCTGCTCGGAAATCACGAAACCGCCGGGGTGTTGCGACAGGTGCCGGGGGAAACCGATCAGTTGCCCGGTCAGGCTCAGCACCCGGCGCAGCACCGGGCTTTCCGGGTCAAAGCCGCCTTCGAGCAAGCGCTCGACCGGCGGCGTTTCATCGCTCCAGTGGCCGCAGCAATCGGCCAATGCATTGATCTGATCCGGCGGCAGACCCAGGGCCTTGGCCACATCGCGCACCGCACCGGCAGCGTGGTAGGTGCTGACCACCGCCGTCAGCGCCGCGCGACCACGGCCGTAACGGCGAAACACGTATTGCAGGACTTCTTCGCGGCGTTCGTGCTCGAAGTCGACGTCGATGTCCGGCGGCTCGTTACGCTCTTTGGACATAAAGCGTTCGAACAGCAGCGTGGTGCGATCCGGGTCGATTTCGGTGATGCCCAAGGCGAAACACACCGCCGAGTTGGCGGCCGAGCCACGGCCCTGACAGAGGATTTTTTGCTCACGGGCAAAATGCACCACGTCGTGCACGGTGAGGAAGTAGCTTTCGTAGCCGAGCTCGGCGATCAGCTTCAGCTCCTTGTTGATCTGCCTCAGCACCTTGAAGGGCGCGCCCTTTTTCCAACGCCAGGCGATGCCTTCCTTGGTCAGTTGCCTTAGCCAGGAACTGGCGCTGTGCCCCTCGGGCACCAACTCTTTGGGGTATTGATAACGCAACTCGCCCAGATCGAAGGTGCAGCGCCGGGCCAGACTCACCGATTCGTCGAGCAAAGCCTGCGGATACAACTCGCGCAACACCTCAACGCTGCGTAAATGCCGCTCGCCATTGGGATGCAAACGCAGCCCGGCCTCAGCCACCGGCACGTGATGACGGATCGCCGTCATGGTGTCCTGCAAGGCACGGCGACCGCGGGCGTGCATATGCACATCGCCGCTAGCCACCGCCGGAATCTGCAACTCGGCGGCCAGACTCAACAAGCTCGCCAGCCGTTGCTGATCGTCCTGGCCACGATGCAACTGTACCGCCAGCCACAAGCGTTCGGCGAAGGTCTGCTGCAACCAACGACCCTCTTCCACGTCATCGAGTGAATCCGGCACCCACAACACCAGCAACCCCGGCAACGGCTCGGCGAAGTCCTCGCGCAACACCTGATACTGGCCCTTCTGCGTGCGCCGTCGGGCGCGGGTGATCAAACCACACAAGGCCTGATAACCCGCCAGGTTCTCCACCAACAGCACCAGTTTCGGGCCGTTTTCAATGCGCACTTCACTGCCGATGATCAGCGGCAGCTCAACCGATTTCGCCGCTTGCCAGGCGCGAACGATTCCGGCCAGCGTGCACTCATCGGTGATCGCCAGCGCCTGATAGCCGTGCTTTTTTGCCCGTTGAAACAGTTCCAGCGCACTGGACGCACCGCGCTGAAAACTGAAGTTCGACAGGCAGTGCAGTTCGGCATAACCGTCGCTCATGCAAACCAGCCCTGCAGCCACAACGGACCGCCCTCACCCACCGCGCGATAAGCCCAGCCCTGTTGACCGGCGCGGTTCTGGATCAGGTAATAATCGCGGCGTACATCGTCACCGTCCCACCAGCCGGACTCGATACGTTCCGGCCCCATCAGAATCCGCGCCGAACCTTGCGCCACGCTCTGCGGTTCGCCGAGCAACCAGCCCGGGCGATGCACGCTGGGCAAAGCTGCGCAGCGTTGTTTGTCGACGCCGTGCTGCCACGCGCACTCCGGCCGATGATCAGCCTGAAAACGCAGCCCCTGCACGGCGTCATCGCCAAGCCGTGCGCGCAGGCGTTCGCGCAATTGCTCCCACGGCAAAGTCTGCTGCGGACGATCGTCGAACAGTTCCTGAAACTGCGGGACGAAACTCGGCAGATCCTCGGCGCGCAGGCGAAAGCCGCGCACCGGTGCCTCGACTTGCACTTGCTCCAACCGTCCGCGTGCCAGTTCGAAAAGCATCGCCGGATCACGTTCGGCGCTGAGCAAACCGACTTTGATCACGCTGTCCGGCAACCCGGCGTGCTCCAGATGCAGGTCGAAACGTTGTACGCCGCTGTCACGCCCGCAGAGGAACGCCGACAGGTCACCGGTCAAACGGCGTAACGGGAACAGCAATGCCTGATGCGACTGCACGTCGAAATTCAGTTCGATGCGTACGTCGAAACGATCCGGTGGCAGGTAGAACTCCAGCGCCAAGGGGCGCGCACCGAACAAGGTGTCGAGATGCTTGAGCATCTGCGCCTCGAAACGCCGCGCCAGCGCCTGACGCGGCAGGCTCTGCACCTGACTGAGGTTGCGCAGGCCCATGCGCGACAACGCCGTGGCCACGCTTGGCTCCAGGCCGACGCGGTCGACCGGTAACTGACCGAGGTGATGCTGCAAGGCCTCGCCGTCCGGCACCACCAAGCCATCGTAAGCATTGGCCAGCACTCGCGCCGCCACCGGATTCGGTGCAGCGACGATGCGATGACGAAAACCCAGATCGCTCAGTTCCTGGCGCAGTCGTGCTTCGAACTGCGCCCACGAACCGAACAGACCCAGGCTCGATTCGATCTCGAACACCACGGTGCGTGGGTAATGCACGCTGACCTGCGAACTGAAACGGTAGGCCCACGCAGCGAGAAACTGCTGCCAGTGTTCGACCTCGGCGGCCTCGTAATCGGCGGTGGCAAAACCTTTGCTCATGGCCTGCGCAGCGGTCATCGACTGGCCGGGACGCAAACCGAGTTTGCGTGCCGCCGGGTTGACCGCTTGCAACACACGGCGTTGAGCCGGACCGTTGAGCAGCACCAGCGGTTCATCAGGATCGGGGCGCTGACGCAGCACGGCGTCGAGAGCCAATTGCGGGAACAGAATACACACCCAGCGCATGGCGACCTCAGTGACCCACGGCAAAGGCAATCGGCGCCGCACGCGCCAAACCGCCACGGCACTTGAGCACGCGCAACTGCGCGGGTTTGGCATCAATGGCAATGCGCAACGCCGCCGGTGACGGGTTGACTGCTTCACTCAACGGGCGCCAGGCAAACGCCAGGGTCTGGCCGGTTTCCGCCGCGACCTGCAAACGGCGCAACGCGCGGTCATCAGCCTTGTGCGGCCAGCACAGTACGGCGCCGCAACTGCCCGAACGCAAACACTGTTCCGCCGCCCACAAGGCATCGCGCTCGCTGGCCTGAATCACCGACAACTGGCGCAAATCGACCCCAGCGTTTTCCCATGCCTGCGGGTACGGCACAAAGGGTGGCGCCACCAGCACAATGCGCTCGCCCGCCGCCGACAACCGCGCCAGCGTCGGCCAGACCAGTTGCAGTTCGCCGACACCGGGGCCGGCCAACAGGATTTCGCTCAGCGCCGCCTCCGGCCAGCCACCGCTGGGCAATGCCGCGTCCAGCGCGGCGTGCCCGGTCGGTTGCGGGCTGGCGGCCGGGGGCGCAGGCCGGCCCTTCCAGACCTGGCCGCCATTGAACAGCGTATCCAACGCAACGACGGCGCCCATCAGCCTTGCCTCACCAGACCACAGAACACCCCTTCGATGGCCAGATCCTGATCGTCGCGCACGACAATCGGCTGGTACGCCGGGTTGCGCGGCAACAGCCGCACTTCAGCGCCGAGCCGTTCGAAGCGTTTGATAGTGACTTCACCGTCGAGCCGCGCCACGACGATCTGGCCGTTGAGCGCTTCGGGATTGCGCCGCACGCCGACCAGATCGCCGTCGAGGATGCCGTCCTCGATCATCGAATCGCCCTGCACCCGCAGCATGTAGTCGGGTGTGCGCGAGAACAGCGCCGGGTCGAGCAGCAAGCGGCTATGGATGTCGGCATCGGCGCCAATCGGTGCACCGGCAGCGACGCGGCCGAGCACAGGGATATCGAGCAGTTCCGGACGCGGCGGCTGCCCGAGCAGGCGAATGCCTCGGGCCTGATGCGGATTGACCTCGATAAAACCGGCCTCGGTGAGCGCGAGCACGTGCTTGCGCGCCACGCTGCGCGAGGCAAAACCAAAAGCCTCGCTGATTTCAGCGAGGCTTGGGGGCTGACCGTGTTCGGCGATTCGATCGCGGATAAACGTCAGGATGGCGGTACGGCGGGG
Source organism: Pseudomonas sp. Irchel s3f10 (assembly GCF_900187515.1). Taxonomy (NCBI): domain Bacteria; kingdom Pseudomonadati; phylum Pseudomonadota; class Gammaproteobacteria; order Pseudomonadales; family Pseudomonadaceae; genus Pseudomonas; species Pseudomonas sp. Irchel s3f10. The sequence continues at coordinate 289,216 of NZ_FYDZ01000008.1, forward strand.
AGTCAGATTGGTCATGGAGTACATTTGTACTCCTGTAGGATTTTCCTGACAAGCGCCACAGGTCGGCCCACCCCACGTTGATCGTTCCTACGTTCTTGATCGTTCCCACGCTCTGCGTGGGAATGCCTCTAGGGACGCTCTGCGTCCAGTGACGCGGAGCGTCACGGGCTGCATTCCCACGCCGGAGCGTGGGAACGATCAGTGCGTGGGTGTTAGCCAAGGCCGCGTTCGGCGAGAAATGCAGCGATGTAATCGATAAAGGCAACGACCTTCGCCGTGGCCCGCCGATGACTCGGATACACCGCCAGAATGTGCGGGCCGAAGCTATCCGGGTCGATCTCATAATCGGCCATGACCCGCACCAATCTCCCATCGGCAATGTACGGCGCAGCGCTCCACAGCGGCGTGTGCAGCAAACCACGCCCGGCCAAGGCACTGGCCAGCAACAAATCGTAATTATCACTGCGCAATCGCGGCGCCGCCGGTTGCGCCAGGCTCAGTCGCTGCCCGTCGCGCTCGGCCCACCAGAACTCGCGGCTGAGCAGCGGATGCTGATAAAGCAGCCATTCATGCTGTTCAAGGGTTTGTGGGTTCACCGGCAAACCCTTGCGCGCCAGATATTCCGGGCTGCCGCACAAGGCCAGACGATTGCTGCCAACCACCCGCGCAATCAGCCCCGGCAAGTCATCGTGACCCTCACGCAACGCCAGGTCGTAACCACTTTCCAGCAGATTGACGAACGCATCGCACAGATCCACTTGCAGGCTGATCTGCGGGTATTGCTGCAAAAACCCGTCACACACCTCATCGAGAAATGCCCGCCCATACGCCAGCGGCGCGGTGATTTTCAGGCTGCCGCGCAAACCGTGCTGCAACTGCTCGATTTCCTCGCTGGCCTCGTCAAGCCGTTGCAACACCAGCCGTGCGGTTTCCAGGTACACGCGGCCAATTTCGGTGAGCAAAATCCGCCGCGTGCTGCGCTCGAACAGCCGTGCGCCCAGCTCCGACTCCAGATGATTGACCGCTTTGGTCAGCGCCGACGGGGTCTTGCCCAACTGCTCGGCGGCGCGGCTGAAACTGCCGAGCTGCGCGGTGACCACGAACATTTTCAATGCACCCAACTTGTCCATGCTTTTTCCATTCAGGCAAAAACGTTTTTCGTGAGGGAGGCGTTCTGTCAGCCGCTACCAGCCACTAATCTCGCCATCAGACGCAATAACAAGGAAATCTTCAATGAAAAGATTCATCCCGAGTCTGTTGGTAGCCGCTGTAAGTTTTGCCTCGATGGAAGCCATGGCAGCACCTGATCTGATCCTGCTCAACGGCAAGATTTTTACCGCTGACCGTGCGCAACCCAAGGTTCAGGCCCTGGCCGTGGAGAACGGCAAAGTGCTGAAAGTCGGCACCGACGCACAGATCAAAGCCTTGATCGAACCCGGCACAAAAGTCATCGACCTCAAGGGCAAAGCGTTGATGCCCGGCCTGATCGACAGCCATTCCCACGCGATTTTCGGCGGACTGGAAATGGTCTCGGCGAACATGGAAGACGAAGTCGTCGACCTCGACGAACTGCAAAAACGCTTGCGCGCCTGGCGTGCAGACGGCAAGGCCAAACACGGCGATGTGTTAAGCATCGCTGGCATGAGTTCGGTTTATTGGGCGCAAGCCGAGGCCCTGGGCAAAACCTTCAACAGCGGCGAATGGGCCAGCGTGCCAGTGGTATTTATCGGCAGCGACCACCATACGGCGTGGGCCAACAATGTGATGCTCAAGCGCGCCGGCATCGACGCCGCACTGCTGCAAACCTTGCCTGACGCGGAAAAAGACACCATCGGCAAACTGGCCAACGGTGAGCCGAACGGCTTTGTGGTCGACGCTGGTTGGGATCGGGTCGCCTCGAAAATGCCGGTGCCGAGCCCTGCCGACATGCTCAACGCCGCCAAGTCAGCGGTGCGCTACAACAACAGCCTCGGCATCACCGCGTGGATGGACCCGGCCGCCAACGCCGCACCGGGTGAAGCGGTGTTCGCGCTCAAGCCGACCGAGAAAACCGTCGGCGTGCTGCCGGCCTATAAAGCCTTATCGGAAAGCGGCGACATGAGCGTACACGTCGCGGCGCTGCTGGTGGCCAACCCGAAAAGCGTGCCCGCCGACCTCGACACGCTGGACAAGGTGCGCCAGCAATTCCAGGGCATTCCCAACCTGACCCTACCCGGGATCAAGATCTTCGCCGACGGCGTGATCGAATTCCCGGCGCAGAGCGCAGCGATGATCGATCCGTACAGCAACTCGCACAAACAGGGCGAACTGCTGATTGATCCGCAGCATTTCGGCGAACTGGTCAGCGCCATCGACCAGCGCGGCTGGCTGGTGCACATCCACGCGATCGGCGACCGCGCGGTGCGTGAGTCACTGAACGGCATCGCCCAGGCGCGCAAGGACCGCCAGAGCCGCGTGACTCACTCGATCACTCACCTGCAAATGGTCAACCCGAAAGAGTTCGCCCGCTTCAAGCCGCTCAACGTCATCGCCTCGATGCAACTGCTGTGGGCCAGCGCCGACGATTACACCACCGACATGATCAAGCCCTACGTCAGCGCCCTCGCCTTTCGCTATCAATATCCAGCGCACTCGTTGCTGAAACAGGGCGCGACGATTGCCGGCGCCAGTGACTGGCCGGTGTCGACGCCGAATCCGTTCAATGCCATGGCCCAGGCCATCACCCGCGTCGGACCGTTGGGTGTGCTCAACGCCGAGGAACGTCTGGACCGCGACACGATGTTCTATGCCTACACCATCAACGCCGCGCGCACGATTGGCCTGGAGAAGCAGATCGGCTCGCTGACGCCGGGCAAGCAGGCTGATTTTATCGTCCTCGACCGCGACGTGTTCAGCGTCGACAACAAAGCCCTGCATGACACCCAGGTCCTGCAAACCTGGTTCGGCGGCCGTCAGGTCTACACCGCCACAAAATAACAACACTGTTCCCCCCTGTGGGAGATTCTATGGTTGAGGGGAAGCCCTCAACTGACTTTTGCCTGATATTCGCTTTGCCCTTTCAGCAAGGCGAATACCACCCGAGCAAGTTTGCGAGCCAGCATCACCAACGCCTGCGTGGT